>DASXMQ010000150.1:0-15567 GCA_036495625.1 Binataceae bacterium (SeqCode) | reverse complement strand
GCGGACTGAGGGTCTGCCGCGTCGTTGCTGACAACCGCGTCGTCAGCGGCAGAGGCCGCGTCGTAGCGGCCGGCCGCCTCATCAGCGGCAGCGGTGGCGTCGACAGCGGCGGTAGACGCCTTTTCCATCGGGGCGCTGGCGAGGCTTTGTGTCACAGGCTTTGCCGTTCGCGCTTGGGGGCCTTGGCAATCACGACCAGGCCGGAATCGGTGACGTGGAAGCGCTGACGGTCGCGCTCGAGATCGTAACCGATCTCGTCGCCCTCGGCGATGTACACGTTCTTGTCCATGATCGCGCGGCGTACGCGGGCGTGGCGGCCGATCTCGCTGTAATCCATGATCACCGAGTCCTCGACCAGGCTCCACGAGTGCACGAAGACCGAGCGGCCGAGCACCGAATTGCGCACGGTGCCGCCCGACACGATGCATCCTTCGGAGACGACCGAATGCAGCGCTTCGCCCCGCCGCCCGTGCTCGTCGAAGACGAACTTGGCCGGCGGCTGATCGTAGTAGGCCGTGCGCAACGGCCAGCGTTGGTTGTAGAGGTTGAGATGGGGGCGCGCGTCGCGCAGATCCATGTTGGCTTCGTAGTAGGCGTCGATCGTACCGACATCGCGCCAGTAGCTCAGGTTGACCTCGGAATCGCCCTGGATGCGATTGGTCATGAAGTTATAGGCGTACACGGGAACCTGCTCAATCAGGCGCGGGATGAGATCGCGGCCGAAGTCGTGATGGCTCGAAGCGATGGTCGAGTCCTCCTCCAGCGCGCGGCGCAGGACTTCGGGATCGAACAGATAATTGCCCATCGACGCGAGGCACTGTCCGGGCGCCCCAGGCATCGCACGCGCGCTTGGCGGTTTCTCCTTAAAGCCCGAGACGCGCAATCCCGAATCGACGTCGACGATCCCGAACTGGTTGGCCTCTTCGATCCGGACCGGGATGGTGGCGACGGTTACGGCGGCCTTGCGCTCGAGATGGAACTCGATCATCTGCTGTACGTCCATCCGGTAGATATGGTCAGCGCCGAAGACCGCGACGAGGTCGGGATTGTTGTCGTCGAGCAGGTTGAGGTTCTGGAAGATGGCGTCGGCGGTGCCCTGGTACCAGCTCTCGCCCATCCGCATCTGGGCGGGTACCGGGGTGACGAACTGGTCAGTCAGTATCCCGCCGAACTGCCATCCGTCCTTGAGATGCTCGATAAGCGACTGGGATCGCCATTGGACCAGCACGTAAATCGCGTAAATTCGCGAGTTTACAAGATTGGAAAGGACGAAATCGATGATCCGGTACTTGCCGCCGAAGGGCACAGCCGGCTTGGCGCGATCGCGGGTCAGCGGATGCAGTCTGCTGCCCAGCCCTCCGGCCATCACCATCGCAAGAGTCCTCATTGCCCTACCCTTCGCTGCACTCTCAGTCCGGACGGATTCACCAGACGATCATCAGAGCATAATCAGAAAGGGCGCCTCGTCTCGTATAATGCTGCGCAAAAGCGAGCATTTTCAAAAGTGGCTCAATCGGCGGCCGATTCTGAGTCATTTTGCCAGAAATTAGAGATCATTGTTGCAAAAAGGGCTCATTGTGCGAAAATTGCCCGGTTTTCGTTCGGATCATTCTCGGAACCTCTAAGTGTCGGATTTATAGATATTTTCCTGAAGATCGAAACCGCGAATCAGCCCCGGCACATCGCTTGCTTGAAACTTCTCACTGCGTTTTACGTCTAATTCACCAGCGCGGCTGATAAGACCCACAGACGCGGCAAGGAGATAGCGCAATGCAAACCGCGACAACCACTGAGACCAAGAGCGCTGAGCGGCCGGGAGTCGTTTACCGGACCGTATGCCAGAACCCAGGATGCGGAGCTACCTTTGACCTGCGCATCACTCCGCAGAACGCGAGCCTCCTGAGCGGCACGATGGCGTGTCCGCGGTGCCGTCGGCACGGGGGAATGCTGAAGCCGCAGGGCCGGCTGGGCAACAAGCTATTCGCGGCCAAGCTGCTTTACCGGGCGACCGGTGTGGCCTCAACGCGTGCCGAGGACGAGGAACCGTTGTTCGGCGAGGATCAACCCTACTAGCCGGAGACCGCACTACCGATGCACCGATTGGCTATCAAATCGGCTGCGGATGGTTTAGCCTAACAACCACCGCTCCGTATCGATGACCCTTGAAAAGCAGGCGCGCCGTCCATCGGGACGGCGCGCCTGTCGCTTTTTCAGCCTGCGAAAAATCGGCGGGCGTAATTCGTGGCCGCGACCGCTAGACGCCGGCGAGCGGTTCGATCGTCACGCCTTGGAGGGACTGGACGCTCGGCCGCTCCAGCATCCGTCTTATCCATGCGTCGACGTTGGGACGATTGGTTGCGGCCTGGACTCCCAATTCGCCCAATATCAGCATGCGCGGCGCGAATCCGATGTCGGCGACCGAAAACTCTCCGGCCAGAAACTGCTGGCCGGTAAGCTCATGATTGAGATAGTCCAGCGCTCGCTCGATCGAACGATGCAGCCGCTGGAGCCGTCCCTGGTCGCGCTCGCCATCCGCCCGCGCCATCTCGGCCATAAGCTGTCCAACCTGCGGCGTGAACGAGGTATCGGCGAAGTCCTCGAAGAGCCGCGCCCGCGCGCGCTGGGCGCTCGAACCGACTGTCGGCAACATCGGCGGTTCCGGATATTCGTCCTCCAGATATTCGTTGATGATCGTCGAATCGTAGACCGTGGTGTCTTCGTCGATCAGCACCGGAACCCGGGCAAACGGGTTAAGCCGGAGAAATTCGGGGCGCCGCTGGTCGTTCTGAGCGAAGTCGATCTGGATGAGCTCGTAGGTCAGGCTCTTTTCCGCCAGAACAATCCGCACCTTCTGACCGAACGGGCAGGGCAGGAAATCGTAAAGTTTCATCATACCCGGATGGCCCTTATGACGCCGCCACAGTGAGCTTCACGCCAGCTTCAACCTCCGGGTCGAGCCTCACCGTAATGGTGAACTCGCCAAGCTGCTTGATCGGCTCAGCCAACATTATTTTTCGCCGCTCGAGCTCGAATCCGCGCTCGCGCAATGCCCGCTCGATATCGATATTGGTTACCGAGCCGAAGAGCTTGCCCTCTTCGCCCGCGTTGGCGCCGATGGTGAGCGTCAACGCCTCGAGCCGCTGCTTGAGCTTGAGCGCCGCTCCCTTGTTCGCCTCGCGCCGCAGCATCGCGAGCTTCTTCTGATGCTCGAAGGCGCGCAGGTTTCGGGAACTGGCCTCGACGGCGAGACGCCGCGGCAGCAGATAGTTGCGCGCGTACCCGGCGCGGACCTTGACTACGTCACCGGGACGCCCCAGATTGGGCACCTCTTCACTCAAAATTACTTGTACGTTCATAGCCTTGATCGCCGAAATCGCCTTTCGCGGCTAGAAAAAATCGCCAAAGCTTCCCGCCTCCTGGCTCGGCGGCTTAAGCCGCCGGAAATCCACCCACAGATCGAAAATGCCCGCCGCGCATACCAGCACCGCCAGCACCGGCTGGATTATTGTAACAAAATAGATGAGCCCCCGGACCCAAGGCGGAATCGTCAGGGCCTTGAAGTAAAAGGCCATGATCGCGAGTCCCTGGCAGAAATACACCGCGGACACGCATACGAAGGCGTCCATCGCCGCCACCACCAGCGCCGGCACCGGAACGAACATTCCGAACCCCGCCGCCAGTAAAACCCAAATGCACCACTCCGGCGTCGACCAGCGCGCCAGGTCGCTGAAGAGCGGGTAGCCGAGCCGCTGCCGGCCGCCCATCCGCCAGAATATCGCCAGATTCAGCAGCGCGCCGAAGCCTGCCGACAGCGCAACCAGCGCCGGGCATAGCCGCATCATCATGTCGAGCAGCCCGGCCTCCGCGTCGTGCTCCATTCCGGTCTCGATTCCCAACACCTTGTAGAACTCGTGTCCGCGCGCCATTCCGGAGGCCAACGCGTCGTGGATCTCCCGCGCCAGACCTTCGGCCGAACCCGCTATCGCAAAGGCCGCAATCACGCTTGCCGCCAGCACCGCGGCGCCGGTCACCATCACGATCGTCTCGAAGGGCTTGCGCCGCTCGAGCATGTCGCACATCACGGCCGCGGCCAGCCCGAAAGTCAGCACATAGCCGAGCGCCGCGAGCCATCCGCCGAGCGCGGCCACCGCCACAGCAGCCACCGCAATCGCCGCCGCCGCACGCAATCGCGTTCGGGCTGAGCCCACCGAAAAAAGCAGAACCGGCGCCGGTGCGAGCAGCGAGGAGATCGCGCCCACCAGCGGGATCACCGCCGCGGCCAGGTAAAGCGCGGCAGACAGGAAGGCCGCGCGAATCGCGCCCACCAGCAGCCCGACGATTGTCTGCGCGCTTCTCACCGCTCGCTCGTCATCCCCGTCGGTCATCCCCCGTCAGCCCAGGGTTGAAAAGGGCAGCAGCGCGATCACACGCGCCCGCTTGATCGCGACCGCGAGTTGCCGCTGATGACGCGCGCAGTTGCCGGAGGTCCGGCTGGGCACGATCTTGCCACCCTCGGTGATGAAGTTCTGCAGCGTGCGCACGTCCTTGTAATCCACCTTCAGCGCCTTGTCGGCGCAGAAGCGGCATACTTTGCGCCGGCCGCCGCCGGAGCGCCGGCGCATCCCGCCACGCTCGCCGCCGCCCTGGCGATCGGAATCGGCGCGCGGGCCTCCGAAGCGGCCGCGCCCGTGCTCATGACTACCGTGTCCGGGGCCTTGCTCTGTCCTTTCTTCGTCGGCCATTTTAATCCTGTCAAATCAAACGTCGAATCGTACTCTGATGCAGGCGCTGAGACTGCCTGCCTGGTTTTCACGCGACCGCGTCGGCCGCAACCTCGCTTATCGCGGATGCCAGCACCTCGACGCCGCTTCCCGCGGACGACCATCGGTTGTTGCCGCGCACCGCGCGCAGCGTTCCCGTCACTTTAAGCGTCGCCCCGGCGGCGATTCGCGCGCCTAGCTCCCGCGCGTCCTCGCCAGCCATCACGACTCCCAGCCTTAAAACTTCGCGGCCTTCGCCGCAGTTCACTTCGACCCTTAAAACCGGCGTGCCGGCGGGTGTAATCCGCACCTCGGGCGCGGAAACCGCCACTCCGACCAGCTCAATCCTGTTTCGGCTCACCCGCGGGATTCGCCTCGCCTGCGGCGGGCGCGGCCCCTCCCTCCGGCTGCTCGGAGGCGGCCTTTTGCGCGACTTCAGCCTCGCCCGCCGCCTCTTCGGCAGAGAGATCGGCGGCTCGTGCGGCGGAACTCCCTTCGCCCGCCGGACGCTCCGCGGCGGCCGCAGCGGCCGCCACTCTTGCTTCGACCGCGGCCTTGGCCTCGGCGGCGCGATGGAGCCGCGCTTCGATTTCGGCTCGCACCTTGGCGGTATCGACCTCGGGATCGAGCAGCACCGACAGATAACGCAGCACGCTATCGGAGAGTTTGAGGTTGCGTTCAACCTCGTTCATCACTGCGCCGTCGGCGGCATAATCGAGCCGGACGTAGTAACCGCGACGTTCGTTGTGAATCCGGTAGGCGAGCTCGCGAAAGCCCCATTCGTCCGTCTCGAGCAGCTCGCCGCCTCCGGCGCCGACCAGACCCTCGAAACGCTTGATGCTGTCTTTGACCTGAGGCTCGCCCAGATCCGAGCGAAGAATGAAAATAGTCTCGTAGCGCCGCACGCGGCAGCCTCCTTGTGGATTCCAGCCCCCAGAGGGAGCAAGGAGCGAGCGCCTACACTAACATCCGCGAATCTCGCCCTTCAAGCCGCGAGCCGAAGAAAAACCGGAAAAATGGGCGCCGAACGGGTCATTTTCCGCGGACGAGCGGTGGCTCGACGTCTTTTGGACTCGCGGTTACAGATTTCTGCGATAGGTGACGAAGTTTCCCGTCACCCGCGCCCCCAACGCAGCCGCCGTACGCCGCGACGCCCAGTTGTCGTCGAGCACCAGCGTGTAGCCAGCGAAGCGCATCCCGCTCTGCGCCATCGTCGCAAACGAGCGCGCCGCCATCGCGAGCGCGACGCCCTTGCCGCGCGCCTGCTCGACTACGCCGATATTGATAAGCGCGCCGCGTGTGCCGCCTCCGCGCTCGGGAAGCAGTTTGACGCCCGGACGAACCTGCGCGAGCGCCGGACTCAGGTCCGGGACCGAGAAGACCACACCGATAATTTCGCGATTGACCACCGCGACCATCGATAGGTCGCCGACCGCGGTGCCGTGTAGCGGCGCCATCATCGGGCGCACTTCGTCGCGGCTTATCGGGTTCCATCCCCAATGCCGGACAAACGCCGCGTTGGTGACCGCGGTCCACGCATCCACTGCGGAGAGGAATCCGTATTCGCGCCAGCTCTTTATGGCGACTCCGGCAGTGCGCGCCGCTTCGATCATCCGCGCGTAGCGCGCGAGCATCTCTTCGGTCAACGGCGCGGTGTAATCTATCTGACCCTTCTCGGTCTCGAAGCCGGCGTTCTTGAGATAGCGATGATAGTACTCGGGATTGCCGCGCAACAGGAACGAGGGCAAGCTGCCGTAGTTATCGATCGCATAGGGATAGTCGAGAAACGCGGCGAATCCGCTGCGCACCGATTCCATCTTTGCGCGGGCGAGCCATTCCATCGCCCGCGTCAGCATCGTACCAACCGCGTCCTCTTCGCCCGCGGCCGCCTCGAAATGGATTAGCTGCCCCACCCGCTCGCCCCAATGGCTGATATAGCGGCGATTGATCACGGCGCTTACGCGAGCCACCAGGCGGCCATTGCTCCAGGCGCAGAACGGCTGCAATCCGAGGTAAGGCGCGGTCAGCGTGCGCCCGGAAAGAAGGTCAATCTCATTGCGGACGTCGGGCGGCCACCAGGCCTCGCGGTCGGCGTAAACCTCGTAGGGCAGACGCGCGAACTCCTCGAACGCCTGAGGGGTATTGATGGCCTCGATCCGTATGTTGGCGACGGCGCTCACACTTCAGAGGATAGCATTGCCCGCGCCTCAACGATCGGCAAGAGCGAGCAGGAACTCAGGCGCTGGTCAGCCGGTTCATCGGAAAATCGGCACGGCGCGCCGCTGAATGTTCGCAAACGGGACGCCGTGCGCTCCCGCGCTTCACAACTCTCCCCTACGGTCCGGTCCGCGGCGGCGTGCGGATAGTTCGTACGCCGCGCCCGGGCCGGCCTCGCCCGCCGCCGCAACGGCGATCAGTGCCGCTTCGCACCTGCGGCGCGCTTCGTCGGCCGCCGCGGCCAGCACCTCGAACTCCGGAATGCTGTCGTCCCACTCGATAAGCGTCGCAACGCGGCCGAAGCGCCCGACAGCGTGCTCATAGAGCGCCCAAACCTCGGGGCGAATCGGATGATCATGCGTGTCGAGCAAGTAGTTGCCGTGGTCGCTATGGCCCGCAAGATGAAACTGCACCACGCGATCAGCCGGGATGGCGTCGATATAGCGCAAGGGGTCGAAGCGATGGTTAAAGGCGCTCACGAAAATGTTGTTGATGTCGAGCAGGATCGCGCAATCGGCCTCCTCCGCGACGGCGCGAAGAAACTCCCATTCGGCGAGGCGAGAGGCGCGAAACGCCAGGTAGCTCGACACGTTCTCGATAAGGATCGTGCGTTCGAGAATGTCCTGGACCTCGCGGATGCGCCGAGCGACATGACGCACGGTCTCCTCGGTGTAGGGCAGCGGCAGCAGATCGTGCAGATTGCGTCCGCCCACGCCGGTCCAGCACAAATGGTCCGAGACCCAGGCCGGCTCGACGCGCCGCGCCAATGTGCCAAGCGCCCCGAGGTAGGAGCGATTGAGCGGATCGCTCGAGCCGATCGAGAGCGACACGCCGTGCATCACGACCGGGTACCTAGCGCGCACGCCGTCGAGCACTTCGAGCGGGCGCCCGCCCTCGACCATGAAGTTTTCCGATATCACCTCGAACCAGTCCACCGGACGCATATCCTGCAAACGCAGATCGTGCGAACGGAGATCGTGCGAAGCCGCATCATCCCGCGCGCCCTCGAGGACCCGGGCATAATGTGGCTGGCGCAGACCGACGCCAAATCCCAGCTGATGGAAATCCGCGCGCTTCAAACGCTACATCGCCTTGGCCGGATTCTTGTCCGGTTTGCCGCCCTGATCTGTGCAGGCCTTGACCGAGACGGACATCACCCATCCTTTGCCCTTGCATGAGTTCTGACCCATGCACCCACTCTTGGCCGTCTGGCACGCGCTCTGCCCCTTGCAGCTATTGCCGCCGATGCACTTGACGCTGGCTGCGTCGGTGGAATTCCCCGAGGAGCTTTGCGCAAGGAGCGGCGTGCTCAAAAACATCGCGCCCACCGCCGCGGCGAGAACCGCGCCGGCAATCGTGCTGCGATCCATTGTTTTCTCCTCTTTCGCGCCGATTATCCGGCGCCGACAGATGACATCCTCGATGGCCTAAATACGCATCCGCCGGGCGGAGGATGCGACTTCGCCGGCAATGGGTCCGTAACCTTCGACCAACCTGGGACAAAGTGTATTTAACTCGGGTACAGCAGGCCAAGGTTCCTTCGGTTGAAAACCGGGAACTTTTTCACCATCGGCGGCGTTGCACCAGACGGTGGTGGTATATGTTGGTGCTCGCGGAATATGGCGGAAAAAGGGGGCAGCGAAAAGCGTGGGCTCTTCGAACGCGAGGCGCTGCCTCACGTCGACGCGCTCTACTCGGCGGCCCTGCGGCTGTCGCGTAATCCCGACGACGCTCGCGATCTTTTGCAGGAGACCGTGCTGCGCGCGTATCGCTTTTTCCATCAGTACACCCCGGGCACCAACTGCCGCGCGTGGCTCTTGACCATCTTGTACAACAACTTCCGCAACGGCTACCGCGGCGCCGATCGCGAACAGGTTGCGCTCTCGCCCGAGGATTTCGAGCGCGCCGTCGAGGGCTTGAGCGCGCGCCGCGAGCAGAAAACGAGCAACCCCGAGATGCTTATCTCGGAGAGCGTTCTGGACCACGAAGTTGCGGCCGCACTCAACGCCTTGCCCCAGGACTTTCGCACGGTGCTGATGCTGGTCGATGTGCAGGAACTCAACTACCAGGAGGTCGCGCAGGTCCTCGAAATACCGATCGGCACGGTCAAATCGCGGGTTTCGCGCGGGCGCCAGATGATGCGGGTTGCGCTCGGCGCGTTCGCCCGCCGGCGCGGACTGGTCCGCTAGGCGGATCGCCGAGTGTATTCAGATGACTCGCGCTTGCGTGTATAAGCAGGGAAACCCGTGAATTGCGAGGAGTACATCGCCAACTACCTCTCCGCGCATGCCGACGGCGAATTGACGCGCGCTGAAGAGCGCGCGGTGATTCAGCATCTCGGCAGCGGATTGGACGACGGATGCACCCGATGCCGGGTGCTCCTGGTCGAGGAGCGGCTGTTGAAGGCGCTGATACGCCGCCAGGCCGCCACTGTGAAAACCCCCGAAGGGATGCAAGCGCGGATCAGTGCCGCGCTCGATCGGCTCGATGACGGATCCGCGCCGCGTCGGATTGGCCGGGCCGCGATCCGCGAACTCAAGCGTCCGCGCACCTGGGCCCCGCTCGCCGCGGCGGCGATGCTGCTGGTCGTGATATGGGCTGGCGGCGGCCTGCCCGGCCTGCATCGGGAGACCCCATCCTCCGGCGTCAGCGCGATCCCGGCCAGCGAGGCGCTTGACCAGGCTGTTTACAGCTACGAGACGTTCGAGACCGCGTTCAGGCCGACCGTACCGTCGGCCTCGCTGGCGGAAATCGCGATGGCTTATGGCTCGGCTGAGATGCCAGACCTGATGTGGAACTTCGAGTTAGCCGGCTATGGCGTCGTCGGCGGGCGAATCGACCGGCTGCCGGACGGCAATCCGGTCACCTACACGCTCTACCGTGGACGCAACGGCGACATCCTGTGCACGCGCTACAAGGCGAGCGACTTCGCCATGCCGCCCAGCGCCATCGGCGAGGTCCACGGCCATATGCTCTACGAATACGAAGGCTATAGCCTCTGCGTGACGGTGTCGAAGGCGGACCACTTCATCTGCGTGCTCACGACGAGCGAGCCGATGGACGAGCTCAAACACGACATCTCGCTCGCGCAGGCGTTCAGCGTCCAGCGCTGAGCGAACGAGACCCGCCGCGCGGCTGCGGATGAGCGCGCTCAGCGGCCGAGCGCGTTGTCGGCCGCTTCAAACAGGCGCAACTGATGGGGCGCGTGATTGGCCGGAATCTCTACCGGATATTTGCCCGTGAAGCAGGCGTCGCAAAAGCCCTCGCGCGGGCCGTCCAGGAATGAGTACAGACCTTCCCAGCTGAGGTAATCGAGCGAGTCGGCCGTGATGTAGTTGCGGATCTCCTCGACCGAGTGGCTCGAGGCAAGCAATTCTTCGCGCGTCGGAGTGTCGATTCCGTAAAAGCAGGAGTTGGTGGTGGGCGGCGCCGCGATCCGCATATGGACCTCGCGCGCCCCAGCCTGCCGCAGCATCGGGATCACCTTGCGCAGCGTGGTGCCGCGCACCAGCGAATCCTCGACCAGCACCACGCGCCGGCCGCGCAGCAGCTCGGAGACCGGGTTGAACTTTATCTTGACCCCGAAGTGGCGAATCGACTGGCGCGGCTCGATGAACGTGCGTCCCACGTAGTGACTGCGCACCAGGCCCATCTCGAACGGCAGCCCCGATTCCTCAGCATAGCCGAGCGCCGCGGCATTGCCCGAGTCGGGCACCGGCACGACGATATCGGCGTCGGCCGGGCATTGGCGGGCAAGCGCGCGCCCCTGCAGCTTGCGCACCTGGTAAACACTGCGCCCGTAAAGCAGGCTGTCGGGCCGGGAGAAGTAAACGTACTCGAAGATGCATCGCCGGGCCGGCGCCGGCGGAAACGGACGCAGCGAGCGCACGCCCTCGTCGCTTATCACCACCATCTCGCCCGGCTCGATCTCGCGGATGTAGTCCGCGCGCACCAGGTCGAGCGCACAGGTTTCCGAGGCCACGATCGGCGCGCCGTTGAGCGAGCCCAGCACCAGCGGGCGAAAGCCGAACGGGTCGCGCACCGCGAGCATCTCGTGCTGCGCCAGCACCACCAGGGAGTACGCTCCGCGCACCTGGGCGAGCGCTTCGGCCACGCGCTCGGCGAGCGTGGCTGCGCGCGATCCGGCGATCAGATGGATAATCACCTCGCTGTCGGAAGAGGACTGGAAGAGCGACCCGTTGGCCTCCAGCCGCTCGCGCAGCTCGGCAAAATTCACCAGGTTGCCGTTGTGCGCGAGCGCGAGGCCGCCGCCCGCGTATTCGACGACCAGCGGCTGGCAATTCTTGAGCGTCGTCGAGCCGGTGGTGGAGTAGCGATTGTGCCCGATCGCCGCCGTGCCCTCGAGGCGATTTATCACGTCGCTGTTGAAGATATCGGCGACGAGACCCATCCCGCGATGCGAGATCAGCGCCTTGCCGTTGGAGGAGACGATGCCGGCGGATTCCTGCCCCCGATGCTGCAGCGCATACATGCCGAGGTAGGCGAGATTGGCGGCCTCGGGATGGCCGAAGACGCCAAAGACGCCGCACTCCTCGTGAAAGGCGTCGAGATTGCGCTCCTCGGGCGATACTTCGACAAACAGCTCCGAAGGCTCCTTCGAGAGTTCTCGCGGCCGGACTTCATCCATTTGCGGCAAGCCTCCGCACGATCGCCTGTTGGTGGATTTGTCTCAACTCGCGTACATCCTCGTCGATCGCGTCTGCAATCCTAAGGCGCGGCCGGTCAATCACGCGTCCGATTATCGTAAACTCGACTCCGTCGAACAATTCCCGCAGCGCCCCGGTCTCATCGGATGCGGCTGACAGCACTACGGATGAAGCGCCTTCGCCAAAAAACACTTCCGCCCCAACCCGCTCCGGCATCCCGTCGATCTCCGCGCCCAGGACGTCGTCGGGATTGAAGCAGCACTCCGCCAGCGTAACCGCCAGTCCGCCTTCCGCAACGTCGTGAGCTGATCTTATCAACCCGCGATCGGCGGCGGCAACCAGCCCCTCGACAAGCGCGCGCTCGCGTTTGAGGTCGAGTCGCGCAAGGGATCCGCCATCGGTCTGGAACACGGCCGCGTATTCGCTCGCCGCGAGCGTCGCCGGCGCGGTCCGCAACAGTATAACCGCGTCGCCCGGACGCTTGAAAAAATGAGTCACGCGCCGATTGGCGTCTTCGATCACCCCGAGCATCGCGATAGTCGGCGTGGGCGGAATCGCACGGCCCTCGGTCTCGTTGTAGAAGCTGACGTTGCCGCTGACCACCGGGGTTTCCAGCGCGAGGGCGGCGTCGCGGATACCCTCGACGCCACGGATGAACTGCCACATGATCTCGGGGCGTTCCGGGTTGCCGTAATTGAGGCAGTTCGTAAGCCCGATCGGCCGGGCGCCCGCGCAGGCAACGTTGCGCGCGGCTTCGACCACGGTCGCGGCCGCGCCGACGTAAGGATCCAGCGCGCAGGCGCGCGGGTTGGAGTCGACCTTGAGCGCGAGCGCGCGATTCGTGCCCTTGATCCTGAGCACCGCGGCGTCGCTACCCGGCCCCGTCATCGTGTTGCTCTGCACGATCGAGTCATACTGGCGATAGACCCATTGCTTGGAGCCGACGTTCGGGCGGTCGAGCAATCGGCGCAAAGCTTCGCCCGCCGGCGGCCCGGATGCCGCGCCCGCGGCAGCGCTTGAGGCGGACGCCGGCTTCGAAGGCTCGCGCGCCGGACGATCGTAAACCGGCGCCTCGTCGGTCAGCGCGACGGCCGGAATGTCAGCAACCAGCTTTCCGCGCCAGCGCGCCCGCCAACGCCGATCCGCGGTGATCCTGCCCACCACCACCGCGTGCAGGTCCCAGCGCGCGAAGATCGCAGCGAGTTCGGACTCGCGTCCGCGCTCCGCCACCAGCAGCATTCGTTCCTGCGACTCCGAGAGCAGAATTTCATACGGCGTGAGCCCGGCTTCGCGCAGCGGAATCCGGTCGAGGTCGAGTTCGATTCCTAACTCGCCGCGCGCCGCCATCTCGCTAGACGACGAGGTAAGCCCGGCGGCGCCCATGTCCTGGATTGCGACGATCGCGCCGCTGCGCATCGCCTCGAGGCACGCCTCGATCAGCAGCTTTTCCGCAAACGGATCGCCGACCTGCACGGTCGGGCGCTTCGCCTCGCTGCTCGCATCGAACTCGGCCGAGGCGAGCAGGCTCGCGCCATGGATTCCGTCGCGTCCGGTGGCCGAACCGACGTACATCACCGGATTCCCCGGACCTTTTGCGCGCGCGCTCTGCAATTCGCCGCGCCGCGCAAGTCCGAGGCAGAATGCGTTGACCAGGATGTTGCCGTTGTAGGCCGCGTCGAACATCACCTCGCCGCCCACGGTCGGCACGCCGACGCAATTTCCGTAGCCGCCGATTCCGCCGACCACGCCGCTCAGCAGGTAGCGCGTGCGCGGATGGTCGAACGCGCCGAACTTGAGCGAATCCATGCCCGCCACCGGCCGCGCGCCCATCGTGAAGATGTCGCGCAGGATCCCGCCGACGCCCGTCGCCGCGCCCTGATAGGGTTCGACGAACGAGGGATGGTTGTGGCTTTCGATCTTGAACACCGCGACCCATCCGTCGCCGACGTCGAGCGCGCCGGCGTTCTCGCCGGGCGCGCCGACTACGCGCGGCCCCTTGTTCGGCATCATCCGCAGATGGCGCCGCGAGGATTTGTACGAGCAGTGTTCCGACCACATCACCGAGAAGACGCCAAGCTCGGTGAAAGTCGGCGTGCGCCCGAGCCATCGCTCGATCGCCCGGTACTCGTCGTCGGTGAGCCCGTGCGCACGAGCCTGCTCGAGATCGGCCGCGGGCTCGCCTGCGAGCGCGACCGGCGTCTCGGCGGTCGTCGCGGCGCTCATGCCGACGTTGTGGAAGCAGAGCCGCCCGAAACCCGGACGCGCGCCTGTTCGGCGCTCGTCGCGATCGAGCGAAAGATCTTCAGCCCGTCCTCGCCGCCGAGCGCGGCCTCGACCGCGTGCTCGGGATGGGGCATCAGGCCGAAGACGTTGAAGCTTTCGTTGGCGATACCGGCGATCGCGTGGGTCGAGCCGTTGGGATTTGCGTCGTCGCGCTCGCGGCCAGCGGCGTCGGTATAGCGCAGCAGCACCTGCCCGCGCTCTTCCATCGCGCGCAGCTCGTCGGCCGGCGCCACGTAGAGGCCTTCGCCGTGCTTGATCGGCAGGCGCAGCACTTCGCCCTGGCGCGCGGCGCAGGTAAACGGCGTCGCGGCGTTTTCGACCCGCACGCTGACCCGCTCGCAGATGAAGGAGAGCGAGCGGTTGCGCATCAGCGCGCCGGGCAGCAGATGCGCCTCGCACAGAATCTGGAAACCGTTGCAGATGCCGAGCACGAGGCCGCCGTCATTGGCGAAGCGCACGACGCTTTTCATGATCGGCGCGAAGCGTGCGATCGCGCCGCAGCGCAGATAGTCGCCGTAGCTGAAGCCGCCCGGCAGCACCACGCATTGCACGCCGGCCAGGTCCTCGTCCTTGTGCCAGAGCGCGCGCGCCTCCTGCCCCATCACGTGGCCGAGCGCCCAGAGCGCGTCGGCGTCATCGAGCGAGCCGGGAAAGCGGACCACGCCCCACTTCACTGCGGTCCGTCCTCTTTGGGTTCGATCTCGAAGGTATAGTCCTCGATATTCGGATTGGTAAGGAGCTGCCCGCACATCCGGCGGACGGTCTCGCGCGCCTGCTCGAGGCTTGGGGAATCCAACTCCAGCACGATATAGCGGCCAACGTGGACTGCGCCGACGCCGCCGAAGCCGAGGCTCTTTAGCGACTGTTCGACCGCGCGCCCTTGCGGGTCGAGAATTCCCTTGCGCGGCGTGACGAAAACCTTGACCTGCAACTCAGCGCCTCCGCGCGTTCGGCATCGCAAATCGCCGGCCGCGCCGCCCGCTCAATTCGACACTCGCCGGAGCATCTCGTGGTAGGCGCCCTCGACGTCGCCCAGGTCGCGGCGGAAGCGGTCCTTGTCGAGCTTCTTCAGCGTCGCCTTGTCCCAGAAGCGGCAGGTGTCCGGGCAGATCTCGTCGCCGAGGAGGATTTTGCCATGATGGCGTCCGAACTCGAGCTTGAAGTCGACCAGGATCACGCCGCGCTCGTCGAGAAAGCGGCTCAGCACGTCGTTGACCTTGAGCGCCATCGCATGAATCGTGTCGAGTTCCTCCTGGGTCGCCCATCCGAACAGCACCGCATGCTCGGGATAGATAAGCGGGTCGTCGAGCGGGTCGGATTTGTAATAGTACTCGACGATCGGACGTTTCAGTTTCTCGCCTTCCTCGCGGCCGAGCCGCTTGGCCATCGAGCCCGCAACGATATTGCGCACCACGGTCTCGGCCGGGATGATTTCGAGCCGCCGGCAGAGCATCTCGCGGTCGCTGAGCCGCCGCACGAAGTGGGTTGGGACGCCGTTGCGTTCGAGCAGGGTGAAGAACAGCTCCGAGATGCGGTTGTTCATCACGCCCTTGTCCTCGATCGTGCCGCGCTTCTTGGCGTTGAACGCGGTCGCGTCGTCCTTGAAGTACGCGATTACCAGGTCGGGGTCGGCGGTCGTA
>DASXMQ010000149.1:0-2513 GCA_036495625.1 Binataceae bacterium (SeqCode) | reverse complement strand
AATGTGCTATGGCGTCTGCCCAGGTACTTTTCGTCCGAGCTCGGGAGAGATTGGTCCGTCATTTTCGCGCACGGTCTCGCGCACAGACCATCGTCGAGTATGCTTTGATCCTCGCCTCCATCGGAGCTGTCGCATGGGGCGCCTACAGCGTCATGGGTCACAATATCGGTTCAATGACCAGCGGCCTGGATTCGGATCTGACCAGCGCCTGAGCAAAATACCGTCACTTGCCCTGGCGGCGCATAGTGCCGTCGGGCTTGCGAGTGGCGGGCAGGGTTTCAAGGAAAGTCAAAAACCCGCCCCATGGGGCGGGTTTTTGCTTTCACGGCGCCGTCAAAATGAGACGATTTCACTCTTAAATCCGCTAGTTTCACCGTTACCGTACGCGCAGTATGCGCTTTAATCACCAAGGCGCTCCGTCATCCGTTCACCAGTCTCCATTGAACCAGCGTCGCTCCAGGATGGTCCTCGAAGATCGCCTCGACCTCGGCGTCGAACGGCGCATCCTGCATCGGGTCGCCGAGCAGATTGCCGACCATTCGGACGTTGCCGGCCTCCGGGAGCTCGATCACCGCGATAATGAACGGCCCCGCGTCTTTGAGCGCCGGATGCACCGGATTCCACGATCGAACCCAGGTGTAGAGCCTGCCGCGGCCTGACACGCGATGCCATCCGAGTTCGCCACCGAGACATTTGTGGCAAATCCATTCCGGGCCAAACTGGAACGTCGCGCAACGGCGGCATCGCTGCACGACCAGCTCGTGCCGGCGCGCGGCCTCCCAGAACCCGGCATCCATCCCGTCGCGCTGCGCCTTTGGTGCGGGCAATCCCTCGGGCAGATAGTAGAGCGGGTTCTGAGCCATGCGAGCCTTCCTGTTCCGCCTATGCGATTGTGCGCGCGATCTTCCGACTGCGCATCATCCGCGCACGATCAGGTTGCTCACCGGCGAGACCATCGGGCCCGAGGCTACCAGCGCGATCTTCGCGTCGGGCACTTGCGCGGTCGAGGTTTCGCGGCACTGCCGGACCGCCTCGTTGACGAGTTCGAGGCCGTGCATGTAGCACTCGGCGATATTGCCGCCGCTCGTGTTGAGCGGGAGCTTGCCGTGCGGCGCGATCAGGTTTTCGAACCGGCACAAGTCCATCACGCCGTCGGGCTCGCAGAAGCCGTGCTCGACCAGGCTTATCGGCACGGCGCCGCTGAAGTGCTCGTAGATTTGCACCACGTCAACGTCCGCCGGGCCGATCTCCGCCATCTGGTAGAGCCGCGGCGCCAGCGTTCTGAAATGCGAGGACGCGTAGTCGGGCGAGTTCTCGGCCGCCGCCGCCGCCCGATACGGCGCGCCCTGCGCGGCCGCCATCACGTACACCGGCTTCTGCTTGAGGTCGCGCGCGCGCTCGGCGCTGGTCAGAATCAGCGCGGCGGCGCCGTCATTTTCCATGCAGCAGTCATAAAGATGGAACGGCTCGACGATCCATCGCGAGCGGTCGTATTGTTCGCGCGTGAGCGGCCGTCCGTACATCACGGCGCGCGGATTGAGCTGCGCGTGGTGGTAGTCGGCGAGCACCACCGCGGCGAGCGCGTCCTGGGTGACGCGATGCTCGTGCATGAAACGGCGCACGCGCAGCGCGACCCACTGCGCGGGCACGAACAGCCCGTATGGCCATGCGTAGGCGGCGGGCCCCGAGACGGTTGCGGCCGGAGCGGCCTGGCCGAAGCGGCCGAACTGCCCCTGCGCGAGCGCGCGGAACACCACCACGTACCTGGCGTAGCCCGCGGCCACGGCCGCCGCGGCCTGCGCTACCGCGCCCGAGCCGCCGCCCCCGCCGCCGCCCCAGACCATGCTCGCCCATGCGTAGTGCGGCAGGCCGAGCGCGGTGGCCAGGCGCGCGGCGTCGCTGCGATCGTTGCTGTAGGAGGCGAAGCCGTCGAGCTCGGTCACCTTGATTCCGGCGTCCGCGACCGCGTTCAGGATTGCTTCGCAGGCGAGCTGGAATTCGCTGACCGGCGCCTGGCCGCGTTTGTAGTAGCGGGTCTCGCCGAGGCCGACGATCGCAACCTTGTCCTTGATGCTGTACTCGCCCATCCGCGGTCGCGACGCTTATGGATTTGCCGCCGGCGCGTGCTCGAGACGATCGGCGTCGAGGTTTTGGAAATGCGGCAGCACCTCTTCCGCCATCAGGCGCATCGACTTGAACCACGCCTCGCGATCGTCGGCGTAGTCGAAGGTGAAGAGCAGCAGCGTGCCGAAGCCGCCGAGCGCCTTGTACATCTCCGCGAGCTTGTCGCGCACGGTGCGCGGCGACCCCACGAGCCATCCGTGATCGGCCAGGTACTCGGGCGTGACCGCGTCGTCGGGCACCGAGGGGTCGTCTTTGAGATATTTGGTGAACTGGAAATCGGCCATCAGCGGCAGCAGGTACTCGCGCATCATGCGGCCCATCATGCCCCCGACGCAGTGGCGATGCGCCTCCTCGTCGGTGTCGGCGACGAAGATCTCGCGCACGATGCG
>DASXMQ010000148.1:0-2635 GCA_036495625.1 Binataceae bacterium (SeqCode) | reverse complement strand
TCGGGATGAGCCACGCGATGGACATGATTCTGACGGGACGCGGCGTCAGCGGCGACGAGGCGTTGCGGATGGGACTTGCGAACCGCGTCGTCGAACCGGGCACGACGCTCGCCGCCGCTAAGGAGTTGGCCGCGCAACTCGTGGCGTTTCCGCAGCGCTGCCTGAGAAGCGACCGCCTGTCGGCATACGAGGGATGGACGATGCCGATCGAGGCGGCGCTGGCTAACGAGTTCAGACGCGGAATCGAGACGGTCGAGTCGGGCGAGACTCGCGCCGGCGCCGCGCGCTTCGCCGGTGGCGAAGGCCGCCACGGCAAGTTCTAGTTGGGTGATGTGTCCCGAATAATTACGTAAACCAGGCTGTCATCCTGAGCGAGCGTTGCAGGAGTCGAAGGATCCCGGATCCGGGGTCCCTCGACTCCGGCAGCCTCCGCTCGGGATGATTGAAGCAGGATTGCTGTCACTCACGACACGCGGCTTCGATCAGAATGACGTAGCGGGCATGGACCACCGGGGGGCTCTCAGCGAAGCCCTTCTACTGACGCGATGCTCGCGATCGGGCGCGAGACCGTGGACAAGTAGAAGATCGGCGAGGCTCGGTCTCAGGCGGGGCTCAGCGGCTCGGCCACTTCGGATTGTTTATCGCAAGCGCATCGGCGAGCGACTGGCGTATGTGCGCGCCCAAATCCGGATCGTTCAGATCGATCGCGCCCTGGCGAATCAAGTCGCACAGCTCGGCGCTAAGCGTTTCGACCTCGCTGTCGTGCCCGACCAGCGCGCCCAGCCGCGCGCGCTCCGCCGCCGCCTGCGCGCCGCGCAATTCCAGCTCGCGCCGCACGATATTCAGCACGTTGGCCGTCACGCGGGTCTGAAAGCGATGGTACCCGGTCAGCGTCGGCAGCAATTCCTCTTCGAGATATTTCACCGCCGCGGTCAGAAGAACCGGCGCGGTCGGCATGCTCTGCGGCATCGCGTTACCCTCTCTGGTTTGACCATCGCGATTACGAATGACTATTCGCGGCTCTCGATCAGTTCGAAAAAGTCCCACAGCGGCTCTTCGATCCGCCGCCCGATCGCCGAGCGTTCGATACCTACTTCCTCGATTCCGCGCGTCCCCAGCATCAGGCAATCCACCGCCCACTTGATATTGCCGAACGCCTCCCAAAAGCGGACGTGCGCGGGATCGACCGGATAGCCGCTCGCCTTCTCATAGGCCGCCAAGAGGTCGGCGCGAGCGCCGAACCCGCCGACCGGCCCTGCGCCGCCGAAGCGCCAGGTCCTGATGCAGAGCCAGCCGAGTTCCTGCATCGGATCGCCGAATTGCCCGAGTTCCCAGTCGAGGACGCAACGGATGCCGTCTTCGCCGACGATCAGGTTACCAGTGCGAAAATCGCCGTGCAGAACCGCAAGCCGCCGATCTCGCGGGGCGTTCTCCGCGGCCCATCGAAGCGCCAGCTCGAGTGCGGGTAGTTTGAAGTTGTAGCTGTCGACGATTCGGCGATGCGCCGCGACGTGTTCGGCGGGGTCCTGGCGCATCAGGAACGGCGCGTCGGCCGGGTCGATGCGATGGATCGCCGCGAGAATCTCGCCGCACTGCCGCGCCATCACGCTCCGCGCCGCCGCGAAGCGCTCGTCGCGCACGATTCGCGGACCCAGCGTCTCGCCCGCGACGCGTTCCGTGATGTAGCCCTCGCCGAGGCCGTCGGCCGCGTCCAGGATCGCGATCACGCGCGGCGCCGGAGCGCCGGAGCGCGCCGCAGCGATCATCAAACGCGCCTGCTCGGCGGGCGTTATCTGCGGCACGATGCCGGCGACAGGATCGAAAGTCTGCGTGCCGAGCTGAAGGATGCATGGGCGGCGCGCCTCGCTCGCATCCGCGCCGCCCGCGTCGAACGCCATCGTCGTCCGATTCGCGCCGCCGGTCAGCCGCTGAAGATCGTACACCTTGGCGGGCTTGCCGGTGTGGCGGGCGAGCGCGGCTTCGAGCCGCTTCAAAAACGCGTCGTCGTTCATCGAATACGTCCGCGCTGCGGATATCCTATTCGCTCGCCTTGCCGCGGCTGCCGAAACCGAACATCACCTGCGCGACGCGCCGCATCTGGATCTCCTCCGCGCCTTCGGTAATCCGGTAGCGGCGATGATGGCGGTAGATGTGCTCGAACGGCTTGTGCCGCGAATAGCCGATGCCGCCGTGCACCTGCATCGCGCGATCGGCCGCCTCGCACACCAGCCGATTCGCGCGATAGTTGCACATTGCAACCTTGTCGGAGAGCTTCTCCGCCACTTCCGGCTTCGACATCTGGTCCATCTCCCACGCGGTCTTGTGAATAAGCGCGCGCAGCATCGCGGCCTCGGTCTGATGCTCGACGAGCGGCCATTGGATCGCCTGGTTGGTGGCGAGCGGTTTGCCGAAGGGCTTGCGCTCCTTGGCGTACTTGACGCTTTCGTTGATGCAATACTGCGCCGCGCCCAATGAGGACGCCGCCTGCCGGATACGGTTCTCGTGCACGAAATGCTGCGCGACCTCGAGCCCGTTTTCCGGATCGCCGAGCGTCGCGCCGCTCGGAACATAGACGTCGGTGAGCGAGATGCGCGGATGGTCGGTCGGCATGTTGAAGGTCCAGAGATATTCCTCG
>DASXMQ010000147.1:0-2376 GCA_036495625.1 Binataceae bacterium (SeqCode) | reverse complement strand
TGCCGCCGCAGGTGGAGAAACCGGCCGACTTGCGCGCCGTTTCGAGTTCGACCGCCGAATCGGACGCTCGATCCGCAGCGCCGCCCAAGCGCGTAGTCGCCGAAGAGTTCGTGCTCGTCGATTCGCACGGCGAACGTCGTGCGTCGCTCACGCTCGAGGACGGCGCGCCGGCGCTCGCGCTCAACGATCCGAACGGCGGCGTGCGCGCGGCGATTCGCTTGAGCATCGACGGCGCGCCGTCGGTGGTGCTCTACGACACCAGCGGCAGACGGCGCCTCGAGGTCGCGCTCAAGCCCGACGGCGCGGCGGGTCTTGGATTATACGACGAGCGAGGCGAGGGGCGCGTGGAGGTGGTGGTTTCGGGGAGCGGCGCACCGTCGGTTTCGCTCTACGGGCCGAGCGGCAAACGGCTCGCCCGCGTGCCGGCCCCCCGCGAGCGCTAATTCCCCCGCTCCCGACTTCCCGACTTTTCGCGCCGAGTCCCCGCAGCGCCGAAAGCCGACGCGCCGGGCGCAAAGCTCGCGTCTGCGGGGCGCGCGGCTAATGCGCCGGCCATTCGCGCACGTCAACGAAGTGTCCGTTCAATGCCGCCGCCGCGGCCATCGCGGGGCTCACCAGATGCGTGCGTCCGCCCTTGCCCTGGCGGCCTTCGAAATTGCGGTTCGAGGTGCTCGCGCAGCGCTCGCCGGGTTTCAGGATGTCGGGGTTCATGCCCAGGCACATGCTGCATCCGGATTCGCGCCACTCGAAGCCCGCGTCGACAAAGACGCGGTCGAGCCCGAGCTTTTCGGCTTCGGCTTTGACCTGCTGCGATCCCGGCACCACCATCGCCTGCACGCCGTTGGCGACCTTGCGTCCGCGCACGATGTCGGCGGCCGCGCGCAGATCGCTGATGCGCGAGTTGGTGCAGGATCCGATAAAAACGCGGTCGACGCGGATGTCCTGGATTGGCATGCCCGGCGCGAGCCCCATGTAGTCGAGCGCGCGCTCGACCGCCTGCCGCTCCGCCGCGCTTTTGAGGCTTGCAGGATCCGGCACCTTGCCGGTGACCTCGACCACCATCCCGGGATTCGTTCCCCACGTCACCTGGGGCGCGAACGATGCGGCGTCGAATGCGATGCTCCGGTCGAAGCGCGCGCCGCCGTCGGTGCGGAACTTGAGCCAGCGCTCGGCGGCGCGATCGAATTCCGCGCCCGTCGGCACGAAACGCCGTCCGCGCAGGTACTCGATGGTCTTGGCGTCGGCTGCGATCATTCCGGCGCGCGCGCCCGCCTCGATCGACATGTTGCTCACCGTCATCCGCTCTTCCATCGAGAGCGCTTCGATCGCTTCGCCGCGATACTCGATGACGTGGCCGGTGCCGCCGTCGGTGGTGATGCGTCCGATGATGCCGAGGATCAAATCCTTGGCGGTGACGCCGGGCTTGAGCCGTCCGTCGGCGCGAATCTCGAGCGTCTTCGGCTTCGCCTGCCACAGGCACTGCGTCGCGAGCACGTGCTCGACCTCGCTCGTGCCGACGCCGAAGGCGAGCGAGCCGAACGCGCCGTGGGTCGCGGTATGGCTGTCGCCGCACACGATCGTCATCCCGGGCTGCGTAAGGCCGAGCTCGGGCCCGATGACGTGCACGATGCCCTGTTCGGGCGCGCCGAGGTCGAACAGCCGCACGCCGAACTCCTGGCAGTTGCGGCGCATCATTTCGATCTGCGTCTTCGAATCGGGATCGGCGATCGGCTTGGTGCGGTCGGTGGTCGGAACGTTGTGGTCCTGGGTGCCGAAGGTGCGGTCGAGCGCGCGCACCTTGCGTCCAATGTTGCGGAGCGCCTCGAAGGCCTGCGGCGAAGTGACCTCGTGCACCAGGTGCAGATCGATATAGAGCAGGGCCGGTTCGCCCGATTGCTCGCGGATCACGTGGCTCTGCCAGATTTTTTCGAAAAGCGTCTCAGCCGCCATGACGGGAACCAGCCTCTTCTCCGTATAGATACTCAGCCTAGCATTATGATGGCGAGCCGCGCGCCGTCAAATACCGGTGCCAATGGCGATCGCCGCGCGCTCGTAGGGGGGACGACTCAAGCTCCTGAGGAGCTACGGCACACTTGATGCTCCGTTGCCGCGGCGAAGGATGTTCGCAAAGGGGCAGATCATGCAGCCGCATAAACTCACGAACGTTGTCGTACTTCTCACTGCAATGATGCTGGCGGGTGTCGCCAGCATCGGACTTGGCCTTTCCCTGCGGTTCAGTATGGTTACTGGAAGCCTGCTGGTCATGTGTTGCGTGGTGGGGACCGGCCTGGCGGGAGCGCTGGTCCTCTACCGGCAAGGGATGGCTGCGCCAAGAACGGAACAGGCGGTGACCCGCCAGGAAACGCACTGATCCGT
>DASXMQ010000146.1:0-6525 GCA_036495625.1 Binataceae bacterium (SeqCode) | reverse complement strand
CGCCAGTATGCCATTTGATCCGGCCGACCTGCCACCTGCCGCAGTTCGAAAAGGCGAGCTACATTATGGCGATTCGCAGCGGGGCACAGTAACGTCGAATAGGGGCGGGTTTTTTTCGCCGGCGCGGCGAGGCGGCGTTCTGGAACGTTCGAAGAGGCGTCAGATGGGCTCGATAATCATTCACGGCCATTTTTATCAGCCGCCACGCGAGAATCCCTGGACTGGCGCGATCGATCGCGAAAGGAGCGCGCTGCCCTTTCATGACTGGAACGAGCGAATCTTCCGCGAATGCTATCGCCCCAATGCATTCGCGCGCATAACCGACGCCCGCGGCGGCATCGAGCGGATCGTCAACAACTACGCGGGCATCAGCTTCAATTTCGGACCGACGCTGCTGAATTGGCTCGAGCAGGCGTATCCAGACGCGTACACGCGCATCCTCGAGGCTGACCGGGAAAGCGTGCACAATCATCAGGGGCACGGCAACGCGATCGCGCAGGGCTATAACCACGCGATTCTGCCGCTATGCAACGAGCGCGACCGCAAGACCCAGATCCGATGGGGTATCGAGGACTTCCGGCATCGCTTCGGCCGCCTTCCCGAATCGCTGTGGCTGCCCGAGACGGCCTGCAACGACGCCACGCTCGGCGCAATGATCGATTCCGGCCTGCGCTACGTCATTCTCTCGCCGACGCAGGCCGAACGCATGCGCCCGCTGGGCGCGGCGCAGTGGCAGGACGTCTCCGACGGCAGCATCGATCCGCGCCTCCCATACCGCTATATCCATCGCGACGGTTCCGGACGCTCGATCGCGGTCTTTTTCTACGACCCGCGGGTCTCGCTCGCGATCGCTTTCGAGGGGGCGCTTGCCTGGAGCAGCAACTTCGTCGATCGGCTCGCGCAGGCGATGGGTGATGGCGAAATGGTTAACGTGGCGACGGACGGCGAGAGCTACGGTCATCACTATCCCTTCGGCGATCGCTGCCTGGCCTACTCGCTTGCGGCCGAGATTCCCTCGCGCGGCCTGACGCTCACCAACTATGGCGAGTTTCTGGCCGGCCATCCTCCGCGCCACGAGGTTGAGATCAAAGCGGGGCCCAATGGGGAGGGAACCGCCTGGAGCTGTCGGCATGGGGTAGGGCGGTGGTACCGCGATTGCGGCTGCCAGACGGACGCGGCCGAAGGCTGGAACCAGCAGTGGCGAGGTCCGCTGCGCCAGGCGCTGGACCTCGTGCGCGACGACGCCGCGCGCCGGTTCGAAGAAGCGGGGGGCGATCTGTTTCGCGACCCGTGGGCGGCGCGCGACGCGTATATCGAGGTGCTGCGCAATCCCGATCCGGGCTTCCGCAGCGCCTTCGTGGATCGCCATGCACGACGCCGGCTCGATGATCCGGCGCGCACGCGGGCGCTCACGCTGCTCGAGACGCAGCGCGCCGCGCTGCTGATGTACACGAGCTGCGGATGGTTTTTCTCCGACATTTCGCGAATCGAAACCGTGCAGATCTTGAAGTACGCCGAGCGCGTGCTGGATTTCATGGATAGTCTGGGCATCGGCGCGCCGACCAATCGATTTCTCGAAACGTTGGCTGAGGCCAGGAGCAATATCCCCGAGATAGGTAATGGCGCCGACGTGTACCGGCGGCTCGTCCAGCCGCATCGCGCCACTCCGTCCCGCATAGCCGCGCATCTGGCTATATCCAGTATCGCCGACGACGGCGATGAAGGGCAGATCGGCGATTACCTGTTTCGCAAGCGCGGCTTCGAGCGGCGTCAGCATGGGCGCTTCACTCTGAGTACCGGCAGCGTCAAGCTCAAATCCAGCGCCACAGGTTCCGCGCGCGAATCGGCGGTCGCGGCGCTGCACATGGGTGGACTGGATTTTTATTGCGTACTCAGGGAATACCCGGGTAGCGAGCGTTTCAAACAGGCCGCGCAAAGGCTGCACGAGGGTCTGTCCGCGGTTTCGCTGCCGGCGATGCTGCGTATGATGGAGCGCGAGTTCGGGCCCGAAGAGTTCGGGCTCGAGGCGATACTTCCGGGCGCGCGGCGAGCGATTTTCCAGATGGTGTTCGGCGATACCTTCGAGGGGTTTGCCGCGCAACTGGCGCGGCTATACGAAGAGAACCGGCGCTTTCTCACGTCGCTGCATCGGGCCGGCTTCGAGCCCCCCGTCCAGTTGCGCCAGGTCTCGGAGCTCGCATTGCAGCATCGTTTCGAGCAGGAGCTGCAGGAGCGGGGTTCGAGCCTCGATCTGGCGGGTTACGGCAAAGCGCTGGAAATAGCCGAAGAGGTGGCGCGATGGAACTATCGGATTGACAAGTCGCTCGGCAATTCGATTCTGAGCGGCCTCATTACCGACGCGGCGAAGGCCGCGGTCGAGGAGCCCAGCGCCGAACGAATCGAGACCGCAATTCGATCGGTGAGGCTCGCCCGGGCCCTCACCCTGGAGCCGAACCTGGATCTTGCCCAGGAGGCCGTGTACTCGGCGATCGTAAGCGGCGCCCGCGGCGCCGGAGATCTCGCACGGCTGGCGGCGGCGCTCAACCTCTCGCCGCAGATTGTTCGCTAGATACCGTGAAGTCGGTCAACCCCTTCCCGGGGGTTAGCTTTTGATGAACGCCAACAGATCGGAATTGATCGTCTCCGCCTCCGTAGTGGGCATGCCATGCGGGAAGCTCTTGTAGGTCTTCAGGGTTCCGTTCTTCAGCAGTTTAGCGGACAGCGGCCCGGCGGCGACATAAGGCACGATCTGGTCGTCTTCGCTATGCATGACCAACACCGGGACCGTGATCTTCTTTAGGTCTTCCGTGAAATCGGTCTGGGAAAAGGCCACAATGCCGTCGTAATGCGCCTTAGCACCGCCCATCATGCCCTGGCGCCACCAATTCTGGATGACGGCTTCCGAGGCTTTCGCGCCCGGCCGGTTGTAGCCATAGAAAGGCCCTGCCGGCACGTCGCGATAGAATTGCGAACGATTGGCGGCGAGTTGGGCCTGCAGGTCATCGAACACTTTCTTGGGAAGGCCGAGCGGATTGGCCGCCGTCTTCACCATGAGCGGTGGCACCGCGCTGATCAGCGCTGCCTTGACTACTCGGCTTTCGCCGTGGCGTCCCAAATAGTGCGTCACCTCGCCGCCGCCTGTGGAATGGCCAACATGGATGGCGTCTTTTAGGTTTAGATGCTTCGTCAGAGCCGCCAGGTCGTCGGCATAATGATCCATATCGTGGCCGTCCGCGGTCTGGGTTGAGCGACCATGGCCACGGCGGTCATGGGCGATAACGCGATAACCGTGATGCAGGAAGAATAGCAGCTGCGCGTCCCAATCATCGGCCGACAGCGGCCAGCCGTGGCTGAACACGATCGGCTGGCCCTTTCCCCAGTCCTTGTAGAAGATCTCAACGCCGTCGTTGGTCGTCACAGTGGGCATAGCGTTGTCTCCTGCTTGGGCTGGCTGGCTGAAGGTCCGGACCGATTTGAGCGAGAATTCCCTTGTAACCCTTGCCGAACGGCGGCGTCAAGTCGCGGCTCGGGCCGGCATTATCGGCACGAAGGGCGGAGCCGTTCGTAGTACTGGCGCAGCCACGCGATTCTAAACCCCGCCCCCACGCCCCACTACATTTTTTCCTCGGCCTCCAGATCGGGTGAGAGGCCGAGGGGAAAAATGTTCAGTTCCTCTTTCACTACGAGCGAGCAGGAGCATCGGCAGTGGACACCATACAAGCATGCCGGCCGCACCCGGATAGCGTGCGGCAATTCGCGGCTGCAGCCGACTCAGACGCTTCCATCTACCGTGTCAACTTCATTAGTGCTATTGCGGAGGTCCGAGAGGCGCGAGACCGAACGCTTTCCGAGGAGGAAGCCGAAACATGCATACGCGTTTATTTCACGCCGAGATTCAGCCGGGCAAGGAAGAGGAGGCCTGGAAAATACTTGACGAGTTCGTGCCGCGGGTGAAGCAGCGGCGCGGATGCATCTTCAACCAGACCTTGCGCAGCGGCGCCCACGTGGTCGGGATAACGAGCTGGAAGACCAACGAGGATCTCGCGTTATATGCGGACAGCGAGCTCGCGCGCGAGCTGTGGACCCGTATCACGCCCTTTCTGATGGGCGCTCCGGTCGCGCGAACTTACGAGGTCAGGATGAATTTGTGCGATCCGGAGGCGCTGGAGCCCGTGCGCTAGCGCGCCTGGCGCGTTCCCGCGCCCCAGGCTATTCGTCGTCGCCGCTTGAGGCGGGCCTGAGTAGTTCCGCGGAAACGAACTTCACCTCGCGGCGCAACGGTTCGTCGCGCGCATGTTTCTCAATCAGGCGTCTTAAGCGGCCGACGTGTTTGTCTCTGCCGTCGTCGCTGGTGGGGAAGCCCAGAGACGCCAGGTTGCTTGCGGAGACGAGCATTTCGCGCATGAAGTCGAGCTCGGAACATTCCAGTTCCCAGGTGATCCGCAATGCCTGGTCAAGCGGAAGCCCTTCCTCCGCCTGCCGTTGATACTCCTTTAACTGCGCGCCGAGAGAATCGGCATAGTCGAAAGGAAGCACCGGCGGCTTTGCGCTGAGCATGCCTGAAACCAGGCCCTTATTGACCGCGCGCACCAGCGCGGCGTGTCCGCCCTCCTCGAGCGCCATCGCGGTCCACATCCGCTTGAGTTCCGGATCCTTGCCGAAGGCCGCGGCGAACTGCACGTAAATCTCTCCGCACTGGGTTTCCATTCTTGCGTGCGCATCGAGGATCTTCGTCAAGGAGGAGGCTGCGTTTGCGGCGTTGGCGGAATCGGCGCTGCCTGATGTTGCCTTGCTCATGACCGGTTTCCTCTCACGGCTCGCCGACCGGCTCACCACCGGGAGCTATCGTGGAACAGTGAGCTGACGCAAGTCTTCGTCTCTGCACTCGCTGATTCTCATCTACCACCTTAATGCGCCAGCGAATAGCCTCGAAACGGATGCCGCCCGAGCGGAGCGTTCGGACCGCCCCGCGCGGTGCTTTTATCGCCCGGCGTAATTAGCGGCCACGACTCTCACTCCCGACGGCTCGATCTGCCCCATCAGAACACCCGCCGACGGATCGAACCTGGCCTCGGGCGAGAGATCCTCGACGCCGCTTGCGCCGACGAATTCGCGGCCCAGCCGGGAGAGATCGCAAAGTTGCGCACTCGTTCGGTCCTTGTTCAGGACTACGAGCGCGCGCTCGGCGCCGTCGCGCGAAGACTTGCGG
The DNA here is from genome assembly GCA_036495625.1 of Binataceae bacterium (SeqCode). Lineage (GTDB taxonomy): Bacteria > Desulfobacterota > Binatia > Binatales > Binataceae > JAKAVN01. The sequence goes on along the minus strand of DASXMQ010000146.1, from coordinate 1,316 downwards.
AACGCGAACAGCGCCGGGTTGCCGCAATCGACCGCCTCGATCGGGCCTTCCTCGTTGAACACGCGCCGTGACGCTTTGAGCCGGTTGACCGCAGCGATGAAGCCGGTGAGGTCCCATGCCGGTTCTTCCCAGTCATCGGGCACTGTCTTGACGACGTCGAGGCGGCGGCGAAAGCCGTATTCGAATCCCGTCGGCATCATCACGCCGGTCGAGAACAGGGCCGAAAATGCGTAGCGCATCTTGACCGCCTGCCGATCGCCGCCGAGTTCCGCGGCAAGCCGCTCGGTGTCGTGCGACTCGGCGAAGCTTATCGAAGGCACGACCGCGCTGGTCTGGCGATATTGCGCGAGGCCCCACGGCGCGGTGAAGTCCCACCACTTGGAGCTGTTGAAGATGAAATCGAAGCCCGCGCGTCCGAGCTTGAGCGTGTCCTCGAACGGGCATCCGAGCGACTCCGCGAAGAAGAGGGCGCCCGGCGCCGAACGCTTAACCTCGCCGATAAGTTTGCGCCACAGCTCTTCGGGCACTTTGTACGCCGCGTCGCATCGGAACCCATTGAACCCGGCCGCTGCGCTCGCTTGCGCGAGCTCGATCCAGTAACGCCACAAGTTGTCGCGGTCGGGGCTCGCCGCATTGTCGACTTCGGCGAGGTCGCCCCACGTCACCCAGCGGTCGCCGTCCTGAACCCCCGGGCTGACCGGTTTTCCGTCGGTTCCGCGCCGATACCATTCGGGATGCTCGCGCACCAGCGGCGAGTCGAACGCCGTATGGTTGATCACGAGATCCATTATCAGGCCCATCCCGGCGTCTTTTGCCGCCCCAATCATCGCGCGCAGCTGTTCCTCGGGGGCGCCGGCCGCGGCATCGAGCAGGCGCGGGTCGATAGCGTAATAGTCCTTGATCGAATAGAGGCTTCGCGAGTAGCCGGATTGCTGGATCGGATTGACAAATAGCCAGTTGAATTCCATCGCGCGGGCGCGCTCGATATGCGGCTTCCAATGGGGCATCGGCCCCGCCAGCAACGGGAACAGATTGTAGATTCGCGGCCCCACGCTCCAGTTACGTTGCTCCATGATCGCTATTTCCCCGACCTGCTATTTCGCGGACTTACTTTTCCGCTGGCGCGGCGCAGCCTGGCGCGGCGCGCGTTTGCGCGGCGCGGCGGGCCAGAGAAATGTAAGCAACTCCTTCAGATGAGCGCGCCAACTGGTCCAGTCGTGGCCGCCGGCAAGCTCCTGATAAAAGCATCGGCATCCGCGCGCCTTGAGCGCCTCAACCAACTCGAGGTTCGCTGGAATAAAGCGCTGCTCGTACCT
>DASXMQ010000145.1:0-2491 GCA_036495625.1 Binataceae bacterium (SeqCode) | reverse complement strand
CGAGGAATCCCGGCCTCCACGAAAAAACGAACAAGCACCCAGGGATTCCTCGGTCGCTGAATCCCTCGGATGAAACCCTGACATTATCTCGGAAACTGTCATTCCGAGCGCAGCGAGGAATCCCGGCCGACGATCACCGCGCCGGCCGGAACTTCGCCCTCGCGCGCGCCGGCGCCCGCTAATCCGCCGCTTCGATTTCGACCAGGTTGTCAGAAAACATCGGCGCGTTGCCCAGGTCGGCCAGCACCGGCGAATTCGCGGCCGCGACCGTACTTTTCGCCCGGCTGAACTTGCGCCAGAACCCGAGCGGCGCAACGACCACGCCCGGCCGCACCACGTCGCTCAGATGCGCGAGCGCCGTGAACGAGCCGCGATCGTTGAAGATCCGCACGGCGGCGGCCTCGGCGATACCGCGGCGCGCCGCGTCCTCGGGATGGATCGTCACGGCCTGATCGCCGGCGATCCGGCGCTGATGCGGCATGTTGGCGTAGCATGAATTCAGAAAGGCGTGCGACTTAGGCGAAATGATATTCAAAGGATAGCGCGCCGCCAGCGCCGGATTGGTCTGGGCGGACTCGCGCGGCGGAATGTAGCTCGGAACCGGATCCACCGCGCTTCGCGCCTCGAAGGTGGTCGAGCCCTGGCGAAAAAGCGGCAGCACGAAATTCCCGCGCGCGGCCATTGACGAGACGAACTCGGTCTTTCCCGACGGGGTCGGGAACTTGCCTTCCGCGTGCGGCGCGAACGTATCCGGCTGGCCGATTCTCAGGCGCGCGTAGCCGTCGCGCTTGAGCAGGTCGAGGTCGATGCCGGCGAGCGCGGGCGATTTCCAGTCGGTGATCGCGAGCACCGTTTCCTCGTCGGTGCGCTTGAAGCAAGCGTCCTCGAAGCCCATCCGCGCCGCCAGCCGCCGGAAAAGCTCGGTGTTCGGCACGGCCTCGCCGAGCGGCGCTATCGCCGGCATATTGAGCGTCAGGTAGAGATGACCCCAGGAGAACATCAGGTCGAACTGCTCCAACTGCGTCGTCGCCGGCAGCACGATATCAGCGAAGTCGGCGGTGTCGGTCACGAACTGCTCGCTCACGACCGTGAACAGATCCTCGCGCGAGAGCCCTGCGACAATCCGATCCTGGTCGGGCGCGACCACCACCGGATTCGAGTTGTAAACGAAGAGCGCCTTGATCGGTGGCGTCAGCCCGAGTTCTCCGCTGAGCGCCGCGCCCAGGCGATACTGGTTGATATGGCGGGTGCCGGGCCGGATGAAGTCCGGGCGCATCAGCACGTCGTACTTGATCGGAAAGGCGAAGTTGGGCATGAACACCAGCCCGCCGCCGGGCTTGCGCCATGCGCCGACCAGCGCCGGCAGGCACGAGATCGCGCGCACGCACTGGCCGCCGCCGGCCTGACGCTCGATTCCGACGCCGAAGCGAATCGCCGCGGGCTGGCGCTCGGCATACTCGCGCGCGAGTTGCACGATATCCGCCGCCGGGATGCCGGTGATGGCGGAGGCGCGCTCGGGCGGAAACTCCTGCGCGCGGGCTTTGAGTTCCGCGTAGCCGACTGTGTATTTTTCTATATAGTCATCGTCGGTCAGGTTCTCATTGACTATTACGTTGATGAGCCCTAGCGCCAGTGCGCCGTCGGTGCCTGGCCGGATCGGGAGATGCCAGTCGGCTGCCGCTGCCGTGCGATTGCGCACCGGGTCGATCACTACTACTTTCGCGCCGCGCCGCCGCGCCTCCGCGATGAACGGCCACAAATGGAGATTGGTGCTGATTACGTTGCAAGCCCAGATAACGATATAGCGCGAATGGACGAGGCTCTCAGGGTCGGTGCCGGGCGTCGGGCCGACTGTCATCATGTAGCCGGTGATCGCGCCCGAAGCGCAGAAGGTGCGCTCGCTTATCGAGGAGCCGAGCCGATTGAAGAATGCGTCGCCGACGTTGAGCCCGTTCAGCAGGCCCTCGGTGCCTAGATAGCTGTAGGGCAAGATCGCCTGCGCGCCGTGCTCGGCGATGATCGCCTTGAAGCGATCTCTGATCTCATCCAGCGCCGCGTCCCATCCGATCCGCTCGAACCTGCCGCCGCCCTTGGGCCCGACGCGGCGCATCGGATAGAGCACGCGGTCGGGACTGTAAACGCGCTCAACGTAGTCGTTGACCTTGACGCAGAGCGCGCCGCGGGTGAACGGATGCTCGGGGTCGCCACGCACTGCGACCGCGCGCCCGCCCTCGACGCTCACGAGCATCGCACATGTGTCGGGACAATCGTGCGGGCAGGCTCCGCGGACTATCGCCCGGGAAGAGTTGGTTGCGGCGCCGGCGCTGGCGGTCATGCGATATCGTCCTCCTGGCCGGCCTGCTCGGGAAAGAAATGCCAGCCCGACTCATAACCCGACTCATAATCGGACGGTCTGCTCGCGCTTGCAAGGAGCATGCACCCGGCACTCTGACGAGTTGATGGCCGGCCGCGAGAGCAAAAACCCTAGGCC
>DASXMQ010000144.1:0-3025 GCA_036495625.1 Binataceae bacterium (SeqCode) | reverse complement strand
CTTCGAGCCGCGCGTCGCGCTCGAAGGCGGCAGTGACGGGATGGACTTCTATCGCAGGATCGCGGCGGGTCTTGCGCGATGGCTTGTGCCCGGTGGTGAAGCGATACTTGAAGTAGGGGCGGGCCAGGCTGACGCGGTGGCCGCGATGATGCGCGCGGCGGGGTGCTCCGCAACGGAGTGGCTCCGCGACCTCGCGGGAGTCGATCGCGTGGTGCGAGCGCGCCGCGCGGCGTGATTCTCTTGCGCGCAGGCCGCGGGCTTTTTGTCGCACATTGCCGCCGCACTCCCTATACTGACGCTCTAAAATAAACCGCGCCTGATGCGAACGCGCGCGCGAGTCAGGATTCGCACTCGCACGGTTCGGGGGCACGACCACATCTTTAAATGGACAAGATGATAATCCGCGGCGGCGCGCCGCTTCGCGGCACGGTGGACCTTTCGGGCAGCAAGAATGCCGCGCTGCCGTGCCTGATGGCCGCGCTGCTGACCGACGAACCGGTGCTGATCCGAAACGTACCGCGGCTGCGCGACGTGCGGACTTCGATCGAACTGCTCGGCCGCCTGGGTGTCGAGTCGCGCTGGACGGGCGATCATGACGTCGAATTGCATGCGCGCACGATCGCTTCGCACGAGGCTCCCTACGACCTGGTCAAGACCATGCGCGCGTCGTTCCTGGTGCTGGGCCCGCTGCTCGCGCGCGCCGGGCGAGCGCGCGTTTCGACGCCGGGGGGATGCGCGATCGGCGCGCGTCCGATCAACCTGCATATCGCGGGGATGCGGATGCTGGGGGCGCGGCTGCAGATGCGCCACGGCTACGTCGAGGCGCATGCCGCGAGCCTGCGCGGCGCGCGCGTGTGGCTCGACTCGCCGTCGGTCGGCGCAACCGAGAACATCATGATGGCCGCGGTGCGCGCGCGCGGCCGCACCTTGATTGAAAACGCCGCCCGCGAACCCGAAGTGCAGGATCTCGCGCGGATGCTCGCGGCGATGGGCGCGCGAATCTCCGGCGCCGGGAGCCATGTGATCGAAATCGAAGGCGTCGAACGCCTTGGCGGCGCCGAGCACAGCGTGATTCCCGATCGTATCGAGGCCGGCTCGCTGATGATCGCGGCGGCAATAACCGCCGGCGACGTTATCGTCCGCGGCGCGCCGCTCGGCCATCTGGAAGCCGTAATCGCCAAGCTCGGCGAGGCCGGCGTGACGGTCGAACCGGTGGCGGACGGGTTGCACGTTACGCGCGCCGGCGCGCTCCGTCCGGTCGAATTGCGCACCCTCCCGTATCCTGGATTTCCCACCGACCTGCAGGCGCAGATGATGGCGCTTCTGACTCAGGCCGCCGGAACGTCGGTCATCACCGAGACCATCTTCGAAAACCGCTTCATGCATGCGCTCGAGCTGATGCGCATGGGCGCCGATATCGTGATGAAGGGGCCGACCGCGGTGGTGCGCGGCCCCTCCGCGCTCTGCGGCGCGCCGGTGATGGCGACCGATCTGCGCGCGAGCATGGGGCTCATCCTGGCCGGCCTCGCCGCCGAGAACCACACCGAGCTAAGCCGCGTGTATCATCTCGACCGCGGCTACGAGGCGCTCGACGCCAAGCTCGCGGCGCTCGGCGCCCGGGTGGAGCGGGTGAGCGAAGAGGAAGCCGCATAAACGATGAGCCTCGCAATCCTGAACTCACACAGCGCGGCCTTTCGCCGCTTTCTCGACGCGATGCTCCGCCGGCGCGGGGCCGACGGCGCATCGATCGACGCGGCGGTGGCGAAGATAATCGCCGCCGTGCGCCGGCGCGGAGATCGCGCGCTGCTGGAATTCGGCGCCCGCTTCGATCGAGTCACGCTCACGCCCGCGCGGTTGCGGGTGCGGCCTGCGGAGATGGAAGCGGCGCGGCGCGCGCTCGCGCCCGCCGAACGCCGCGCGCTCGAGCTTGCGGCGCGGCGAATTCGCGAGTTCCATCGCCGTACGCTCGGCCGCTCCTTCCACTATCGCGACGCTTCGGGGATGCGTCTTGGCCAGACCGTGCGGCCGCTCGCGCGGGTCGGAATCTACGTTCCGGGAGGGCAGGGCGCGTATCCCTCGACCGTCCTGATGAACGCGATTCCGGCGCGCGTCGCGGGCGTGGACGAAATCGTGATGGTTTCGCCGCCGTCGCCCGCGGGCGACTCGATCGCGGTGCTGGCTGCCGCCGCGATCGCCGGCGTGGACGAGTTTTATCGCGCGGGCGGCGCGCAGGCGGTCGCCGCGCTCGCGTACGGCACGCGCACGATCGGCGCGGTCGACAAAATCGTCGGCCCCGGCAACGCATGGGTGCAGACCGCCAAGCGAATGGTCTATGGGGCGGTCGATATAGACAAAATGGCGGGGCCGAGCGAAGTACTCGTGATCGCGGACCAGAGCGCGCGCGCCGATTGGGTCGCGGCCGACCTTATCGCCCAGGCCGAGCATGGATCGGGCGACGAGGCTGCCGTGCTGCTGACGCCCTCGCGCGCCACGGCCGAGCGCGTCGCCGCCGCGATTGAAAAAGCGCTTGCCGATCTGCCGCGTGCCGCCGCGGTCAGGCGCGTGTTCAACCGGCGCGGCGCGCTGGTGGTGGTCGATAACCTCGAGGAGGCGTTCGCGCTGGCCAACCGGATCGCTCCCGAGCATCTCGAACTGGACCTCAGGGATGCGCCGCGATGGTCAAAGCGCGTGCGCGCGGCCGGAGCGGTGTTCGTGGGCGAGCATAGCCCGGCGCCGCTCGGCGACTATCTCGCCGGGCCGAATCACGTGCTGCCGACCGGTGGCGCCGCGCGTTTCGCTTCGCCGCTCGGCGCGTATGACTTTATCGCGCGTACCAGCACGATCGAGGCTTCGGCGCGAACGATCGAGAAACTGGGGCCGGCGGTCGCGCGCCTTGCGCGGATGGAAGGTTTCGAGGGTCATGCGCGGGCCGTCGAGCTGCGCCTGGAGCGTAAGGGCGCGCGCGCCGCGGGACGGCGATAAGATCGCGGTAAAAGCCGGGCTAAAAATGCCCGGAACCGGTTAC
>DASXMQ010000143.1:0-1968 GCA_036495625.1 Binataceae bacterium (SeqCode) | reverse complement strand
GCTCGACGCGTTCGACTTCGACCATGTCGATTCCGGTGCCGACTATCCGCATGACGCCGCAATCTTAGACGGCGCGAATGGGCGAAGAAAGGTTCGGGTGGTCGGCGCGCGGCTTGCGGCCACTCGATGCCCGATTCTATGCTTCAGACAGAACCGGCCGGCAGGAGAACCCGATGGCGAAGCTCAAGACAACCGTCAACAAAGCGAAATGCATCTCGAGCGAGGATTGCATCGAGTCGGCGCCGGCCGTCTTTCGCCTCGACGCCGAGGGCAAGTCGGAGGTCTATAATCCAGCCGGTGCGCCCGACGCGGCGATCCTTGCCGCTGCCCGCGGATGCCCGGTCAAGGCGATAGTCGTGGTTGACGAAGAAACCGGGACACAGCTATTTCCGCCACCCAAAAAGTAGCCGCACGCCGGCGCCGCGCGCCGGGCGAACTGTACGTTGCACAGACCGGCGACCTTGCGGCCATCGAAGCTCTGCTGGCCCAGGCCGGCGAGTCAGCCGGAATCACCGCGGGCGGACTCGATGCGCCCGGCGGATGCTGGATCGGCGCATCGATCGGCGATGCGGGCGACGGCGCAGGCATCGCTCTCGTCGGGGTCATTGGGATGGAGACGATCGTCGATACGGCGGTAATACGGTCGCTCGCGGTTGCCGAGGCGATGCGCCGGCGCGGAATCGGCGCTGCGCTGGTCGGAGCCGCGCGCAAAGCGGCGCATACGCGCGGTGCGCGAAGGCTGTATGCGCTCGGCCGCCGCGGCCAGGACTCCATCGTCCGGGACTATCTGCTTCGCTTCGGATTCGAGCCCGTCGCACGGAGGGCGATGCTCGAAGATCTGGACGGCACTTTCATCGCGAGCTATCTGCGCGTCCATCCGGAGCAGCTTGCGCGAATCGACGCGCTGCTGCTCGACATCTCGCGCGACGGCGTGATCGAACGCTGATTTCGTCAGCGCTTCAGTCCCGGAGCCGACGCCGTTGGCCGCCGCCTTCAGGGCGTCGGCGGGTTGGGAAACACCTGCTGATACGATCTTTTCGCGCGGAACTCGAGCGCGGCTGGCTCGGCGGGCTGGCTTTCGCGCAGTCCCAGGTCGAGGATCATGCATTTCACCGATCCGCCGCCCTTGGCCAGAAATTCGCTCACATCGACCAGCACCGGTTCGACCTCGCGCTCGCGTACCTGCGCGATCAGCGCGTCGCTGACGCCTCCAGGCATGAACAGAAAGAGCCTGCCGTCGTGGTCAACCTGGAATGAATTGGCCGCGTAGAGCGCAGCGTCGGACTCAGTGAGTTCGATCAGATTGCCGCGAAACTCGGCGCGCAGACGCTCGCGCGACGCCGGCGTCATCCCCGCCATATAGGCGAGGAGACACTCGCGGCGCGGGCCGAACGAGCAGAGCACCGTGTCGCCGTGATAGTGCGCCTCCAGGCAGAGCTCGAGCTCCATTATCGGATAGTCCTTCGCGATCAGCCGGAGTTCGTGAGCGGCGCCGGCGTCCGAGCGGAAGCCATAGACGCGCCGCCAGGGCGGAATCCCCAGGCGCGGAACGAAGCGCTGGCGTTCGACGCGCCCGTGGGTGAACAGCATGAAGCTACCGGCGGGGAAGAAATCTGCCTCGCCCTCGAAGCGCGCCGTCATCGCGCCGCATCGATAACCCATCGACTCGAGGAAAGGCCGATAGACCTCGCGCTCGCGGGCGCGCGTCGGAAGCAGGTTGGCGAGATAAAAAATCCTCTCTTCCGCGGGCGCGCCGCCCGGCGGGTACAGGAAGCCCGCGTTGGCGGGATAGACTAGGCCGCTCAGCCCCTGATGGGGTTCGATTACGCAAACCTCGGCGCCGTGCGCGAGGAGCGCGCGCGCAAGTCCGTGCCATTGCTTGCGCGCGCGGCTGGCGTCAACCGACTTCCTGATGCCCAGCACGTTGCGGGTGTGCGGATTGGCGCCGCCGAGCACCGAGAAATAGGC
>DASXMQ010000142.1:0-5961 GCA_036495625.1 Binataceae bacterium (SeqCode) | reverse complement strand
GGTGCTGCTGTGCGCGCTCGCGCTTTCGATCGCCTCGGTCTTCTACACAAGAGCGCGGCTCGAATTTCACACCGGCCAGGAAGATCTGATAACGCCGAACAGCCGCGCCTCGCGCGACTATCTCGATTATACTCGCGAATTCCCCGACCTTGACGGCCTGGTGATTGTCGTGCGCGCGGCGCCCGATCCGGCGCGCGCCGAGCGCTTTGCCGACGCGCTCGCGGCGCGGCTGAGCGCCGACCGCGCCAACGTCAAGACGGTCTTTTACAAGATCGACGCTGGCGCGTTCGCCGACCGCTCGATGCTCTACATGACGGCGGCTGACCTCGATGCGCTCGCGCAAAAATTGCGCGCCGCCTTTCCGATGCTCGGCGGCTATGCGGCCGATCCGAGCCTCGCCGGCTTCTTCGCGATGGTCAACGCGGGTATCGAGCGCCAGCTTCGGGCGCATATGCCGCCCGGGATGCAGGCTCAACTGGCTGGAAAGAACCGCGCCGCAGCCGCGCGGATGAAGCACCGCGGACCGGCGCCGGCTGACGCCGCCGCGCCCGGGGCTGCGCCGGAGCCCCTCGACACGGGCGCGATCGACACGGTGCTGAACGGGATGCTCGCCGACACCGACAACGCGAAATACGTCTCGCCCTGGCAATCGATGATGCAGGCGGGCGTGCCGGACAGCGCGCAGGGCCACGGTTACCTGGTCTCGGACAACGGCAAGTACCTGCTGCTGCAGGTCGCGCCCGGCGACGGCGTCAAGGACGGCCCCGATCCGGTCGAGGCGATCGAGCGCGACCTCAACGACGTGCGTGCGAAGTTTCCGGGCGTGATGGCCGGGATGACCGGCGGTCCCGCGCTGGCCCATGCCGAAGAGACCACCACCGCACACGATATCGCACTGGCGTCGATAATCGCGATCGGCAGCAACGTCTTCTTGCTGGTGGTTCCGTTCACGGCGGTGGTCGAGCCGCTGTTTGCGGTGCTCGCGCTGCTCGCGGGCGTGGCCTGGTCGTTCGGCTTCACCACGCTCGCGATCGGCCATCTGAACCTGCTCTCGGCGGTCTTCACCAGCGTGCTGGCGGGAATCGGGATCAACTTTCCGATCCATCTGATGGCGCGTTACGACGAGGCGCGCCGCCAGGGCGCGAGCTCGGCCGAGGCGATCGAGCTGGCCGTGGTCAATACGGGCACGGGCGTTTTCGCTTCGGCCTGCATCATGGCGCTTGCATTCCTGACGCCGGTGTTCACCGATTTTCGCGGGATCGCGGAGCTCGGAATCGTCTCGGCCGCCGGTCTGTTCCTCTGCCTGGTTTCGGCGCTGCTGGTTTTTCCCGCGCTCGTCGTGCTGCGCGATCGCTACCGGCCCGCGCGCACCCGCCCGCAGCTTGCGCCGGCGGCGCGCGCCTCGATCCTCGAAGCCGCCTTCCGCCGCCCGGCGGTAATCGTCGCAACCGCCGTGGCGGTGACGATCGGGGCGCTGCTGCTCACCGGCCGCGTCCGCTTCGACCAGAACCTGCTGAAGCTGCAGGCCGAAGAGACCGAGGCGGTCAAATTCGAAAACCTCCTGCTCAAGGATTCGGGACGGTCGTCGTGGTTCGCGGTCTCGCTCGCGCCGTCGCTCGAAGAAGGTGAGGCGCGCGCTGCGGTCTTGCGCAAGCTGCCCGAGGTTTCCGACGTCGAAACTATCTCGACCTATATTCCCGCCGACCAGGCGGCCAAGCTCAAGACGCTGCACGGGTTGAGCATGATGCTTGCGCCGATCGATATGGCGCCGCTTGGCCATCCGGGCGACTCGGCGCGGCTTGCGCGCGAGCTCCAACAGTTGGCCGGCCAGCTCTCGATGGTCGCATCCGCCGACGCTTCGGGCGCGGCAGCGCGCACCGCGGCGCTCGCGCAAACCGCGCTGGACCGCCTCAAGGGCGACCCCAAGGCGTTTGCGGGCTACGAGGCGAGCACCAATGCCGACCTGCGCACCCGCCTCGGCGAACTCAAGCGCGATCTCAATCCGCCCCCGGTGACGGCGGCCAACCTGCCCAAGGTGGTGCGCGACCGTTTTATCGGCCGGAGCGGACGCTACCTGGTTCAGATCTATCCGCGCGGCGACGTGTGGGAGGATGCGGCGCTTAGCCGCTTTATCGCGGCGCTCAAGACCGTGGACGAAGACGTGACCGGGCCACCGGTGCAGACCTACAACATCGCGACCGTGATGCGCCGGGGCTATGAGCGGGCCGCCGTGCTGGCGCTCTTCGCCGTGTTCGTCTTCGTCTTCGCCGACTTCCGCAACCTGCGCGACACGGCGATGGCGACCGTGCCGCTTTTATTCGGCGGCGCCTGGCTGCTCGAGGCGATGGGCTACATGGGCTGGGAATTCAACCTGGCCAATCTGTTCGCGGTGCCGATCCTGATCGGCACCGGCGTCGATAACGGCGTCAACATGCTCTATCGCTGGCGCGAAGAGCGCGACAAGTCGGCGCTGATATTGACCAAGGCGGTGGGCAAGTCGGTGACGATCTCCTCGCTCACCACGATCGCGGGCTTCGCCGCGCTCATCACCGCCGAGCATCGCGGGATTTCGAGCCTCGGATGGGTGCTGAGCCTCGGCGTCACGCTGATCCTCGTCGCGACGCTGGTGGTGCTGCCTGCGATGTTCGAGGTGGTGGGGCGGCGGATAGAAAGCGATCGTCTCGCTCCGCCCGGGGCGCCGCCGCCCGAACACTCCGCCGAAGAGGAGCCGCCCGCGCCGCCCAAGGCCGCTTCCGGCGGCTTGCGCCGCTGACCGCGCGCGGGTCCGTCAGCTTCCGGTAATCGGATTTTCCGGCTCGGCCACGCAATGCGCGCAGCGGCAGTTCGCGCGCAGCTCGCTCGTGGTATAGAGCGTCTCGTGACCGTCCACCCATCCGAGGAACACGCCCCGCTCGCCGAGGCGCGATAGCTGCGCGAGCCGCTGACTCGCCGGAGGTATCTCGCCCGCAATTGCGCCGCCGCACGCTTTGCAGGGGCATCCGCGGCGCAAACTCTCCAGCGGATAGATGCTGTCGTGACCGTCGGCCCAGCGCACGCCGATAGCATAGCGGCCGACTTCGTTGAGCGCGGCGATGGTGGGCGTCTTTGACTTGTTCGGCGGCATTGATGCACTCTTTACTTGCATCAACTATAGCATCGCGCGCGCTCCGCATCGCCAGCGACCCCCGCGAGACTGCCAAGAGGCTGCGCAGACGGGCGCGACCAAACACGCCGAACACGGGAGAACCAGGAGAACCACCATGGACGAAAATGCGAAGAAGAAGGCGCTGCTGATGATCCCTTATGGACTGTTCGTGCTGGGCGCTCGCCACGGCGACAAGCAGACCGTCGCGACCGTCAACTGGCTCACCCAGGCGAGCTTCAAGCCGCCGTTGGTGGTGGTCGGAGTCAAGGCCGACTCGACCGCGCATGCGCTGGTCAAGGAGTCGAAGGTTTTCACGCTCTCGATGCTCGGGACGGGACAGAAATCGATCGGCACTGCGTTCTTCAAACACGTCGAGCCGGCCGGCGGCAAGTTCGGTAACTACGCCTTCGAGGCAGGCAAAAACGGCGCGCCGATTATCAGCGACGCGCCCGCCGCCGTCGAATGCAAGGTGGTCGGGTTTCACGAGCTCGGCGACCATAGCGTGATTATCGGCGAAGTCACCGAGGGCCATCTCAAGCGCGAGTCCGAACCGCTGACGCTGAAGGAGTGCGGCTTCAACTACGGCGGCTGATTCCCGCCGCGCCCGCGGCGCATCGAGCATATCGAAGCTCGCTTCGAACGCATGGCCCACAAGGGCCGAAGAACGTGGCAATGAAAAGAGTCGTGGTGCTACCGGGCGACGACGCCGCGCCGCAAACCGTCGGCGCGGCGATGGAGGTGCTGCGCGCGCTCGGCCCGGAGATCGAGTACGTCGAGTTTCCGCCCGGCGAGCAGTGGGTGCGGGGCAAGACCGCGATCGACGCGCGCGCGGCGATCGACGCCTCGGATTCCACGCTGTTCGGCTCGACTTCGGGCAAGACCGCCGGGATCACCTATCTGCGCTGGGGCAAGGACACTTACGCCAACGTGCGCCCCGCGCGCTACCTTCCGGGCGCGCGGAGCCCGCTTAAGCATCCCGAGGGTATCGACTACGTAATCGTGCGCGAGAACCTCGAGGATCTCTATCTTGGGCTCGAGGGGCCGCTGGAGGCGCTCGCTCCGCTCAAGCTGCATAGCCGCATCGCGCGCGCCGCGCTCGACACCTCGATGCCGGGGCGGTTCGCGATCAAGGTAATCACCGAGCGCAACTGCAAGCGGATCGCGGAGTTCGCATTTCGGCTCGCGCGCAAGCGCAAGGCGGCCGGCGGCAAGGGCAAGGTCACGGCGACGTCGAAGTACAACATGCTGCGCGAATCCGACGAACTGTTCCGCCGAATCGCCGAGGATGTTTCCGCCGGCTTTCCCGATATTGCCTACGAGCAGTTCATCATCGACGACTTCGCGTGCCGCGTAGTGCAAAGCCCGCACGAGCTGGACGTGGTCGTGACGCCAAACCTCTACGGCGACATCATGTCCGACGCCGCGGCCGGCACGCTGGGCGGCCTGGGGCTAGCGCCCAGCGGATGCTACGGCGCCGACTACGCCTACTTCGAGTCGGTGCACGGCACCGCGCCCGACCTCGTCGGCCAGGACATCATCAACCCGACCGCGACGATGCTCTCGGCGGCGATGATGCTCGAGTACCTGGGCTTTGCGGCCGAGGCGAATCGCTTCGAGAGGGCGGTGCGCAAGGTTTACGCCGAGGGCCGCGTGCTCACGCCCGACCAAGGCGGACGTGCGAGCACGCGCGATTTCACGCGCGCGGTCATCGCGAACCTGTAGCGAAGCGATCGTCGCCGGAAGCGAATCCCCACCCTAGCCCTTACTCCTTCACGGCAGGGAGCAGCAGCGCCGGCGGCCGTTGCGGCAAACGCTTTTCCTGTCGCTTCAGTAAAACCGCTGCTCGCCGGGCGGACGCGTTTTCCATCGCCGATGGATCCAGTTCCAGTGGTCCGGATAGCGCCGCACCATGTCCTCGATCGCTTTGGCGTAGCGCTGCGTATTGAGCACGACCGCCTCTTCGCGGTCGGCCGTGCGGATGGCTTCGATCGGCTCCATGCACTCGATGAAGTGACGGCTGCTCGTCCCGTCGCGCACGGCGAAGACCGGCACCACCGGCACGCCGGTCGCGAGCGCAAGGCGCGCCAGTCCGTCGCTGGTTGACGCTTTCAGCGAAAAGAAATCGACGAAGACGCCCTTGCGCACGTCGAGGTCGAGCGGCATTCCCACGATCCAGTTCTGCCGGAGCATGCGGAGCACTTCGCGTCCGGCGCCCTTGCGCGGGATGACGCGGTTGCCGAAACGGTTGCGCGCCGCGCATACGGCCGCGTCAATCTGCGGGTTGCGCAGCGGGCGATGCACGATCGCGACGCGATGGCCGTAAATCGAGTGCGCGAGGATCATCAATTCCCAGTTGCCAAAATGGCCGGTCAGGATGAGGCCGCCGCGCCCGCGCGACAACTCCTCGCCGCGCCTCCAGTTCTCCATCCCGCGATAAGTCACGAACCGCTCGATGTTGTCGGGTCCCAAGGTCGAAAAATGCATCCACTCAGCGAGCGTGCGGCCCCAGTTTTCGTAGGTCGCGCGCAGGATACGCAACCGCTCCGCCGTGGTCGCGGCCGGAAAAGCGATTTCGAGATTGCGCATCGCGACAGGCCGGTCGAACCGGTCAAGACGCATCGCGAGCGCGCCCAGGCGGGCGCCGGCGCGGATAGCGCGTTCGCGCTCCATCGCGCCGAGCGGCGCGAGGAGCGCACCCACCGCCGCGTACTCAAGCCGCGCGCGTAATGGACCGGTCTGACGAGCCATCGCGGCATCGAGGGTTCCAGAGCGGGGCCGCGCGCGCAAGCACGCGCGCCGGGTGCGCGGGCTTGCGC
>DASXMQ010000141.1:0-4055 GCA_036495625.1 Binataceae bacterium (SeqCode) | reverse complement strand
CGAGCGCTTTTACGCGGCGGCGATCGAAGCGGGCTACGAGGGCGTGATGGCCAAGGAGCTGGACAGCCGCTACACGCCGGGCGCGCGCGGCCGCGGATGGCTCAAGATCAAGCGCGCGCACACGCTCGACCTCGTGATTATCGCCGCCGACTGGGGCTACGGTCGGCGCCACGGATGGCTCTCGAACTACCATCTGGCGGCGCGCGATCCGGAGCGCGGCGGCTTCGTCGAGGTCGGCAAGACCTTCAAGGGGCTGACTGACGATCAGTTCGAGCAGATGACGGCGCGGCTGCTCGCGCTCAAGACCGACGAGACGCGCGCGACCGTGTTCGTGCGGCCCGAAGTCGTGGTCGAGGTCGCCTACAGCGATATCCAGCGCAGCCCGCAATACGCGGGCGGGATGGCGTTGCGCTTCGCCCGTATCGTGCGCGTGCGCGACGACAAGCCCGCGGCTGAGGCCGACACGCTCGCCGCGATGGCCGAGGCGTTCGAGCGCCAGGTCGTAAGGCCGGGAGTCGGCCGCCCGCGCGCCGTCCGGCCGGGCTAGCAGCGTACGGCTCACGCGCGCCATGATTTTGTTGCTCTCGCGCCAAAAGGGAGAGAGGCTAACAATGAAAGGGCGGCCGGCCGCGCTATCCGGGCGCCGTGTTGGTGAAAGAAAATGATCGTCCAGATTTACAGCATGACCTCGATCGCCGACGCGACGATGACCGCCGAAGCCGGCGCCGACCTGATCGGCGTCGTGATTGCGGAGCCCGGAGTGGTCGCCGAGGGAATCGAAGCCGCCGCCGCGCGCGAAATCCTGGCTGCGGTGCGCCCGCGCGCGCGAGGCGTCGCGCTTTCGCTCGCGGACGATCGCGAGGAAATCTGCGCGATGGTTGATGCGGTGCGGCCGGATATCGTGCATATCGCCGCGCGCGAGATCGAACCCGAGGATTGCGCGTGGATCCGCAGGCGCGTCGCGCCGGTGCGCTTGCTCCGCGCGATCGCCGTGCGCGCCGGCGAGACCCTGGCCGAGGCCGGCCTCCATCGGGAGAGCGCCGACTATTTGATGCTCGACTCCGGCGCCAAGGGCGCAAGCGGCGAGACTCACGACTGGTCCATTGCGCGCGCGGTGGTCGAGCGCTCGCGCGTCCCGGTTATCCTGGCCGGCGGGCTTTCGGCGGACAACGTCGGGCGTGCGATCGCCGCCGTGCGGCCCTGGGGCGTCGATTCGTTCACCCATACCGACGTTGCCGGGAACCGCGGCCGCAAGGATCCGGCGCGCGTGCGCGCGTTCGTCGCGGCCGCGCTGCGCGGCTTCGCCGACGCGGTCGAATCGGGGAGCTGATTCGCAGTGCCGCACGGCGATCGGCGCGCGTGGGTGATTAAAGCGAGCGCCCGTGTTAACGTCACGTTATATTTTTGTTAAATTAACCCTGCTGAGACACGCCCAATTTGGCTTCGACCAGGTTAATCACGACTCCGTCTCGTTCCGGCGCCGCTCCCGGACCTGACGAAGCGCGCCCGGCGCTGGAAAAACTATTCCGCGACCGGTTGCGCAAATTCACTGCGCTCCTGCCCAAGGTCCTCGCCGAGGACGGCGTCGAAGCGGTGCACGACCTTCGCGTGTGGAGCCGGCGGCTTCAACAGGTGGTGACCACGCTCTCGCCCGCGCCGCACTCGGCGCAGACGCGCACGATCGTCCGCGCGCTCCGGCGCGCGCGCCGCGCGCTCGGCGGATGGCGCGACTGCGACGTGATGATCGAACTGCTCGAGCGCAAGGCGCGCCGGGTGCGCGATCCCGAGGAGAAGATGGCCTGCGCGATGATCCGCGATCTCGCGCAAAGCAAGCGCGACCGCGAGATTCGCCGCGCGCGCCGCCGGCTCTCGAGCCGCAAGCTCTTCACGCTCGCCCATCGCGCGCATAGGTTCCTGCGGGATCTTCCGCACGGCGATTCGGCCGCTGGCCAAGGCCCTGCCGACGCCGCGGCGGTGATCGCGGCTTCGGCGGCCGCAGGCTACCGCGATTGGCGCGCGGCGCTCGCCCGCGCCTGCGACGGCTTCGACCCGCTCGCCATCCACGCCTTTCGTATCGCCACCAAGCGGCTGCGCTATCGGATCGAACTCGCGCGCGACCTCGGTGCGCACGACGCCGCGCCCGCGCTGGATTTTCTACGGTCGATGCAGGACGTGCTCGGCGCCTGGCACGATCAGATCGAGCTGCTCGGGCTTACCGCCGAAGCGCTGGCGGATCCGGAGTTCCTGCTGAGCCATGCGCGGCTGGTCGCGATAGTCCTGCGCAAGGCCGATAGCGAACGGTCCGCGCAAAACGCCCGCGTGCGCCGGCTGCTCGCGGAGACCGCCGCCTGCGTCGAGGGCTCGGCGCTCAATCATTGGATAGCCAGCTATTGCGCCGGCGCGCCGGCCGGTCACGGCGCGCCCGCTTCGCAGGCGCACGAATCGGACACGCCGCGGGAATCGGGTGAACCCGGCCCTCCGCGGCATGCGTCGGCACATGCGAACGAAATGGCGCCGCTGCCATCAGCGCCCGAGCAAATGGATCCCGCCGCGGCGCCGCACGCGGCCGAGACTCCCGACGCCGCCGTCAGTCCGGAGGACAATTTCGTCAAGGCGATCACCCTGCTGCCTAGGTAAGGTAGCGATCTCACCCCATTTCGCGCTGGTTGCCGCTCGCGGAGAGTTGCGCTTCTCAACAGCCGCCGCTGACCGCTTCGCAGGCGTCGGATTAATCAAATTTATGCTATTTCTCGCTAAAAGAACTTAATTCATCTCATCTTATTTGTCGGAATTACGATGTATTCTCTATTATTAGATGCTCAGTCTTCGCAATTGCCAATATTGATCTTTTAATCATCTTTAGTAGTTGCAATAGATGTTGAGATATGTTTAATTTAGGTTCATTGATGTTTCATGTCGAGACATCATCGAGAAGGGTGGGACATCGAGCAATGCAGATGACGACGGACAGCCAAAGCGCAAACGCTCTCCGAGCGGGTGCGCCGGCGACACCGGCCGCTCGATGGAACCTGGTCGAATCAGCTCGTCTCTGCCCGCATAGCCCTTAATTTCGTATCCCCCGTGGCGTTGGTCCGCTGACCCCGGCCGCGCTACATAAAGACCCGCCGCCGCGCGCCCCCCGACGCGCGGCGGCGGGCAACCCAAATCCTCCGCATAATCTTTCGGACTTTCGGACTCATCCGAATGCACATCGCGCGTCCGCGATTCGTATAGCCGGCGGGCTGAAAGTTATACGATAGGACGCGGCTCTGGGGTTGCCCCGATGCGGGTGTTCATCCGGGCCGCAAAGTACTTCCAGCGTGAAAGGGGCGAACGATGATCAATAGGGATCGATGGAGCAATTTTGCGATGGGCATGGCGGGCGGGATTCTGGGAGCGGCGCTCGTCGGTTCGGGATTGACGGGCCGGCTATGGCCCGCCGCGACCGCCGAGGCCGCGCACGCCCGCGCGATCACGGCCGAACAGTTCATCCTGGTCGATCGCACGGGAGTCAAACGGGCCGAACTGGTGATGATGCGCGGCGAGCCGCTGCTCGAGTTCTATGGCCCCACCGGCAAGATCGAGCGCGCGTCGCTCGGCGTGGACCTCAAGGGCACGGCGCGCGCGCGCTTTTATTCCAGCACCGGAATTTCGCAGGCGGCGATCGGCGTGACCGGCGAGGGGCGATCCGGACTTGCGTTGCTCGACCGCCTGCAGCATCTGCGCGCGACCCTCGACATCGGGATCGGCGGCGAGCCGACGCTCAGGCTCTATGACGAAAAGAGTCCGCGGATCGGGCTGGACGTAACCGAGGCCGGCGCGCCGGGTCTCGCGCTGCTCGACGCGCAGGAAAAGACGCGCGCGGCGCTGGCGCTCAGCACCGACAACAACCCGTCGCTGACGTTGTACGGCGCCGACGGGAAGCCGATCCAGACGCTCCCG
Source organism: Binataceae bacterium (SeqCode) (assembly GCA_036495625.1). Taxonomy (GTDB): domain Bacteria; phylum Desulfobacterota; class Binatia; order Binatales; family Binataceae; genus JAKAVN01. The sequence goes on along the minus strand of DASXMQ010000141.1, from coordinate 113 downwards.
TAGCGCGCCGCCCCGCCGCGCGAGCGGGGAGGGCGGCGGCGACGGCGCCGCGCGCTACGCGCGGCGCGCCGCCGCCACCGCCGCCGGCTCCAGCAGCGGCTCGTCGGCTGCCG
>DASXMQ010000140.1:0-6006 GCA_036495625.1 Binataceae bacterium (SeqCode) | reverse complement strand
GGCGGGCGAGCTGGTCGGCGGGCTTTTTTATTTCAACTATCCGGGCGGCACAGGTCTGATGTCGGGCTCGGTGTTCGGGCGGATCGCGGGGGCGAGCGCTGCGCGCGCCGCGCTCGCGCGCCGGTGAACTCCCGCGCTATTTGCGGCGGTTCAGCAGGCGCGTGACGATGTCCTTGTACTCCCGGGCCATCGGCGAGCGATAAAAGCGCCCGCGCGTGAAGTAGGGGTCGCCCGCGTAAAACCATTCGTACTGCAACTGCCGGCTGCCGAACTGCTCGCCGATCAGATCCCACGCGAGTTTGAAAAGCTGCACGCGGTCGCGCGCCGCGGTGTCCTTGCCGCGCAGGTATTTCTCCAGGTAGGCCGCGATCTCGGGATTGGCGAAGTCCTTTTCGCTTGGCGTCATGATGAGCCCGCTGCCGCTCAGCTCACGGATCACCTGGATCGCGCGCACCTGGCATTGCGGAATCAGCACCCACAGCGTCGCCGCGACCGATCGATGCGCCAACTGCTCGCGTTTGGCGGTCGAGACCTCCTGCGCCGCCGCGCGTACCAGGCCGCCCACCAGCTCGACGTTGGCGACCAGCTCGCCGAGTTGCGCCTGCACGTGAACCGCGTCGGTGCGGCCGATCGCCTCGGCGATCTGGCAGGCGAGGCCCGCCAGGAGCTTGAGCTTCGCAAGCCCGCGGATACATCCCTGGAGCTGCGCGTAACCGGGTCGGCGCACCAGGATGCTGTTGAAGATCGCGATGTCGCGGTAGATGAACATCCGCTCCCACGGCACGTTCACGTCGTCGAAGACCGCGAGCGAGTCCTCTTCGTCGTAGTGCGAGCTCAGCGGACGGTCGAAGTCGCCGCGTCCCGTGTCGTAGGGCTCGCGGCATACGAATTTGAGCCCGGGTGCCGCGCACGGGATCGAGAAGCAAAGCGTGTAGTCCTCTTCGCCTTCGCGCCGCGGATAAAACGGGCCGACCCATAGCTCGTTGGCGAACGGCGCCAGGGTCGAGAGCATCTTCGCTCCGCGCACGACCACGCCCGCGTCGGTCTCGCGCACGATACGGAGCGCAAGGTAGGGGTCGGATTGCTCGGCCGGGCCGCGCGAGCGATCGACCTGCGGATCGACCAGCGTGTGCGTGAGGCACCAGTCGCGCTCGCGGCATTCCTCGTAGTAGCGGCGCATGTTTTCGGCGAAGCGCGGATCGCGCACGCCCAGGTCGGCGACGCCGCTCGCGAGGTCGGTCAGGATCGCATTGCAGAAATCCGGCATCCGCCCCATCAGGCCGTACGTGAAATCCGCGCGCGCCTGCTCCGCCCTGATGCGAAATTCGACTTGCTCGACCGTCTCGGCCATCAGGAAGCTCGCGGCCACGCGATCGCCGCTTGAGGGTGAGCGAAAGCTCAGCTCGTCGGAGCGCTCATGCTGTAAGTCGTAAAGCGAAGCGAGCGTAGCGACGACGCCCTTAAACGGCGGGTGTGTGGTCACGTCCCTGACCCGCTCGCCGCCGACGTACACGGTGCGTTCGTCGCGCAAACTCTCGACGAATTCCTTGCCGGTGCGGATGCCCATCGTCTTTGCGCCCGCCGCCTACGGTTGTTCCCTTGCGGCCCGGGCCATGATCTGCGTGAAAAATTCCCGGAGACTCGGCTCGTCCGGCGCGAACTCGAGCTTGTCCATCCCGAAATACGGATCATTCATCTGCGCGATCTCTTCGGGAGAGTTATCGACGTAAACCTCGAGCTGATTGCCGTCGGGGTCGAGAAAATAGATGCTCCGCGTGACGCCGTGGTTGACGGTGAAGCTGATTGGTACGCCGTGCTGCTTGAGCTCGCGGTAGGCGTCCAGCAGATCCTCCTGGCTCTTCAGCCGGAAGGCGCAATGCGCGAGCCCCACGTCGCCCGGCCGCGGCGCGCCGGCATGCTCGCCGACTTCAGCGAGCGCGATCTCGTGATGGTCGCGGCGATTGCTCGCGAGGAACAGCATCTTCACTTCCGGCAGTTCCTTCATCACCTCGAGCCCCAGGATTTCCGTGTAGAAGGGGCGCGAGCGTTGGAGGCTGCGCACCTTGAGCACGATATGGCCGATCCGATCCGGACGAATCATCGTGGTTCCTCCGCGCCTGTCTCAGTGCAGGTTATTCGAAACACGTTTTCCGCTCCATCGCCGCAGCGCGAGGCGCGCGTTGGAGGTTAGCAAAGCTCCATCCGCGAAGCACACGTGAATATGGGGGCCGTGCCTGCGGCTCGCAACTCAGCCCCAGACTTCGCGCGCGACCTCGACGCACACGCGAATTTTCGCCGCCTCGTCCTCGACCGTCACCTTGTTCCCCGGCGCAGTGCTGGCAAAGCCGCATTGCGGGCTTATCGAGAGCTGGTCGAGGTCGATAAACTTCGCGGCCTCATCGATCCGCATCTTGAGCAGTTCCTTCGGTTCGAGTTCCGGAAACTTGGAGCTGATGAGCCCGAGCACGACGGTCTTACGCTTCGGCACCAGGCGCAGCGGTTCGAAGGTGCCGGCACGCGGCGTGTCGTACTCGAGAAAGTAGGAATCAACGTCGATTTTGTTGAACAGCGTGTCGGCGACCAGGTCGTAGCCGCCCTCGGCGCTCCAGTGGCTCTGGTTGTTGCCGCGGCAAATGTGCATCGCGAGATGCAGCCCGGCGGGACGTCCTGCGAACGCGGCGTTCATAATCGCCGGGTAAGTCTCGAGCAGCAGCCTGCGCCCGTCGTCGCCTCGGCGCGCCAGATATGGCCAGCAGGAGGTGTCGCTCAGCGAGGCGAGCGTGGTTTCGTCGATCTGCACGTAGCGGCATCCCGCCTCATACAGCGCGGCGAGCTCCCTGCGAAACGCGTCGATAATGTCCGCCCAGAAAAGGTCGAGGTCCGGATAAGCGTCGCGGTTGATATGCTCGCGTCCCGCGCGGAGATGCAGGATGGTGGGCGAGGGGATGGTCATCTTGGGCGTGCGCGCGGTGAGCGAGGCGAGAAATCTGAACTCGGCCGCATGAATCGGCGCCTTCCATTGGAGTCGCCGCTCGACGGTCGGGATTATCAGCGGAAGCTTGTGCCCTTGGCGATCGACGAACGTCAATCCCTGCCGGCCCGATGCGTCGTAGGCCGCCGACACTCCGCCCAATCCGCCGTAAAAGCCCATGTAGAAAACGGCGCGGCGGTACTCGCCGTCAGTTATCGATTGGAGGCCGAGGCTCTCCTGGAACCTGACGACGTCGCGGATAGCGGCGTCCTCGATCGCGTGGAGTTCCGCGGCGGAGACTTTTCCGGCCTCGCGATCGGCGCGCGCGCTCAGGAGTTCGGGCGGTCTCAGAAGGCTGCCGACGTGGTCGGCGCGAAACGGCGGATTGTGCGGCGCTGACGGCATATGAGGCCTCCGGCCGGCGGCTCCGGCGCGTTGTCGAAACAATTCATTCGCCCGTATCCTAAGGCCGAGGCGCGCGATTGAAAACCCGCGAGCGCTGCTATTGTAGATCACACGGAGTGCGCATCCGGAAACTGCGTTCCGCAGGCGTCAGGACGCCCACTCCTTGCATCAAACATTCTCGTACCGCGTCCGGCAACGATATGTTTGCCGATGAGGTCGCATGTCGAATCTGAGTGGCGGTGGAAAGAGCGAATTTGACGCGGCACGAGCGGATGAACCCTCCGCGCCCGGGACATCATGGTGGCGTCCACGATGGCTCAATGACAACCTCGTCTGCCTGTTTGCCGGACGTGGTCTCCGCAGCGCTTCGCAAGCTTATCTGGTGATTGTAGTGCCGCTCTATCTCGCGGCGCTTGGCTACGACGCGACATACATCGGGCTGATGTTTGCGATCGTCGCTATGGCCAGTGCCGTGATGGCCGCGCTGACCGGGATCCTGTCGGACCGGTTCGGACGCAAGACGATGCTCATCGTGATCTCGCTGATGACCGCCCTGGGCGGTGCGGTCTTCGCTTTCTCAACCAGATTCGTCGTGCTGACTATAGGCGCCGCAGTGGGCACGATTGGCCGCGGCGGCGGCGCTGGAAGCGCCGGTGCGTTTGGTCCTTACTATCCTGCGGAGCAGCCGCTCATCGCAGAGCAGGTCTCCGACCTCGACCGCACAACAGTCTTTGGCGCTCTGTCCTTTGTCGCGGTGCTCGGCGGCGCCGCGGGCTCGCTGATGGCATGGACGCCGCGGCTGATGCAGCACGCTCTTGGATGGTCCGTCATCGAAGGCTACCGGGCGCTTTTCATCATGACCGCCGTGATCGGGCTCGCGATGGTGGCGGTGGTGATTCCGGTGCGCGAGTCGCCTCACTTTGGCGAGCGGGAGCGGGGCGCGCGCGAGATGTCCCCGCATGAAGGCATTCGCGCTGGCCGCCTGATACTCGGGCTTTCGCACGCCTCGTGGCGGCTCGTTTGGCGCTTCATGGTGACTGCCGCGACTAACGGGCTTGCGATCGGCATGCTCGGACCGCTGCTTGTTTACTGGTTCTACCGGCGCTTCGGCGTCGATGCGGCCGAAATCGGCGAGCTGTATTTCGTGCTGAACCTGGTCGCCGCGGCGCCCTATCTGCTCGCAGGGCGGATGGCCGCCCGCTACGGTTCGGTGAATGCAGTAGTCGTGTGCCGCGCCGTAGCAGCGCTGCTGCTCGGCGTGATGGTGTTCATGCCGAGGTTCTGGCTGGCGGGCATGGTGTATGGCGCGCGCATGATCTTCAACACGCTGTCGATTCCGGTGCGGCAGTCATTCCTGATGGGTGTGATACCGCCCGCGGAGCGTTCCGCGGCAGCCGGGATGGCGAACTTTCCCTCGCAGGTCGGTTCGTCGATCAGTCCGTACGCCGCGGGATACCTGATGCAGCAGGCATGGTTGGAGCTGCCCCTGGAGATAGCCGCGTTGCTGCAGGCCTTGAACGCCGCGCTCTATTATTTCTTCTTCAATGCGGTACGGCCGCCCGAAGAAATCAGCGCCGACACCGGCGAGCCCCTATAGCCGCTCGCCGGCGCCGACGCTGTGGGTCAGCGGCCGCCGTTTCGCAGAATCAGCGGCCCCTGGTTCGGTGATGCTTGGTTACGCGGCCAGGCGAGGCGAGCGATCCGCAGCTGGCGCCTGGGCGCCGGACAGATCCGCAGCCGGTAGCTTATCGGCCTCGCGCTTGGTGAAACGTCCCGGCTCGAGGAGATAGCCGAAGATTGAGCCGATCGCGGAAATGATCACGATACCGAGTAGAATCGCCTGAACTGAATTCTCCATGTTCCTCGCCTCCCTGTTGTAAAACCCCGCGTCAAGGCTTCCGCGAATGCAAAAGCGCCTACGCCGCTTCGCGGCATCCACGCCGCGACACTATCTCGAGCGGGCCCGTGGCCCTGCTTTTCACGCTCACTGGCTTGCACGCGATCGCGTACACCGACGGCAGTCCAAACATTCCCATCGGATCGGCCTGCCGCGGATTCAGAATCGAGCCGAGCAGAACGAGGGCCGCGCCGCCGAGAATCAGACTTACAGTCAACATCTCAATCAGCGCTCCGATTACCATGATCTTCCGTTTCCCCCTGATCTCGCAGTCGAATGGGTATCGAGCATCGATCGTGCCATCCTGCCGTCCCTGGCTACGTCGAAAAAAGCCCAAATAGTGGGCTGAAAATCACCGGATGTGCAGCTTCACACATGCGCTTCGACGCATGCGGCGCTTTGCGATTCGCGAATCAGTACGCGAAACGCGGAGGGTCGCGAGGGCTTTTGCGAAAGCTCCCCTTTGTCCGCCTCGCGTCAATTCATACGCTCCCGCGGCTGTCGTGTTACGGCAGTGATCCCGCGCCCGTTGGAAACCGCTCTTGATAGCTGCGCACCTCGCGGCTGGACGCCGCCCGCGTCGCGAGTAATCTTCGAATCGGCGTGCGTAAGCGCGCGCCGCATGGATGAGGCAAGTGGCGGAAGCGGGCGAACAGGCCGAACTGCAAATCGAGGGCACGCTGGACCAACTGCTCTATGTCAACGAGCAGAGCGGCTACGCGGTTGCGGTGCT
>DASXMQ010000139.1:0-12166 GCA_036495625.1 Binataceae bacterium (SeqCode) | reverse complement strand
AACGGCCTCGACCCGCACCGCCTCGGACAGCATCGCACCCAACGCAGCGGCGAGTTCGCGCGCCGCAAAGCGCACGACGCCGCTCGCCTTCGGCGCATGGCCCACGCGCATGCCGTCGCGTGGCCTAGCCGCGCGCGCCATCGGATCTGCTCGCTTTCGCCCCGCCGCGCGTTTTTCCCATACTTCGGGAATGATAACATCGGTCCGTGGCCGCCGATGAAGCGCGGAACGCGCCGGCGCGCCACGACTTATAGATGCCGACGCCCAACGAAATCCTCGTCGAACTCAAGAAAGTCAAATACCCCGGCTTCACCCGCGACATCGTCTCCTTCGGCATGGTCAAGGATATCGAGATCGCGTACCGGGGCGTAACCGTGACGCTTGCCGCGCCGAGCGCGAACGCCGAGGCCGCGGCGCAGATCGCGGACGACGTCCGCCGCACGGTCGGCGCGATGCCTGGCGTGCCCGCCGTCGACGTGCACATCGAGCAGGCCGCGGACGCGCCGAAGATGGCCCCCGGATCGCATCGCCGCCTCGTGCCCGGCGTACGCCACGTGCTAGCGGTGGCCAGCGGCAAGGGCGGCGTCGGCAAATCGACGGTTGCGGTCAACCTGGCACTGGCGATGCGCGCGGCGGGATGGCGGATCGGGCTGATGGACGCAGACGTTTACGGCCCGAGCGTCGCGATCATGGTCGGAGCGGAGCAGCGCGTCGCGCTCACGCCCGAGCGCCGCATCATCCCGCTCGAAAGCTTCGGCATCCGCTACATCTCGATGGCGCTGTTCGTCAACGACGAGACGGCGGTCATCTGGCGCGGCCCGATGGTGACCAAGCTCGAGACCGAGTTTTTGTTCAACGTCGAATGGGGCGAACTCGATTGCCTGGTGCTCGACCTGCCGCCGGGGACGGGTGACGCCCAACTCACGATCACGCAGCGCGTCGCGCTGGCCGGCGGAGTCATCGTCACCACACCGCAGGAAGTCGCGCTCATGGACGTGCGGCGCGGCGTCGCGATGTTCCAGGAAGTCAACGTGCCGGTGCTGGGCGTGATCGAGAACATGAGCTATCACATCTGCCGCAAGTGCGGCGCGCGGCATGAGATTTTCGCGCACGGCGGCGGAGAACGGCTCGCGCAGAGCCTCGGCGTGCCGTTTTTGGGCGAGATCCCGCTGGTCCGGGAGCTGCGCGAGGGCGGCGACTACGCGCGTCCGCTGGTCGCGATGCGCCCCGATCATCCGGCCGCCGCCCCGTTCCGTTCGATCGCCGAGAAGGTCATCGAGGGGCTCGATCGCACGGAGGCCTGAGCGCCGGGCGGCGGCAGGCCGCGCGGCACGATTGCTGTGTTCGCCATATTCGACATCGAGACCCGCGTTGACAAGCGTCTGCTGAACCAGGCGCTATGCGCCGGGGAGGGGCTGAGGGATGAGGACGCCTTTGAGCGCTACCGCGAGCAGTTGCGCGCGCGGCGCGGCAGCGATTTTTTTCCGCTGAGCCTCCACCTTCCAATTTCGATCGCGATCGGCGTGGTCGGCGCTGACCACGTGTTGCGCTCGGTCGAAAGCCTCGCGCCGAACGACTACTCCGAGGAGCGCCTAGCGCGCGAGTTCTGGACGTGCGCGGAGCGTTTCGCGGGATGCATGGTCACGTTCAACGGACGGCGTTTTGATTTCCCGGTGCTCGAGCTCGCCGCGCTGCGCTACGGAATCGCGGCGCCCGAGCACTTCGCCGACGGAAGCGGATCCACGCGCGCGCGCTATTCCACCGATCGTCATCTCGATCTCGCCGATTACCTGACCAACTTCGGCGCAAGCGGCCCCTTGAAAGGCGGGATGGATTTGCTGCTGAAGATGATCGGCCTGCCCGGCAAGATGGAGATCGACGGCTCGCAGGTTCAGGATTTGTACGAGCAGGGACGGATGGCGGAGATCCATCGCTACTGCCGGACCGACGTCGTGCAGACGTACTTTCTGTTTTTACGGGTGGAGCTGATGCGCGGGCGGATCGATGACGCCGGCTATCGCTCCGCGCGCGACGCCTCCGCGCATTTCCTCGCGGCGATCGGCGCGCCGCCGCGTTCGAGCGAATCGCCGCAAAGCGGTGAGCCGCCCTCGGAGGAACGCTGATGGCCGCGGCAGCGAACGGCGCGCCGAAGATCTCGCTCATCGTCATCACGCGCAACGAGGAGCAGCTGATCGGCCAGTGTCTCAAGAGCGCGGCCGGGTTCTGCGACGAGTTGATCGTGGTCGATTCGTTCTCGACCGACCGCACGGTTGCAATCGCACGCGCGCTCGGCGCGCGAGTCTTCGAACGCCCGTTCCAATGATATATTGCGCAGAAGCAGTTCGCGCTCGAGCAGGCGAGCGGCGAATGGATCCTTTCGCTCGACGCCGACGAGCAGGCGACATGGGAGTTGGGTGGCGAAATCCGCGCGGCGCTTGGTGGTCCGCAGCCGGCCGACGGGTACCGCGTTCGCCGCGTGCTCTACCATCTGGGGCGCTATTACACGCGCGGACTATATCCGGATTGGCATCTGCGGCTGTTCCGCCGCGAGCGCGCGCGCTTTGGCGGCCACGAGCCGCATGCGAGCGTCGAAGTGAGCGGCACTATCGCAAAACTCGACGCGCCGATTCTGCACTTCAGCTATCGCGATGTAGCGGATCATGTCGCCACGATCAACCGGCTTAGCTCGCAGGCAGCGGCCGAGGGCGATCCGGGTGCGGTGACCGTGGTAAAGATGCTCGCCAATCCGGCCTGGCGCTTTGTGAATTTCTATTTTCTGCGCGGCGGCTTTCGCGAAGGCGGACGCGGACTGTACGCGGCAATGAGCGCGGCCTTTTACGTCTTTCTCAAGTACGCCAAGCGTTACGAACGCCGGTTGCAGACGCAGCGCCGCCTGTGATCCGCCGGCGAATGCAGCGCCACCTGTGAGTTGGTCCCGCGCCGTAGCCTGTTTTTTCGCGCGGCGTAACTGGTAACGTGATTCGATCGTGCCCGCACACGAAATAATAGATGGCGTGATGAAACTGGCCGCCGGCCTCGATCCGCGCGGCACGCGCGCACTCGATGTGAGCTGCCGCAACGGCGAAGTGATGCGCGCGCTTGCGGCGCGCGGCTTCGAGGTCCGCGGCACTCGCTTCGAGCGCGGCCTGCCGCCGATTGAAGGTCTGCCGATCGACGAGGGCGTCGATCTCACGCGCGGCCTGCCCTATGAAGATGCGAGCTTCGATCTGGTCGTAATCACCGAAGTGATCGAGCATCTGGAGAACCATCGCGCCGCGATCGGCGAGCTCGCGCGCGTCCTGCGGTCCGGCGGCCGCCTGATTCTGACCACGCCCAATATCATGCGCCTGGATTCGCGCGTGGGCTTCATGCTCTCCGGGATGCACAAGGCCAAGCGGCGCCCGATTCCGCTCGATACGCCGCTCGACCAGGCCCATCGCTTTCACAACTACCCGGTCCCGTTCCCGCTGCTCTACTACCTGATGCGGATCAGCGGGCTGCGGCTCGAGCGGATCGGCCACGGCAAGGTGAAGCCGTTCAGCTACGTGCTGTATGCGCTGATGTATCCGGCGGTCGCGCTGGACACGCGCCTTAGAATCGTATGGCGCGAACGCAAACCGGCGCTGCGCGAACTCAACCGGGAGCTCGCGCGATGGATGCTCGATCGGCGCGTGCTGACGGAAGACAATCTGATCCTGATGGCGCAAAAGACGCTCGCGCAGAGACCCTCGCACGAAAATCCGGCGGATTCATCCGCGGCCGCGGCTTCGCCGGCTGCTTCTCCCCCGGGTTCAAAAGAGAGCCATTTTGGCTTCCGCGCGGGGCCTCGATAGGCCGGATGACATGAAGCGCCTGCTCGGTTACGTTCGGCCCTACTGGCATCGCTACACGCTGGCTACGCTCTGCACGCTCGCCACCGTGACCCTGGGGATGCTGCTGCCGTACCTGACCGGGAAGGCAATCGATTCGATCCAGGCCCACGATTCGCAGCGTCTCAACCTGCTCGCCGGCGAAATCCTTGCCGCGGCGCTGACGATGGGCGTCGTGCGATGGTGTTCGCGCTTCATGTTTTTCAACTGCGGGCGCGACATCGAGTACAACCTCCGCAATGACCTCTTCAAGCATCTGACGCTGCTCGACCGCTCCTTCTATGAAAGGCTCAAGACCGGCGACCTGATGTCGCGCATGATCAACGACCTGACGGCCGTGCGCATGATGATCGGGATGGGCGCGCTGACGCTCGCTAACACGCCGGTCACCTACGTTTACGCGCTGAGCTTCATGGTCGCGCTGCAGTGGCGGCTGACGCTGGTCACGCTCGCGCCCTTCGCGATTCTTTTTTTCGCCATCCGGCGCCTCACGCACTCGCTGATGGAACGCAGCCTGCGCGTGCAGGAAGAACTGGGCGCGATCGGCGCCAAGGTGCAGGAGAGCCTCTCGGGCATCCACGTCGTCAAGGCCTACACGCTCCACGCGCGCGAGGCCGAGGAGTTCCGCCGCCGCAACGACAGCTACAACGAACACGGGCTCGCGCTCGCGCGCTCGCGCAGTGCCCTGATTCCGCTCATCCGCGGCGCCTATGCGACCGCGATGATGCTGGTGCTGGTGTACGGCAGCTACCTGGTCACGCGCGGGCAGATGTCGATCGGCGGCCTGGTCGCCTTCATGGGCTACCTGGCGCAGTTGATGTGGCCGACCACCGCGATGGGCTGGGTGATTTCGATTTACCAGCGCGGCCGCGCGTCGATGAAGCGGATCGACGACATCTTCTTCGCCACCGGCCCGGCCTCGATCGAGGGCGCCGAGATGCGGCTGGAAGTGGCCGGCGCAGTCGAGTGGGACCACGTCTGGTTCAGCTATTTTGCGCACCAAGGCAACGGCAATGTCGGCAACGGCAATGTCGGCGACGGCAACGACGGCAACGGCAACGTCGGTAAAGAACGCGACGGCCACTACGCGCTGCGCGACGTCTCGGTCAAAATCGGCGCCGGCGAGAAGCTGGCGATCGTGGGCCGCACCGGCTCGGGCAAGTCCACGATGGTCAAGCTGCTCGCGCGGCTGGTCGAGCCGACCGCGGGCCACGTCACGCTCGACGGGCGCGACGTGCGCGATTTGCCGCTGGGGGCGCTGCGCAAGACCGTCGGGATGGTGCCGCAGGAGCCGACGCTGTTCTCCGACACGATGGGCCGCAATATCGCCTTTGGCCGCGGCGACGCCTCGCTCGACGAAATCACGCGGGCGGCGCGCGTCGCCGGCCTCGAGGCCGATATCGCCGTGCTGCCGCATGGCCTTGCGACGATCGTCGGCGAGCGTGGGATGTCGCTCTCGGGCGGGCAGAAACAGCGCGTCACGATCGCGCGAGTGCTGGTTTACGACCCCGCGGTGGTGGTGCTCGACGACGCGCTCTCCAGCGTCGATACCGAGACCGAGCGCTCCGTGCTCGACAGCCTGGCCGAGAGCGTGCGCGGCCGCACCACCGTCGTGGTGAGCCATCGCGCATCGACCGTGCGCGACGCCGACCACATCATCGTGCTCGAAGACGGCGTAATCGCCGAGCGCGGCACGCACGAGGAATTGATGGCGCAGCACGGAATCTACGCCGAGCTGTTCCATCGGCAATTGGTCGAGGAGGAACTCGCGCGCTACTGAGGCGTGCGGCGGTACGGTGATGGAAATCGCGGCGGAAGAAAAGCTCGGCCGCGTCTATGACCTGAAACTGCTCAGGTGGGTGTGGAGCTATGTCCATCCCTACCGCCGGCTGTTTTTTCTCTCCGTGCTGCTGATGCCGCTGAATTCGCTGTTCGCGCTCGCCCAACCGTTCATCTGGAAACTCACGATCGATCTTTTCCTGACCCACAATCGAAGCGCGCCGCCGGATTGGCTCAAGCCGGTGCTGGCCCTGTTCGGCAATCACGGGCTGCTCGCGATGGGCTTCATCTACCTGCTGCTGGTGGCGGGCGAGTTCTCGACTCTCTATGGACAGTCCTACCTCACCATGATGGTCGCGCAGTACAGCCTCTCGGACCTCCGGTTGGCGCTGTTCAAGCACGTCGAACGCCTGCCGATGTCGTTCTTCGACCGCACGCCGACGGGCCGGATGGTCAGCCGGATGACCACCGATATCGACGCGATCGCTGAGATGTTCAGCGCGGGGTCGCTCACGCTCTTCATCGATGTGTTGACGATGCTGGGAATCGTCGCGATCATGTTCGCCTTCAACGCGCGTCTTGCGATGTGGGCGATGTGCGCAGTGCCTCCGCTGCTGATCATCCTCAAGTTCTTCGGCGGCCGCTCCCGCGCGATTTACCGCGAGATCCGCGAACGGCTGGCGGCGCTCAATTCCTACCTGGCCGAAGCGCTGGCCGGGATGGCGGTGGTGCAGCTTTTCACCCGCGAGCGGCGAAGCCGCGAGGAGTTCGACGCGCTCAACATACGGAGCCGCGACGCCCAGATGATCGCCAATATTTACGAGGCCGGGGTCTTTTCCTCGGTCGAGGCGCTCAGCTCGGCGACCGTCGGGATCATCCTGTGGGCCGGCGGCGGCCAGGTGATCCGCCGCGTGATTACCGCCGGCACGCTGGTCGCGTTCCTCGACTATGCGCGCATGTTCTTCATGCCGCTGCGCGACATTTCGAGCAAGTACACCACCCTGCAATCCGCGCTCGCGGCGATGGAGCGGATCGAGGCGCTGATGGAAACGCCGGCGTCGATCGCGAGCCCGCCGGCGCCGCGCCGTCCGAGCCCCGTGCGCGGCGAGATCGTTTTCGACCGCGTCGGGTTCGCCTACCGCGCCGGCGAGCCCGTGCTGCGCGACCTGAGCTTCACCGTCGAGCCGGGGCGCAAGATCGCGATCGTCGGCGCGACCGGCTCCGGCAAATCCACCATCATCAAGCTGCTCACGCGCTTTTACGACGTCAACGCCGGACGCATCCTGGTCGACGGCGTGGACGTGCGCGAATGGGACCTCGCCGCGCTGCGCCGCGCGATCGGCCTGGTGCAGCAGGACGTGTTTCTCTTTGCCGGCGACGTCTTCGACAACGTTCGTCTTGCCCGCACCGAGCTGGGCGACGCCGAGGTACGTCAGGCGCTGCGGCGCGCGCAGGCGCTGGACTTCGTCGAACGCCTGCCCGGAGGACTGCACGAAGAAATTCGCGAGCGCGGCGCCAACCTCTCCTCCGGCCAGCGCCAGCTGCTCTCCTTCGCCCGCGCGCTCGCCTACGATCCGCGCGTGCTCGTGATGGATGAGGCGACCTCGAGCGTGGACAGCGAGACCGAATCGCTCGTCCAGCGCGCGCTAGACGAGCTGCTGAAGGACCGCACCGCGCTGGTCATCGCCCATCGCCTCTCCACCATCGAGCGCGCCGACCGCATCCTGGTGCTGAGCCAGGGCGTGCTGCGCGAGAGCGGCACGCATGCCGAGCTGCTCGCCCGCCGCGGGCTTTATCACCGGCTGTTCGAACTCCAATACGCAACCGCAGCCGAGCCCGCCGGCCAGGCTGCGGATTGAGCGCGTCGGCGGCTTCTCTTCGCGATGCGCGCGCTGGCCCTCACGATCGTCCTGGTGCTCATTGCCGGCGCGCTCGCCGGATGCGAGGCCGGGTATATCGCGCGCGCGGCTTACGAAGAAAGCCTCCTCTTATGGCGTCGGCAGCCGATTGACGGCGTGCTGTCACGCGGCGATCTGTCGCCCGAGGTCCACGCCAGTCTCGAAACCGTCCTTAAGGTGCGCAAATTCGCGCAGGATAGCCTCGAGCTCAACGTCGGCGGCGCCTACACCAGCATCTCCGAGGTCGACCAGGGCGCGATAGCGTGGGTCGTGATGGCCGCGCCGCGCGACTCGCTCGAGCCTTATACCTGGTGGTTTCCGATCGTCGGGCGAATTCCTTACCGCGGCTACTTCAACAGGGACCACGCCGAGGCCGAGGCCGCCGAGATGCAGCAGCGCGGCTACGACACGATAGTGCGGCCGGCGGTGGCATTCTCGAGCCTCGGATTCTTCAACGACCCGCTGCTTTCCAACCTGCTGCGCCTCGACCACGTCGAGTTGGCTGGCGTGATCATCCACGAGCTGTTCCATCGCACCTACTTTCTCGCGAGCGACGTGATGTTCGACGAATCGGCGGCGACCTACATCGGCAGCGCGGGCGCGGTAAAATTCTTCGAGGCGACCTCGGGGCCCGGCTCCGCCGACGCCGAAGCGGCGCGAGGAGTGCTCGACGCCGATCTGAAATTCGCCCGCTTTCTCAACGAGGAGGCCGCGCGACTGAACGCGCTCTACAAAAGCGGACTCCCGCGCGAGGAGATCCTGAAGCGCCGCGTCACGCTTTTCGCCGCCATCAATGCCGACTACGCGCGGCTGAAGCCCCATCTGTCGGGGCTGGAGCGCTTCGATCTCGACAAGCAGCCGATCAACAACGCGGTGCTCATAAACTACCTGATCTATTTTCACGATCTCGACAATTTCGCCAAGCTCGAACGCATCTACGGCGGCAACCTCCGCGACACGATCAAGGCGATAATCGCGCTGGCCGAATCGGACCGCGATAATCCCTTCGACCCGATCGAGCGCGCCGCGCGCACAGGTCAGCCGCTCGCGGCCGCTCAAGCCGGCGAGCCGCAACCGACACCCGGCCGAGCGCCTTCACCGGCGGCCGTTCCCGCCGGCGCCCGCCCGTAGGCCCGACTCTGCGTCTGTAAACCGGCCGGCCGCTTGTGCGAGTATTGGCCGCGGCCGGGAACCAGGTCCGGTCCATAGGTCGGTGCAAAACGCGCCGGTGAGGAGAAGGCCCATGTCCAGCAAGCGCTCACGTCCCGCAGGCGGTTCGATTTTCCTGATGCTGCTCGCGGTTTTGCTGCTAGCCACTGCGAAGGCCGGATCCACGGACAAGCCGAAAGATAACTCGAAGTTTCCGTTCGGATGCCCGGTGAAGGAGGGCTACGTCAACGTCACCGGCGGCAAGGTCTGGTACGAAATCGTGGGCGGCGGCGACGCGATACCGCTGGTCACAGTTCACGGCGGTCCCGGCTTCACTCATGATTACCTTGAGCCGATCGGCAAGCTGTGCAAGGAACGGCCGGTCATTTTCTACGACCAGCTCGGCGCGGGAAAATCCGATCATCCGCACGACAAATCACTTTGGACCCTCGATCGCTTCGTCAGGGAACTGGCCCAGGTCCGAAGCGCGCTCGGACTTAAGCGCGCCCACTTCCTCGGTCATTCGGCGGGAAGTCTGATCGTCACCGACTACGCGCTGACCCAGCCGCAGGGCGTCGTCAGCCTGACCTTCTCCGACGCGCTCTGCTCATACCCCGAATGGTCGAAGGACGCGGCCCTGTACCGCAGAGAGCTTCCGGCCGAAACTCGCGCCATCCTCGACCGTCATGAAGCGTCCGGATACACCGATTGTCCGGAGTACCAGGGCGTGCTGATCCAATACTACAAACTGCACGTCTGCAGGCTCCCGGTCTGGCCCGATTCGCTGGAGCGTTCGTTTGCCGCACACAACGACGAGATTTACGTCACGATGCAGGGCAAGAACGAATTCTCCTGCACCGGCAATCTGAAAGACTGGGATCGGACCGCGCGCCTGAAGGAAATTAAGGCGCCCTCGCTCTACATCGCGGGCCGGCTCGGCAGCGAAACCAGCGTCCGCGCAACCACGCTCTGCCACAACGCATTGCTGGGATCCGAGATGGTCATCTTCGAAGAAAGCTCGCATATGCCGATGTACGAGGAACCTGACAAATACCTGAAGGTTTTGCGCGATTTTCTGCATCGCTCGGAGCAGCGCGCGCCGGCGAATTGAGGCGGCCGAGCGGCTGCTGCGGACGGAGACTACAGCGTCGTAGCGATGAACAGCGCGGCGCCGCAGACGCCGATCGCCATCGAGCCGTACCAGACAATCCGCACGCGCGTGAGCGCCGCGACCGCGCCCAGCGCGATCGCCACCTGGAACAGCGCGACGCTGTCGGCGAACCGATGATGCTGATGCATCAGGTGGTCGGCCTCTTCTGACCTGCGGTCGCGCTCGCGCTCCTTGCCGTGGGCGACCGCTGCAATTTCGGTCTGCTCGTGCGCATAGCGCTCGCGCTCCTGGCCGAATGACGCGGGCGGCTGCTTGCCGAGCGCGAGCCACGTCGTCTCGGACGCCTTCTGGATGGCGGACTTGATCCCTTTGGCCTGGTAGGCAGTCCACTGGTCGGAAGCCTCGGCCTGAAGCCTCGTCGCCTCGGTCTTCATCACCAGCGCCTCGTTGACGGTCCCACCTGCGCGCAATGCGGCGACCGCCGCCAGCGCCGCAAAAAGCGCGGTCGTGAGCGCGATCGCCTTGAGCAGCGCGCCGCCCTCGCGCTCGACCTCTTCGTGGATCTCCTCATGCAGCTTGTCGGTGTCGACCTCTATTTCTTCGGGCATGGCGTTTCCCCCTCTGCGGCCGCGGCGGCCGCCGCTACAATGTCGCCAATGCCTCGCCGAGTGCAGCGACTATTTCCTGCTCGCGGCCGCCGAAAAAATGGTCCGCGCCGGCGATTATCTTAAGGCGCGCGAGCGGGCCCAGCCGCTCGGCGAGGGCCGTCAGATGCTCGGCCGGACAATACGAATCCCGGTCGCCGGCGAGCAGCACAATCGGCTTTGAGATCGCGCCCAGCACTGACGGATCGATCATCCCAAGCGGCAGCGCAATCGCGACTATCGCCGCGACCGCCTCCGTATTCGCCGCCGCGCGAAGGGCCGTCGCCGCGCCGAACGAATAGCCTGCCAGCAGCGCGCCCGAAGCGTTCACGCCTTTCTCTGCGGTCAGAAACCGGAGCGCGGCTGCCGCATCGTCGGCTTCGCCCTGGCCGTTGTCGAACTCGCCCTCGCTCCCGCCGACGCCGCGAAAATTGAAGCGCAAAGTCGCAAATCCGCGCGCCCACAGCGCTTCCAGCGCCGCATCGACCACGTTGTTGTACATCGAACCGCCGTAGAGGGGATGCGGATGGCATACCACGGCCGCGCGATGCGGCCCGGCGCCGCCGGGAAGCGCGATCATCCCTTCCAGCGTGAGCTCGCCGGACCTGAACGTGACCCTGTTTTCTTTCATCGATCTGGTCCTCGCATCATCACCACTGCGGAATCGAACGTCCCGGCGCCGTTACGCCCGGCGATGCGGCTTGCGACGTCAGGGCGGCCCATCTGCGACGCCTGCTATACTATATCGGCGCGCGATGGACGAATCGTTCAAATCGAGTGCGGAATCGGCGCCTGAATTCGCCGCCGACCGGATGCTCGCGCGGCTCGCGCGATGGCTCCGTTTGCTCGGCGCCGACGTGCTCTTCGATCCGCGGCTGGGCGGCGACAAACTGCTCGCCAGGGCACGCGCGGAGGGCCGACTCACGCTGACTCGCGACAAGCGCCTGCGCACCGCCGCCGACGCGTTCTATCTCGAAAGCGGCCTGTTCCGCGACCAGCTGCGCGAAGTCCTGGCGCGCTTTCCGTTCGACCCGCGCCGCGGAGCTTTTACGCGATGCTCGCACTGCAATGAAATGCTGGCCGAGGTAGCGCGCGAGTCGGTCGCACGCCGAGTGCCGCCCTTTGTTTACGCGAGTCAGGACCGTTTCTCCCGCTGCCCGCGATGCGGCCGGATCTACTGGGGCGCGACCCATCCCGAGCGCATCCGCCGCGAACTCGACGCGATGGGCCTGTAGCGCCAGCGCCGCGTCCTTTAACGATGCGGTCGCGGGGCTTCAATGCTAAAATCAGAGTCATGACACCCGGCGGAAAATTTATCTCCCTCGATAACCGGCTTTACGACTACCTGCTCGCCCACGGGCACAACCGCGACCCGCTGCTCGAGGACCTGGCGCGCGAAACCCAGGAGAAGCTGGGGCGGCGGGCCGGGATGCAGATCGCGCCCGAGCAGGGCACGTTCATGACGCTGCTTGCGCGCGCGATCGGCGCGCGGCGCGCGATCGAGGTCGGCACGTTCACCGGCTACAGCGCGATCTGTATAGCCCGCGGCCTCGCCGCCGGTGGCAGCCTGCTCTGCTGCGACGTCAGCGAAGAGTGGACGGCGATCGCGCGGCGCTACTGGGAGAGGGCGGGCGTGGCCGCGACGATAACGCTCAAGCTTGCGCCGGCGCTCGAGACGCTGCGCGCGCTGCCGCCCGATCCGGTATTCGATCTCGC
>DASXMQ010000138.1:0-6060 GCA_036495625.1 Binataceae bacterium (SeqCode) | reverse complement strand
CTATACTCAGCGGTCGCACTCGCCGCCGATCATGTTGATCATGCCGAAGGTCGCCACGATATCTGCGATCATATGGCCCTTGAGCATCTGCGCAAGCGCGCCCATCCGAGAAAGCACGGCGGCCGCACGCGCACCCGGTACGGACGGCCGCTGCCGTCGCTCACCAGGTAAAAGCCCAGCTCGCCGTTGGAGCCCTCGACCGCCTGGTAAACTTCGCCCGCGGGCACCTTGATGCCTTCCATGATGAGCTTGAAGTGGACCTCGCTCATGATGACGCGCGCGTACTGGCATCGCTCGGGCGCGCTGACGCCGCGAAGCGCCCGGCTCAGGTCCAGTCCAGCGCGCCGCGCCGCCAGGCGTACACGAGTCCGACGGTGAGAATCGCGATGAAGATCAGCGCCTCGACCAGACCGAACATCCCGAGATGGCGCAACTCGACCGCCCACGGGTAGAGGAAAACGACCTCGACGTCGAACACGACGAACAGGAGCGCGGTCAGATAAAAGTGCACCGAGAAGCGGCCCCAGGCGACGCCGCTCGGCGGATTGCCGCACTCGAAGGTCTCGCCCTTGATCTTGCTCGGGCGCCGCGGCCCGGTCAGACGGTTGATCGTGACCATCCCGCCGACAACGACCGCCGCCACGGCCAGCGTTACCAGAATCGGAAACCAGGTGAGCAACATTCCGCCCTACTTCGCCTGCGCCCTCTAAATCAGCGTTCCTAATCGCATTATGAATAGCGGATTAGCCGCGCTTTTCCAACGCACGCGGCGGGCGCGAGCTCCTCAGCGCCGGCGCCGGGAGGAGGCCAGAAACAGCCGCATCGGGGAAACCTCGCGCGTGACCGGATTTACCATCAGGCCGAGGCTTTCCAGGGTCAAGGCTCCCAAAAGTGGCGTAGCATCAGACGGCCCAAAGACGACCTTCGAGGTGCGACGGCGGCCGTCCAGCTCGAAGAACGCCTCGCCGACGTCATACGAGCAGCGCGTTCCGTCGGCAAGCGTGAACTCTTCGCGGTCGAGCTTCGACAGGGCAAGCTTGTGCGCCGTCGCACCGGGAAGAACGCTGTAGATCGCTCCCGTATCGACCAGAAACTCAAGCTCGATCGCGCGCCGACCTGGCCTCCGCGGATCGGAAACTTTCACCTTGGTGAACGTTATCCCCATCCTGGTCGCGGCTCCCGTTTACTCCGAAAATCTATCCGGCATTCTCGCAGCAAGACGGGCAAGCGCCAACCACAGCGCAAATCACAGCGACGCGTAAGCTGCGGCGATCAGCGCCTTGGCGCGCGGGTCGAGCAGGATACCTGCGCCCATCCGGTTCATCGCGTAGCCCAAGCCGATTTTCGCCTCGGGATCGGCGAAGCCGAGCGAGCCGCCGGCGCCCGGATGGCCAAAGGCGCGCGCATTGGGCCCCATCTCTTCGCCCGGCTGCGAGAGCATGAAGCCCGGCGAAAAGCGCGTCGAAATGAGCAGTACCGCGTCGGGACCGAACGACTCTTCGACGCTTAAGGCGGGAATCGCCCCCGCCGCCATCACGCCGATTCCATCAATCTCGCCGCCGCGGGCGAGCGCGCCGTAAAGACGGGCCAGCGCACGCGCATTGGTATGGCCATTGGCGGCCGGAATCTCCGCGCCGCGCCATCCGCGCGAGTTCACCGTCGCCATCGACAGCACCGGCGGATTGGCGAAAGTGCGCGCGGTGACCGAGTCGGGATTTTTCGTCATCTCGGCAAACAGGTTGAATTCGCCCGGCGCGGGCGGCGGCGCGCCGATCATCTCGGCGACGCGATCGTCCTCGCGCGCATCCAGTCCGATATGCGCGTCGAGGCCGAGCGGCGTGGCGATTTCGTCCTTGAAGTAATTTCCGACGCTCCGCCCCGCGACGCGGCATATCACCTCGCCGACCAGGTAGCCGAAGGTGAGCGCATGGTAGCCGTGACGCGTCCCCGGTTCCCACCACGGCTCCTCGGCCGCGAGCGCGCCGATCATCGTTTGCCAGTCGTAGAGGTCCTCGAGCTTGAGCGGTCTGCGCACCGCGGGAAGACCTGCGCGATGGTTCATCAGCTGGCGTACGGTGATTCGACTCTTGCCGTTGGCCGCGAACTCGGGCCAGTATTCGGCGACCGGCGCATCGAGGTCGAGCCGGCCCGCGCCGGCGAGACGATGCGCGCAAATCGCAGTTAACCCCTTGGTGGTCGAATACGTATTGACGATCGTGTCGCGCCGCCATGGGCGCGTCTGCGCCTTGTCGGCCCATCCGCCCCACAGATCGGCCACGACGCGGCCGTCGAGCACGAGCGAGACTGAGGCTCCGGTCTCGCGATAGTTGACGAAGTTGGCAGCAAACGCCTCGCGCACGCGCGCAAACCGCGCATCGCAGATTCCCTCGATCGTAACGTCACTCATTGTTTGTGAAGTTTCCTGGTTTGTGAAGTTTCCTGCGTTAGACCAGCGCGCCGCCGCAGCTCGAGCCCGCGCCGGCCGTGCATCCGAAGCAATGCGCGCCTGTCGCGATCGCCGCGCCCGCCAGCGCGTCCAGATCTTCGACGTCCCACACCGTGAGCGTGCGGCGCGGGCCCGCGGCGCCGATCGGCATCTCGAGCATCTGGTTGAAGTCGCAATCGTAGAGCCGCCCGTCCCATCCGACACTCACCAGCGTGCGGCACATCACGCCCTCAACCGTCTCGGGGTTGAAATGATTCACGAGCAATCCCATGTAATCCGCGTACTTGTCCCATTGATGGAGCTGACGGGCAAAGCGCGAGATCGGCATGTTGGCGATCGTCAACAGGCGATCGAAGCGGACGCCGTAAGCGGCGAGCTCGCGCCGGTAGTCAGCTTCGAGCGCGACCTGCGGCGGCGGCAGCGCCGGGCCGACGGGATTGTAAACGAGATCGAGACGCAGATCGCCGCCGTCGCCATAGCCCAGCGCGTTGAGCCTCCGGAGCGCGGCGATGCTTTTATCGAAGACGCCGCGTCCGCGCTGCCGCTCGACATTCGCCGCGCTATAGCACGGCAGCGAACAGACCAGGGTCACGCGGTTATCGCGATAGAATTCGCCGAGCCCCTCCATTCCTGGCTCGAACATCACCGTCAGGTTGCATCGAACCATCACCTGGCGCATGGCGCGCCGGCCGCCCTCGACCAGCATACAAAAATTTCCATTGAGTTCGGGCGCGCCGCCGGTCAGATCGAGCGCGCGTATCGCGGGGCTTCGCCCGAGCAGCTCGAGCACGCGCTCCGCCGTCGCGCGCTCCATCCGCTCCGTGCGCGCCGGGCCGGCATCCACGTGGCAGTGATGGCACGCCTGATTGCAGTGCTTGCCGACGTTGACCTGCAGCGTGAGCGGCCGCGTGCGCGCAAGCGCGCCAAACCCATGGCGCGCAAGCGCCCGGTCAAAATCCGCGAAGCGCGCCGGAGCGGACCACGACCCGGCCTGCGCGCGGTTCGCCGTGTCTCGATCGGCTTTTTGATTCTTCCCGGTCATCTCATTGGCATTATATGTTATTGGTATCGCAAGTTGAGACGACTTCATAACCTCGCCCGCGGGCGGGGCGCCGACCCCCGATGAGCCGCGAGCGCCCGGCCGCCGCCGCGCCGCTCGACGGGCTCTACCAGTTGGGCGCCGAGCTGATCGCGCTCGTGTATATCGCGATCATCGCCGAGATCGCCGGCGCGACCGGCGCCGTCTATGTTCTGTTTCCGGAGCTGGGCGCGCTCTCGCACGACGTGATGACGCGCCCGCGCGGGACCTGGGCCAACGCGCCGGTGCAGCTCGCGATTACGCCCGCGCTGACCGGCGTCGCCGGCATCTTTTTCACGCGAGCGCTGCCCTACGGATATCTCTCGGTGCTGCTGACCGTCGTGAGCGCAATCGCGATCATCTTCGCCCTGCGCTCGCCGATCGCGCCGGCGATCTCCGCAGGCCTGCTTCCGCTCGTGCTGGGAGTGAAGAGCTGGTGGTATCCGCCGGCGATTGCGCTTGGAACGGTGATGCTCGCGGGGCTGTCCGTGCCGTGGAAGAAGCTCTGCGCCGCACGCGCGATCGCGCCCGCGCCGGCCGAAAGCAATGAAGCAGCAGACGCCGAGCGCCTCGACGATCCCGACGTTCTCGACGACCTTATCGAGGAAGTGCCGGCCGGCCGCCTATGGCTTGCGGCCCTGTTCGCCTTCGTCGCGGCGGCGGTATTCTTCGTCAAGCTCACCGGGCTTCGTTTCGTGCTGTTCCCGCCGCTGGTGGTGATTGGATTCGAGATGCTTGGCCACACCGCCATTTGTCCGTGGGCGGACAAGCCACTGCGGCTGCCGGTCGCATGCTTTCTGACAGCGTTCGGCGGATTCGTGTCGTGGCACTTCCTCGGAGTGACGCCGCTTGCGGCGGCCGTGAGCATGGCGTGGGGAATCGCGGTGCTGCGCGTGTGCGACCTTCACGTGCCGCCGGCGCTCGCCGTCGCGCTGCTGCCGCTGGTGATGGATCATCCGACGATCGACTATCCGTTCGCGGTCGGAATCGGAACCACGCTGCTCGCGCTGTGGTTCCTCGCCTGGCAACGGCTTTCGCGCGGCGCGCTCAGTATGCCTTGGGCATCCCGAGCAGCCGCTCGGCAATGATGCTGCGCTGAATCTCGGAAGTCCCTTCCTCGATCGTGTTGCCGCGCGCGCGCAGCGTCCCGTACTGCCATCGCCCCTCCTCGACCACGTGCGGTGATCCCTCGTCGAGCGCCGCATACGGACCCTGGACGGCCAGCGCGAACTCGTTCATCCGCTGATTAAGCTCGCTCCACAGGAGCTTGGATATCGAGCCCTCGGGGCCCGGCGTGCCGCCGCGCAGCAGGCGCGAGAAATTGCGGTAGGCGAGGTACTTCATCGATTCGACGTCGATATAGAACTGCGCCAGCGCCTGGCGGATGACGTGCGGGTCAAGCGGAGTCGTGCCGTCGGCGATCGCGCGCAGCGCGAGCCGCTTGAGGTCGTCGAAGGTGTTACCGAAGCGCGCGACGATCGACAGCGACAGCGTCGCCCGCTCGTTCATCAGCGTGGTCAGCGCGACGCCCCATCAGCCACCCTGCGGCCCGAGCAGATTTTCGCGCGGCACGCGCACATCGTCGAAGAAGAGCTGGTTGAATTCCTCCTCGCCGGTCATCTGGCGCAGCGGCCGCACGGAAACGCCCGGACTGCGCATATCGACCAGCAGGTAGCTGAGCCCGCGATGCTTGGGCTTGTCGGGCTCGGTGCGCACCAGCAGCATGCACCAATCGGCGATTTGCCCGTGCGAGGTCCAGACCTTCGCGCCGTTGACGATGAACTCGTCGCCCTTAAGCTCGGCGCGGCTCTTGAGCGCCGCGAGGTCGGAACCCGAGCCGGGCTCGGAAAAGCCCTGGCACCAGATCTCCTCGCACGAGAGAATTTTCGGCACGAAGCGGCGCCGCTGCTCCTCGCTCCCGTGCTCCAGGATCGTCGGCGCCGCCATCGAGAGCCCGATGAGGTTGAGCGCCGCCGGCGCGCGCGCCCGCGCCATCTCTTCGCTCAGGATCGCGCTATATACGATGGTCTTGCCCTGGCCGCCGTATTCGACCGGCCACGAGAGGCCGAGGAACCCGGCCTCGAAGAGCCGGCGCTGCCAGTCGCGCAGTGTCTGGATCGACGCCGGATCGGTCGGCAGCGAGAACCCACGGTCGGCGATGTCGCGCGGCGCGTTGGCCTCGAGCCACTGGCGCGCGCGCAGGCGAAAGGCCTCCTCTTCGGGCGTGTAGCTGAAGTCCATTTTTCCTTGCGCTCGTCTCCGGGTTGACCCGGACCGTTTAGTGTCTAGCGCAAAAGCTCCGGACGCAAAAGCGCTGCGCCGCGGTGTTTAACGGCGCGACAACGAAAATGCCCGAGTCTCTTGCCATACCCCGCAGCCTGCACTATGGGATCGATTCGAAGGTTCAAATCCGATGAATCCCCCAGGCACAGTTTCTCGCGGCGGATGCCACTGCGGACGCGTCGCCTTCGAAGTCGAGGGCCGTCCCGCAGCCGTCAGCGAATGCAACTGCTCGATCTGCGTCAAAAAAGGATAC
>DASXMQ010000137.1:0-28501 GCA_036495625.1 Binataceae bacterium (SeqCode) | reverse complement strand
TGCTCGCGCGCGGCGTGCAGGGCCGCCTGATGGTGTTGCTGGGCGTGAAGGACCTGGTTGCGGTCGATACCGGCGACGCCCTCCTGATCGCCAGCCGCAAAAGTTCGCAGGACCTCCGCCGCGTCGTGGATGAACTCGCTCGCCGCCGCCTGACTCGCTACCTGTAGCCGCGGCGCGGCGTTCCTTTCTTTGTGCTTTGCGGCCGCCGATGCGCTAGGATGCGCGCATTCCGGCCCGACGAGTCACATTCTTCGCCGGACGAGGTGAGAATCATGAAAATGAAAGATCTGCGGCGCGTCGTAACCGGTATCGACGACTCCGGCAAGTCATACGTTGCGATAGACGGGCCCGGTGCGGGCGTTATCGAAGAGGGCGGCGCCGGCCTCGCCGAAGTCTGGGTCACGGAGACGACGCCCGCCGACAACGCGACGAAGGGCGATGCGGCCCAATGGAAGATGCGCCTGGAACCGCCGGCCGGCGGCAGCGTCTTCCGGTTCTTCCAGCTCGCGCCGGAAGACAAGGCGCTCACCCCGCGCGAACTCGAGGAGCGGACGGCGGCGATGTTCGCGGCGATCGGCGGCGCGCATTGCCGCGTCGATACCAGGCGCCATCCGAGCATGCACGCTACGCGCACGGTCGATTACGTGGTGCTGCTCTCGGGCCGCGTGACGCTCCTGCTCGATAAGGGCGAAGTCGAGCTGAAGCCGTTCGACGTAGTGGTGCAGCGGGGCACGAATCACGGATGGGTCAACCGCGGAACGGAACCGGCGCTGTTCGCCGCGGTGCTGATCGACGCCAAGGCGCTCTGAGAGCCGGCGCGCCTCGGCTGCTCCGATGGAGGGAAGGGCGTGGAATTTTTCCTGAACCGCGAGAGTCTCAGTCCAGCGCCTGCGGATCGCACTTGAGCGCGAGTTCGCGCAGCTCGCCAAGTCCGCGGTCGTCCTCGCGCGCGATCGTGCCGAGCCGCGCCGCAAACGCCGCATCGATCCCCTCCCAATGAAGCGCCTGCTGGTTCATCGCGCGCGTGAGTTCAAGCAGGATTTCGAGATCTCCGCTCATGCGCTGCCAGTTGCTCGCGCCGTCGGGGCCGAGCGGCCGCGGCAGCTTCGACCATACGTGGCGGTCGACGAGAATCGCGTCGAGCGTTCGCCCGTGTTCGGCCTGGCGCGCCGCGAGCGCGCGAAGTCCGGCGACGATATTCGGATAGGTGCAAAGCTCGGCATGCCGGGCGAGACGATTTGCGAGTTCCTGATGGCGTTCGGCGATCTCGGCAAGCTCGGAGAGCATCCGCGCTTCGGGCGCCGGCGTGGCGAAGATGCGTTGGATTATGCTCATCGGATTTCAGACCTGTTTCGCGCCGGAGTCAGGCGGCAGGATCGCGCGCACCAGGAACGATTCCCGCTTGAAGAAGCCGCGCGTGTGGTAGGAGTTGCCGAGCCGCAGGACGGCGTAGTCGAAGTAGTGCGCCAGTTCGTGCATCAGCGTGCGCAGAAAAGTTTTGGGCTTGACCACGTCGTGGCGGAGCGCGGTGCGCGTCCACAGCACGATCCGCGGCGCATCGGGATAAAAGATGCCATGAAGCTCGCCGCGCTGATTGCGCGGCCGCACGCCTTTCACCTCGATCGGCACGACGCGCACGCCCGCGAGCCGGCATAGTTCGCCCACCAGCGCCTGCGCCGCGCGCCCCGTTCCGGCGAGGTTGCCGCTCTCGAGTGCCGCGACCGCCGCCTCGGCAAGCGCGAGCACGGAAGGCCCAGCCGCGAGGTCGAAGCCGTCGATCGCGTCGCTGCGCAGATAGACCTTCTGGTCGCGCGGCGCGAGCCGGTAGAAGAACCCCGGCAGTGCTGGGGTGGCGGCGGCGACGCCGCGCGGCGCGGCGGTGCGCGATCGCGGCGGAGCCGCGCGATGACCGCCGCCGGTTTTCAACAAACTCCCTGCACGGTGCCTCGCAATAGCCGCCCCGGCTCTCCTATCATCGGGTAGTCATCCCGCAGTGACCACCGAAGACTCGTAAACGAATACCGGAGAACGCTCGCCTATGGAACTCAGCGCGATCGAAATCGTCAAGCCCGCCGACGCCAACGTCATCATCGGCCAGGCCCACTTCATCAAGACCGTCGAGGACCTCTACGAGGCGGTGGTTGGAGCGGTGCCGGCGGTCAAGTTCGGCGTCGCCTTCTGCGAGGCCTCGGGACCGTGCCTCATCCGCCGCACCGGGACCGACGCCGGGCTGGAAGAGGCGGCGGTGCGCGCGGCCAGGACGATCGGCGCGGGCCACGTCTTCGTAGTGATGCTCGGCAACGCCTTTCCGATAAATGTGCTCAACCAGGTGAAGGCGGTCGCCGAGGTATGCACGATCTTCTGCGCCACGGCGAATGACGTGCGCGTGATCGTGGCCGCGGAGAACGGCGCGCGCGGCGTGTTGGGCGTAATCGATGGCAGTGCGCCCAAGGGCGTCGAGGCGGAGCAGGATCAGGCTGACCGCCGCGCGATGCTGCGCCGGTTCGGTTACAAGCAATAGGGCGGAATCACCGATCTCTCGGTGACCGGGGCGAGGAGGAAAGCGGTAAGGTGCTGGAATCGCCGGGCGCGGGCCATTACGCTTTAAAATGATCGCGACCGAGACTGCGAATCGAGACGAGTTGCGATTGGAGGACCGATGAGCCGAGCCGCTGCTACGCGCGCGTCCGAGGCGAAAAAAAAGTCCGGTCCGCGCGAGCCCTGGATTATCAGGACCTACGCCGGTTTCGGTGACGCGCGGCAGGCCAATCGCCGCTTCCTCGAGAATCTGAGCCGCGGCCAGCGCGGACTCTCGATCGCTTTCGACCTGCCCACGCAAAACGGCTACGACCCCGACGCGCCGGTCGCCGCCGGCGAGGTCGGCAAGGCCGGCGTCTCGATCTGCCACTGGCGCGACATGGAGGAGTTGCTCGCCGGAATCGACCTCGGTGCGATCAACACCTCGATGACCATCAACGCGACCGCGCCGTTTTTGCTCGCCCTGTACCTGGTGGTCGCGGAGAAGCGCGGCGTGCCCTTTACCGAGCTGCGCGGCACGACCCAGAACGACCTGCTTAAGGAATTCGTCGCGCGCGGCACCTCGATTTTCCATCCTGAGGTCTCCTTCCGCATCTCGACCGAACTAATCAGTTTCGCGGTCGAGCGCGTGCCCAACTGGAACCCGATCAACTGCTGCGGCTATCACTACATGGAGAGCGGCGCCGGTCCCGCCGAGGAGATCGGCTACACCTTCGGCAACGCGATGATGATTCTCGACGCGCTGCGCCCACGGCTTGCGCCCGCGGCCTTCGAGCAGACCGTGCGGCGCATCTCGTTCTTCATCAACAGCGGCATCGAACTGGTGCCCGAAATCAGCAAGGTGCGCGCCTACTTCAAACTCTGGCGCGATCTCTGCCGCGACGAATACGGGATCGACGGCGTCGCATTTCGCGCCGGATGCCAGGTGCGGTCGCTGACGCTGACCGAGCGCCAGCCCGAACTCAACATCGTCCGTATCGCCTACGAGGCGCTGCCCGTGGTGATCTCGGCCGCCGCGCGCGTCAACGCGCTGCAGCTTCCCGGTTTTCGCGAAGCGATGGCGCTGCCCGACCAGGCCGAGCAGGCGCTGAGCCTCCGCACGCAGCAGATCCTGATGCACGAGACGGGGCTCGCCGAGTGGGGCGATATCTTCGAGGGCAGCAAGGTGGTCGAGAAGCTGACCGGTGAGATTGCCGAGCGGGCGCGCGCGATCGCGTTTGGGCTTCGCGCCGCGGGCTACGCGCGCGCGATCGCCGCCGTCGGCGGCGAGCTCACGCGCCTACTCGCCGAGCGCCAGCGCAAACTCGCAAGCGGTGAGCTGGTGCAGGTCGGCGTCAACGCGTTTCTCGATGATATCGGGCTTACCGGCCCGGGTGCCGTCGCCGACGACGCCGCCGCCCACGCGGCGGCCGAGCGCGAGCGCATCGAGTCGGTCGTCCGCTGGCGCCGCGAGCGCGACGCTCGCGGTGGCGGCGGCGCGGTCGCCCGTGCGCTCGAAGCGCTCGAGCGCGCGGCCGCGGGCGATGCGGGCGTGATGGAGCCGACGCTCGAGCTGGCGCGCGCCGGCGGCACGGTCGGCGAATGGACCGCCGCGATTGAGCGCGCGACCAACGGCCGCTACACGCCTCCCGTGCTCGACCGCACCGCGGCGCTCGCGCCGCTCGAAATGCCTCGCGCTCCGCGGCGCATCCGTATCGCGCTCGGCAAAGCGGGGCTCGACGGCCATATCAACGCGGTCAAGCTGCTCGCGCACGCCTGCATGCAGGCCGGGATGGAGGTAATCCTGGCGGGGTTCAAGCAGACGCCCGCGCAGATGGTCGAGACCGCGCTGCAGGAGGACGCCGAAGTGCTGGCGATAAGCTCGCTCGCCGGAGCCCATCTCGCGATCGCGCGCGAAGCGATCGCGCTGCTCAAGGAGCGCGGCGCGGATGATGTGAAACTGGTGATGGGCGGAATAATTCCCGCCCGCGACCGCCAGGCGCTGCTCGAGATGGGCGTGCGCGCGGTGTTCACGCCCAAGGATTCCGATCTCGCCGAGATCGTGCGCCGGATTATCGACATCTGCGACGGGGCGGCGGCGGCTTGACGCTGCACGCGAGGAGAAGGAGATGAAGGTACGATTTGTGTCGGGTGTGGCCTGCGCGATCGCGTTTGCCGTTGTCGCCTCGACGGCGGCGCGTGCGGCGGAGGCGCGGCCGTGGCTCTGCCGCTCCAAGCCCGTCTTCTCGTCGGATTCTGCGATGAAGTACCACATAGTCAATCGCGGCAGCGAGCGTTGGCAGTTGCTATTGATGCAGTTCCAGATGGGCGCCGCGCACGACGGCTATGAAGTCGTGGCCTCCCAGGAACTGCCGGCCAGCGCGGGACAGGCGAGCGGCACGCTCGCGCCCGGCCGTTACTTCGCGGTGGCGATGTACCGGAACGGAGGAGGGCGCTGGATTTGCCCCGGCTATGCGGAGAACAAGGACCGGCCCGCCGGCGCGGTCAGCCGCATCTGTTATGACGAGGATTCGCCGGGCTGCCCGGTCG
This sequence comes from Binataceae bacterium (SeqCode), assembly GCA_036495625.1. GTDB lineage: Bacteria > Desulfobacterota > Binatia > Binatales > Binataceae > JAKAVN01. Next base: position 23,434 of record DASXMQ010000137.1, on the reverse strand, counting down.
CGCTGACGGTTTTTTCCGCCGCTCCCGCGGGCGCGTCCGCGCACTGACGCCCTGAGCCGCGCAAGACCAAACGGCCGCGGCCGATGGCTCGGGAAGCCATCGGCTGCGGCCTTTTGCGAGGTGGCGCGGAATCTGTTTGCGTCTCTAGCCGCCTAGTCAGTCGGCGCGTTGCTGCCGCGCGAGCTGTCCAGGTGCCCATCCATCGACGCCGCATTGATCGTCGTGGTCGAGCCGCCGCCAGCCGTCATCCCGGTGACGATGCAATGGTATTGGCCCGCGTCGAGGTCGTCGGCCAGCAGCTTGTGCAGCAGCGTGCGGTTGCATTGCATCGTGGTCGTCGCCGGGATGCAGTAGGAGCCGGTGCTGGTCGGCGCAAAGGTCAGGGTGACCCCAAATTCGCCGTCGCCCGAGCCGAACCCGCCCGAGGGCGGCGTGATGGTTCCGGTAACTGTCCCGTTGCAGACCTCCTCGGCCGGCGCCGTCGGATCGACCGCGTTGAACGTCTCCGCGCCGCTGAGATTACCGCCGGCGTCGCCTATCACCTGGCCGATCGCGTCGATGCTGAGCTTGGCGGCGGACGAGCTCTGCGGCGTCACGACCTCGTATCCGTTCAGGCGTAAATTGAACTTGCCCGACGGAATCGGTAGACCGTCGGCAGCGCCCGCGCGTCCCGCGCTCATTCCCACCGCCATCAGCATTGCCGCTCCGGCAGCGATTCCGATGCGATTCCTGAGATTCATACTACTCCCCTCCTCGATTCTGGTTAGTGACCGGTGCAGCAGCCGATGACTGAGACTGCACTTGTTAATGCCGCTGATCGTAGCTGTCCTCGCGCGTCATATAGCGATATGGATGCGATTTCCAATCGGCGCGGGCGACCGGATGCGTTGCTAGGAAATTGTGCAGCCCCGGATGGCTCGCCAGGTATTTGGGGTCGTCAACCAGGCCGGGATGATGCTCGAGCTGCGTCTGCACCTCCGGATGCCGATCGAGGTAGTGGTCGGTGTTGGCGAGCGGATGCGCCTGGTCGTGCTGCCAATCGTAATGTCCCTCGCGGTACATGAACTGGCCCGGCGATTCGTGAATCTCCTCGCGCACGCCCGGATGGCTCCTCAGGAAGGCGTGGAGGTCCGGATGGGTGGCGACGAAGCGCGGATCGTTGATGAGCCGAGGATCCGCGGTGAGGCGCGCTGCGACATCGGGATGGTGATCGAGATACTGATCGAAATTGGCGATTTCGGCGTGCGAGATATCTGGATTGCGTCCCGGCCATTCCTGAGCCATCGCCGTGGCGCCGAGCGCGCCCGAGAAAACCACCACCGCAAGCGCCGTCACGGTCCTTTTGAGATCCCTGCGCTTCATTTCTCCGTCCTCCTTCTCCAGTCTGCGGACGCGGCTCTGCCGCGGCCGGCCAAGCGGTCTGTTATCCCCCTCGCCAAAAGCGCGGCGCCGGGGTTTATTCCCTGTCGGTTGCCTTTAGTGACGCGCCGCGAAAAGCAGCACGCCGGTGCCCTGCGCGAGGTGGCCGATACTCGAGGCGACGGCGGCGCTCGTGCGCCAGGCCTGGTTGCTCTGGTTGGACAGATGGTCCTCGAGCTGCATCTTCTGCTGCGCGCTCAATTGATCGTAGGACTGGTTGTAGTAGCTCGGCGCATACTGCTGGGCTGCGCCCTGCGGATCGTACGCAGTGCATCCGGCGACGGCGCTTGCGGCCAGCAGCGCGGCGGCGCATCCGGCGAGCCGCCGTCGGCGTCCGCAATTCCCCTTAAAGCCTCGGTCTTTCATCGGCGTCCCCTGTTTGCATTTGCGCCCTTCCGTCTGCATCGGCGTTTTCCGGTCCGCCCGCGTTCCATCGCTTGGACGCGCGCCGGATAGGTTTCGTTTACACGGGGCAGGCGTCGGGCAAAAATTTTGAAAGCCGTGTAAACGGACGGTCCCGGCCTTTCGTCAAAAGCGTCGGGAAGGATAGCATCGGTCCGACGGCCACCAGGGGGAGATTCCGCCGCCGGGCCGCGGGTTCGGATAGCGGCGGGCGGCTGGCCGAATTCGTGACGGGATGGAACCGGTGGCGGTGGAGCCTTCCGATGAGGAGTTGTGCAGGCGGGTTGCAGAGCGCGATAGCGAGGCCTTCGATCTCCTGGTCGCGCGGCATCAGGCGCGCGCCTACCGGCTCGCCTGTTCGATCGTCGGCAACGAAGCCGACGCGCGCGACGTGTCGCAGGAGGCGTTCATCAGGCTCTATGAATCTGCTGGCCGTTTTGACGCGCGCTCGCGCTTTACGACCTGGTTCCATCGCATCCTGGTCAATCTCTGCATCGACCATCAGCGGCGGAACCGATGGTGGCGCAAGCTCGTGCCGCTTGCGGGGCCGGGCGGCGAGGCCGATGAGGCGGCGATCGATCCGGCCTCTGACGAGCCGGAGCCCGAGTCCGAGGCGATTCGCAGTCAGTCGATCGGCGCGTTGCGCGTGCTGCTCGAGAAGCTGTCGCCCAAGCAGCGCGCGGCCGTGCTGCTGCAGGTGCAGGAGGGTCTGAGCAGCCGGGAAATTGCGGCGGTGCTCGAATGTTCGGAGAATACGGCGAGAGTTCACGTCCATCGCGGGATCGCGGAACTCAAAAAGGCGCTCAAGCGAGAGTAAGGTCGGCGGTCAAGCCATCGGGCGGTAAGTAGATGATTACGCGGCATCCCGAAACGGCGCTCGTTCCATATATGCGCGGCGAGCTCGAGGGCGAGGAGCGGGTGCGCGTCGCGCGCCACCTCGAGGGCTGCGCGTCGTGCCGCCAGGCGGCGGGCGACGGCGTCGTTGCGCTTGAGGATCTGGCGCGCAGCGTCGAGGAAATTCCGCCGCCCGACCCGGCGATCTACCGCGCCCAGTTGCATCGCAAACTCGACGCGCGCCACCGGGCCGGCGCGGGCGCCGCGGCGGAACCTCGATGGTGGCGGCCCCGGATAGTCGGGCTCTCGATCGGCGCGCTCGGCGCGGCCGCCGCCGCGCTGTTCCTGGTTTTCACGATGCATCAGGGCGCCCGCATCGCGCCGCCGCCGCTCGATCAGCTCGCGGCGCAAGATGCCGCGATGCAGGTGGGCACGATGCAGGAGGCCGCGATGACCGGCGCCGACGTCGGCCTGTTGCGCGACTACCCGATGGTCGAGCATCTCGACCTGCTCGAGAACTACGACGTCATCGCGCACCTCGACGAAGTATCGCCGTCGGCGCCGGCCAGCGATGAGAACCGGTCATAGGCGGGCCGTGCTTGCGCTCGCGGCGGCAGCGCTCATGACGGGAAGCGCCCAGGCAGGGGCGCAAGAGCGGCCGCCCGCGGCGCCGCCGGATTTGCGGATGCTGTTGAACCTCGATTTGTTCCGGCCACACGCGGGCGACGCCGACGGCGGCGGCGGGTCGGGCGCGGCCTCGAACGGCTCGATGGTCGATCAGATTCGCGCGCTCAAGGCGATGGGCTATCTCGGCGGAAATCACAACAACGCTCAAACGGCGGGCGGCGAAGCGAACGCAACGGGCGCCCGCGTCGCCGCGCCGAATCCGCCGCTCCCGGAAACCGGCGACTCCGGCGACTCAGAGGGACAGCCATGAGCCGCCGCAGGCTCGGCATTTCGATACCGCTGGCGGCGATCCTCGCGCTGGCGGCGCTCGCGAGTCCGGCGCGCGCCCAATCGTCCGCTCCGGAGCCTCCTATGGCTGCGAGCGAGCCGCAAAACGCCGCCGAACGGGCGCTGGCGGCGCAAGATCCCGGCACGTGGTCCAGGCTCACGCCCGAACAGCGGGCGCGGGTGCTCTACAACTACCGGCAGTGGCAGCGGATGACGCCGGCGGAGCAGGGCGCGGCGCGGCAGAACTTCGAAGAGTTCCGCAAACTCCCGCCCAATGAGCGCCAGCAGGTGATGCAGGGCATGCGCCGATGGCGTCAGCTTCCACCCCAGCGGCGCGAAGAACTGCGCCAGGCCTACACGCACTTCAGACAGCTTCCGCCCGAGCAGCGCGACAAGGTCTCCCAGCGCTATCGGCAGTTTCAGCAGCTTCCGCCCGCCGAGCGCCAGCACATGCTTCAGAACTATCGGCGATGGCAGCAGATGACGCCGCAGCAGCGCAAGGCGGCGCGCGTCCGCTGGCACGAGACCCATCCAAGGCATGGCTTGCCGCTGACGAAAATTCCCTAGCGCGAGTCTCGGGAGCGGCCCAATCGCTCAGGATCCAAGGAGCCGGGTCGGGTGCCGCCAGACCAACGGCAAGTGATCCGAATTGGTCAGCCGCAATCGCCTGGACAGCTTGTGAAGTCGGGCGCGCGATTTCATGTCACTCGGATATAATTTTCGGTAGTGACAGGGCGCATCACTAATAATGATACGTTTGGGACTCGAGGCTTTGATGAAGGACAGGTTTGGCGCCGGCCGTAGAGGCCAAAACGCAAGAGCGATGGAGCTGAGCGAATGCCGTTGAATGAATTTCCACCCGAATGGCGGCGCGGCGTGTATCAGGCGATCGCGCTTCGGCGAGACATTCGGGCATTCAGGCCCGATCCCGTCGATCCCAGCACGCTGGCGCAGATCCTTGCCGCAGCCCATCAGGCAGGCTCCGTGGGGTTTTCGCAGCCGTGGAACTTCATCGTGATCGATGACCTGGAGATCCGGCGCCGGATCCGCGACCATGTCGAATCCGAAAGGCTGCTGGCGGCGGATGGTTTCGACGAAGGGCGAAAGGCTCAATACCTTTCGCTCAAGCTCGAGGGTATCCTCGACGCTCCGCTCAACATCTGCGTTACTTGCGACCGAACCCGCTTCGGCCCCGCCATCATCGGCCGCAACACCGTTAAAGACAGCGATATTTACAGCACTTGTATTGCGATCCAGAACCTCTGGCTGGCGGCGCGCGCCGAAGGAATCGGAGTCGGCTGGGTTAGCATCCTGAAACCCGAGGTCATTCAGCGAATTCTTGCGATTCCCGATCACGTATCCGTAGTCGGGTATATGTGCATCGGATATCCGGTCGAGTTTGCGGAGCGTCCGCTGCTTGAGACGGTGGGCTGGCTGCCAAGAATTTCCCTGTCCGCGCTCGTTTTCGGCAATCGCTGGAACGGTTCTCCCGATAATGAACTGACGAGTGCGCTTCGCGATCTCGACGAAATCGCGTGCGGGGAAAACTCAAAAAGATAAGGCGAATGATTGAGCGCGGCCAGAGATCGAAATACCGCGTCTCGTTCGAATCGCGAGCGCTACAACCAGTCTCGGCGAGACCGCGTTGATAGTGGAACACACGAGGCCCGTCCAGGGCGGAGCGCACCGCTGACCAGGATGCCGTAAATCTGCGACGCGCTTTGGCTTGGGCTCCTCACCCGGGCGCCGTGAAATGGCCGTGAAAGAGCCCTTCGGGGTCGTACTTTCGCCGCAGCGCCTGCATGCGCTCCCAGTTCGCTTTTGCGTACGCCCGTTCGGCGCGGATGGGGCTCGCGACGATGTCGGATTCGCCGACGTAATGCCCGGCGGCATACCGATCGAGTTCAGCGATCGCCGCGCGGTGCCAGGCGGCGTTGGCCGCGTCATCTTCGGACCGCTCCCAGACCGCGTAGCAGAGCAACAGCGCATCGGCCGTCATCGAATACGCAGCGTCGGGCAAGGGCGCGCGATCGCCGCCGCTGCGGAAAGAAAAGACCGCGACCGATTTCGCCGACGGCGCGCGCACGAAATGCTGGCGCGCGGCTGCGAGCACGCTCGCCGGCGGCGAATTGGTCCATAGCGTGTCTGCCAGGTAGCGATGCCTTTCAGGCCACAGCCCGGCGCCCAGCTCGTGCAGCCCATCGATCGGCGTCGCCGTGTTCAGTTCTTTCAGCAGGCAATCCGGTACAGCCGGGCAGCTGTCCAGAGTGCTGAGCGCGGCGGCGGCCTCGCTTGCACTATCGACGAATGCGGTGCCGAGAACCGCGCAGACGAAGCCGTTGGTGGATTTGCATCGATCGGCGATAGCCGGCGGCGCCGCCGCAATCAGAATCGTGAGTTCGACGTGCCGCGGCAGCCTGCGCGCGACCTCGGCCGCCCAGGCCCCGACGTCTTCGATCCGTTCGAGCGGGTAGAAATAGCTGCTGGTCGTGACCGCCTGCGGTGCGCGATAAACGCGCAACGTGTATTCGGTTACCACGCCGAAGAATCCGGGCCCGCCTCCGCGAATAGCCCATAGCAGATCGGAATTCTGGCTTTCGCCGGCGACGACCGAGTCGCCCGCGGCGGTCACCACCTTTGCCGCTTCTATGCTGAAGCAGGCCACGCCCCAATCGTTATAGTTCCAGCCGATACCGCCGTTCAGCAGGTATCCGCTCATTGGAACGGTCCCGCAGTGCCCGACCGGAAACGCCAGTGCCTGCGCGGATAGCATCCGATCGAGGTCGCAGCCGCGCACGGCCGGCTGAACCCGCGCCAGGCGATTTTCGCGGTCGATTGAGACGTCGCCCAGGCGGCCGAGATCGATCAGCAGGCTATCGGCGCGAAACGAAAAGCCGACCCAGCTGTGGCCGCCGCCGCGCACCGCGACCTTCATTCGGTTCGCGCGGGCAAATTTTATCGCTTGGGCGACGTCGTTCTCGTTCGCCGCCTGCACGATGAGACGCGGACGCCGATCGGGCGTGAGCAGATTCCAGATCATCTCGTGCCGCAGGCGTTCGAAATTGGCGTCGGTCACCGTTATCACGGTGCCCTGGATTTTGTCTTGGAGTTCTTTCGATTGCAGGACGGTCTCCCCTTTTCCGCTCTCCCTTTCCGTGCGCTATGAGGGGTCAAGCATAAGCGCTTCGACCCGCCGCGGAAACCGAGAACCGATCGGACCGGGGGCGCAACGGAGCAAAGCCGCTATGACCTTTGTCAGGGGGAGTTTGGTTGGAGGCGGCGAGCGGATTCGAACCGCTGAATCGAGGTTTTGCAGACCTCTCCCTTAGCCACTTGGGTACGCCGCCCCCGTGCGGACGATTTTAGCGGAGCCGGAACGCTAACACACGCGCGGCGACGCGGCAATTTAGCCGGCGGCCCTCTCTTGCAAGGTCTGTAAGGGTAAGTTGACACATCGCACCGATTCTGCGGCAATGGCCTCACGCATCCGCGGGCGAGGAGGAACCTCATGCCTACCGTTCCGATCAAAGACGAACATCGCGTCGGCACCGAGGCCCGCTACAAAGTCGAGCCCTCGGCCTATCTCCAGAAGCTCTTCGAGAGCGGCACGCCCGACCTCAGCTGGATGAAGGAGACGGGGCAGTGGGGCATGCACGCGAAGCCGTCAGGCCTCGGGCTCCGCCTGAACGACATCGAAATCGGCAGCTACGGCGTGGTGCCCGAGCGCGGCGGCAAGCATCTGTCGATGGCTCCGCGCGGCAGTATCGTTCCCGGCAACGTGCCGTCGCTCGGCTTCACCATCAACAACAAGGACGAGTGCTGGGCCGACAACGTGACCGAGCTCTACGAGGAAGCGGTGGCGCGCCAGTGGAGTTCTGCGCGCGACATCCCGTGGGACGAGCTCAAGCCGCTGCCCGACGACCTCGAGCGTGCGATGTGCCAGCTCTGCACGTTTCTCACCGAAGTCGAATTTATCGCCGCTGATGCACCGACGCGCTGGATGAGCCGCATCAACCAGGACTTCTTCGAGGTCAAGCTGTTTCTTGCCACGCAGGCGATGGACGAGGCGCGCCACATGGACGTCTTCCGCAAGCGCGCGCTCGCCAACGGCGGCGGCCTCGGCAAGGCCAGCGCCTACAGCGAGCTCGGGCTGAAGAAGATTTTCGACGCGCCGAGCTTCTCGGCGCAGACCGGCCGGCTGCATCTGTTAGGCGAGGGCTTCGTGCTGACGATCTTCCGCCAGGGCGAGTTCATCGCGCCGAGCCGGGTCGACCAGGAAATTTTCCGCCGCTGCATGCAGGACGAATCGCGCCACGTCGGTTACGGCACGATGCATCTGCGCGCTCAGCTCAAGTCGCGCCCCGAGCTGGCCGAGGAGATCCACACCGAGCTCGACGACGCCGAGCGCATCCTGCTCGAAATCTTCAGCGAACCCGAGTCCGTGGAACCGATGGCGGTGCTGATGGGCGGCGGAATCGCGCACTTCGACAAGGGGATGGAGATGCAGTCGCAATTGTGGCGGCGGATCGTCGGCGAGTACCTGCAGCGTTGCGATTCGGCCGGGCTCGACCGGCGCCCGCGCTGCTTGCTGCCGACCGACTTCGCGAAGCTCGTCGCTTGATGGCGCCGAATTTTCCCGAGCCGCAGTGGTTTTTCGCCCTGGGCCGCCTGATGGCGGCCCGGGGTGAGCTTTTTCGGCGCATCGGCTACGTCGAGACGCGCTTCATCGTGCGCGTGCTGCCGGACGACGACGGTGGCGGCGAGGAACAGGACACCGGCGTCGCGATGCAGGGCTACGCGCTGACCGATGCCGTGGCGCTGGCTCCGGGAGCGGCCGCATCATACGATGCCGATTTCACGATTTGCGCGCGCCGCGCGGTGTGGCGGCGGATTCTGGATGAGATCGCGCGCAACGGGCGCCCCGAGCTGCGGCATACGCTCAACTCGCTCGCGCTCATCGGCGACGAGCTCTGGCTCGAGTCCGCCGACCAGCTGCGCGAGGACAAGTTCTATCGCTTCAACCAAAGCCTGCAGGAATTGTTCAATCTGGCCGCAGAGGTGCCCGCCGGCTGATTTTCGCGAAGATTGGAACCGCCCTGGGAGGAGCTTGGAGCCAATCGTCAGCAGGGCGGAAAACAGCCTGCCTGAAGCAGACGCTGATCTTCTTCCTCGCGGCCAGTCACTTTCGCGCTGCTCGGCAATATCGGCCTCTATTTGAGCTGGGCGGAAAAGCGCTAGCACGCACGGCGCAAGACCGACTCGATCGATTGGTCAGAGCGTGCGCTTCACCGTCATGCTGGCGATCACCAGCATGGCCGCGGTAAACACGGCCAGGAACGCGAGGTCGTTGGAGATGGCGGCGAAGTTCGCGCCCTTGAACAGGATCGATTTGAGCGCGCTCACCGCGTGGGTTTCCGGATTGTAGTGCGCGAAGGTCCGCAGCCACGGCGGAAAGCTCTCGGTCGGATAAATCGCGCCGCTCGGGAAAAACAGGATCACGTTGAGGAAGCCCGCCGACGCGCCGACCACGCGCGGATTGTCCGCGCGCGCCAGAATAACGAAGGTCATCGCGAGGATACCGGTCGCCCCAAGCACTATCACGCCCACCAGCATCGCGGCGGCCGGGGCGCCGCCGGTAATCGTTCCGCCGGTCATCAGCAGCCCCGCCGCGAGCACGATCACAGAGGCGACGCTGGTCACCAGCACGCTCGAGCCGAGCACGCCGGCGGCGAGGTTCCAACGCGACAGCGGCGTCACCAGGTAGCACTCGGTGATCCCCATGAAACGGTCCATCACCCAGTTGAACACGCCCGAGGTCAGCGAGCCCATGAACAGCGCCATCACGATTACGCCCGGGATGAGCGAGCGGTCATAGTCGACGGTGGTGAAAAGGTTGCTCGGGCGGATCACGATCTGGTCGAGCTTGGGTTCGCGCGCCGTGACGTAGCCGGCGCGGATCGCGGCAGTCGCCTGGCTGAACACGCCGGTCAGGGTGTTGGCGCTGATCGCGTCGACGTTGTCGGTGAATAGCCCGAGCTCGCCGATGCGGCCCTCGGCGATGTCGTGGCTGAAATCAGGCGGGATGATAAGCGCGGCCTTGTAAACGCCGTTGCGCACGTCCTGGATCGCCGCGCCCGCGTCGCTGTTGTAGGTGATGGTGATGACGTGAGGGCCGGCGGCCAGCGCCTGCATCTGCTCCATCACCCGGATCGCATAGGGGCCGTTGTCCTGGCTGACGATCACGACCGGCAGATGCTTGAGCACGCCCTGAAACGAGTTGCCGAAGATGAGCAGGTAGATGATGGGCAGCAGGACGCTGGTGAAGATGGTAAGCGGGTTGCGTCCGATCTTGAGCAGGTCGCGGCGCATTATCGACCAGGTTTTCCTCATCGCGGAATCTCTCCGTCAGCGCCCCGGCGGCATCGGCATACCGAAGCTCGAGCTGAAGAAGCCGGCCTTGCGCGCGGGCTCGTCGCGCAGGCGGCGCCCGGTGAAGCGGATGAACACGTCTTCGAGCGATAGCCGCTCGAGTTTGATCGAAGAGACGCTGGCGCCCGAGTTTTCGATTTCGCCGATGATCCTGGGCATCACGTGCGCGCCGTCGTCGGCGGACACGACAATCGGACCGTCGGGATCGCGCGCGACGTCCAGAACGCCCGGCTGTCCGCGCAGCATCGTGACGACCTTTTCGGCATCGCCAGTTACTTCGAGCTCGATCCGGTCCGAGCCCTTGACCTTCGCCTTGAGCTCGGCGGGCGTTCCGATCGCGATGATTTTTCCTCCGTCCACGATCGCGATTCGGTCGCACAACGTTTCGGCCTCGTCCATGTAATGCGTGGTCAGCGAGATGGTGAGCCCGGTTTCGGTCCGCAACTGTTCGAGCAATTCCCACACCGCGCGCCGGCTCTGCGGGTCGAGTCCGATGGTCGGTTCGTCGAGGAACAGGACTTCGGGCGAGTGGATGAGCCCGCGCGCGATCTCCAGCCGCCGCCGCATCCCGCCCGAGTAGGTCTGCACGAGATCGTTGGCGCGCTCGGTCAACCCGACTGTGTGCAGCAGGTGCTGCGCGCGTTCGCGCCGCACGCGCCGGCCTAGATTGTAGAAGCCGCCGTAGATATCGACGTTCTCCCATCCGGTGAGGTCGAGGTCCGAGGTCAGCGCTTGCGGAATCACGCCGATTGCCTCGCGCACGCGCCCCGGATCGCGGACGATGTCGAAGCCGGCTACGAACGCCTCGCCCGAGGTCGGCACCAACAGCGTCGTCAGCATCCGGCTGAGCGTGGTTTTGCCCGCGCCGTTGGGTCCGAGCAGGCCGAAGAGTTCGCCGCGCCTGACCTCAAAGGTGACGTGATCGACGGCGGTGAACTCGCCGAAGCGTTTAGTTAGTTCGCGCGCCTGTATTGCTGCTGACTGCGATTCCATTGTTGAGCGCAAACGCGACCTCGGCGGTCATTCCCGGCTTCACCTGCCCGGTCGCCTGCAGCACTCGCACCTTGACGTAGAAGGTGCGGATGTCCTGGCGACCGCGGCGCACGTCGGTCTCGGTCGCGAATTGTCCTTCCTGCCCGATCGCCATCACCTGCCCGGGGAAAACCAGCGGCGGGCGGGTCGGCAGCGTCACCTGCGCCGGGCTGCCGATGCGGATTGCGCCGAGGTCGGTTTCCTCCATGTCCACGCGCGCCCAGATGGTCGAAAGATCGTCCACGGTCAGGATAGGAGTACCGGGCGTGACCCATTCGCCGACTTCGAGGTTCTTGCTCACCACGATGCCGGAAATCGGAGCGCGGATGACCGTGTCGTTCAACTGGTCGGTATAGAACTGCACGTTGGCCTGCGCGGCCGTCACGGCGCCGCGGTCGCTGTCGAGCGTCATGCGCGCGTCGTCGCGGTCTTTGGCTGAGATCACGTGCTCGGCATAAAGCTTGTCGTTGCGCGCCATGGTGATCTCGGCATTGCGCAGCGCGGCGCCGGCGTTCGCTAGGTCGCCGCGCGCCTTGGCCAGCTCGTTTTTAATATCGATATCTTCGGTGCGGCAGACGACCTGACCGCGCTCGACCGTGTCGCCTTCGAGTAGGTCAAGCTGAACGATCCGGCCGGCGATGCGGCTGGTAAGGTTGACCTCCGGCGCCTCGATTATGCCGACGGTCTGGATCATGTGGGCGTCGGGAGCGGGCCAGAGATACCGGCTGCCAAGAAAGTAGCCGCCGCCGAGGATCAGCGTCAGGATCGCGAGCTTGACCAGTCTGCTGATGATGCGGTTCATGTGAGTGCGCCCTTTTTGCTTTGCGCTGGGGCCGATCTATGCGCATCGCGGAGGGTTTCGCCCGTTTTGCGGCCGCCGCGCGACCCGATCCGGACGTGCGCGCCGCGGCGGAGATCGCGCTCCAGCCGGAGCATCAGCTTCGCAAACAGGTCGGCCTTGAGCGCCGCGATTCCGTGGCCGACCTCGACCATGCTGGTGCGAAAGGGACTCGCGCCATGGGTCTTCATCTCTTCCAGCAGCCCTTCGAGAAAGGCGCGCCACGCGCCGGCGAAGCGTCGCTCGCGCTCGACATGATGGAGCGCGGCTTCGGGATCGTGATGGGCGAAATAGATTTTCACCTGCGCTTCGTCGTAAACGAAGATCGGCTGCGCCGGCTCGCGCAGCGTGCGCAGGAAATGCTCGCGCCCCTTGGGTGTGATCGCGTAAACCTTGCGCGCGCGCCGGCCGTGGCGCTCGGTCCGCATCGTGACCATCGCGTCGCGGGCGAGTTTCTTCAGCGCGGGATAGAGCGAGCCGTCGCTGGCGCGGTAGAAGAAGCCGATTGGATCACGGAACCGGCGCTTGATGTCGTAGCCGGTCATCTCGGACTCCAGCAGAAAGCCCAGGATGGGGAACTTGATATCGATGCGCGGCGGCTTTTTGGGCCAGCCGATTTCAGGCGGGGCGACCCAGCGCGAAAACGGCTGCTGACTCGTCGAAGGCTTCGCTCGCGCCGCGGCGCGCGGTCTCGTGGGATGCGTTTCCATCTCGGTCATCCTATAACAACACAATACATCGACTCGATATATCGACGCAAGGATAAAGGAGGAAAGCCGAATCAGCCCGAAGATCCCGCCGAAATTCGACCGAAACGTGGCGCGGGACCGCGTTCCGCTCAGTCCTTGGAGCTGTAGCTCACGCCGAGTCCGGCGCGCGCGTCCGACTGGATCCCGTACTGCGGAATCGGATAGCGCAGGCCATTGCCGGCGAGCCGCTTCATCCCTTCGATCGTCCGCGGCAGGTAGCGCGGCGGAATCGCCATCAGCAGTTCGTCGTCGAGCACGCCGCCATAGCGGCGCTCGGCGAAGCAGGGGATCGAGAGGCTCGGCTCTCCGGTCTTGAGCGCGCGCCCCCACGAATCCGCGCACGCCGACTCGCCGACGCATCCCCACTCGAATTTCTTGTAGCCGGCCCATTGCAGGCCGTTGATGAAGATGATCATCTGGCCCGGAGTGCCGTAGATGAGGCAGATGTCGGGCGGGTTGAGTCGCCCGGAGGTCACCGGCGAGACCGCCATCCCCGCGTAGCGGCCGTGCGGCACAACGTCCATCGCATGCTGATGGGCCGAAGAATCCTCGACGGTCGAGTACCATACGCCGGCCATCCGCTTGCCCGAGAGCCAGTCCTGGTCCGCGGGCTGCAATCCGATAACCACCGCGCACTGCGCGCCGACCAGGTCTTTGGCGGTGATGCCGACGGTCCATCCGAGGCGCGCGGCCTGGGCGACGATTTGGTCGGTCGTATGGATCGATTTCGGCCGGCGCAGTTTGGGAATCCGCTCCATCTCCTCGACCGTGGGGAACAGTTTCATCCCGATCGGCGTGGTGCGCAGCCGCAGCAGCCGATTCAGATCGTCGACGATCTGGTTCCAGTCATACGCTTCGGGCTCGGGGAAACCTGGCGCCTGCGGAAGTTTGCGCTCCATCTGCCGTACCTCCAATCTGCGGGCCATCTGCGCGCGATTTATACCACAGCGGGCTGCCCTGGCACCCTGCATACCGTATGCACTTTTCCGTGCGCGCTATCTTCCGTGATAGGTGAAGAAAGGCGTGACGCTGATCGCCGTCACGCGTCCGCGTTTGTTCATATCTATCCGAATAGCGATATCCTCGCGGGTCAAGCTGAAGCGCGGCCCGACGTTGATGATCCCGGCAAGGTAGGAGCGCTCGCCGGGCAGATAGCTGTGGCGCCATCCCCTGGCCGTCAGATAGGCCTCGACCTGGCTCGACGGCGTGCCGGGCGGAAGCTCGCGCCGGAGCTGCGCTTCGAGCTGATGCGGCTCCGGACCGCGAGCGCATCCCGCGAACCCGATCGTCAAGGCGAGCATCGCTGCTCCGACGCATTTCAACCGAGCCTCACGGCGCGCGCACACGGCGTTCTCTCCGCCAGGCGCGTCAGGCGGCGGCGCGATGGCCCAGAACCTGGCGCAGGAATTGTCCGGTGTACGAGTTCGCCGCCGCCGCGATTTCTTCCGGCGTGCCCTTGGCCACGATCTGGCCGCCGCGGTCGCCGCCCTCGGGCCCGAGATCGATGACGTAGTCAGCGGTCTTGATCACGTCGAGGTTGTGCTCGATCACGATGATGGTGTTGCCTGTGTCGGCCAGCCGCCCGAGCACTTCGAGCAGGCGCTTGATGTCGTCGAAGTGAAGGCCGGTGGTGGGCTCGTCGAGGATGTAGAGCGTGCGCCCGGTCGCGCGGCGCGCGAGTTCCTTGGCGAGCTTGATGCGCTGCGCTTCGCCGCCCGAGAGCGTGGTCGCCGACTGGCCGAGATGGATGTAGTCGAGCCCGACGTCGCGCAGGGTCTCGAGTTTCTGGCGGATTGGCGGCACCGAGCCCATGAACTCGACCGCGTCGAGCACGGTCATGTTGAGGACTTCGGCGATGCTCTTGCCCTTGTACTGAATCTCCAGCGTGTCGCGGTTGTAGCGCTTGCCGCCGCACACTTCGCAGGTCACGTAAACGTCGGGCAGGAAGTGCATCTCGATCCGGATGATGCCGTCGCCCTGGCAGGCCTCGCAGCGTCCGCCCTTGACGTTGAACGAGAACCGCCCCGGTCCGTAGCCGCGCATCCGCGCCTCGGGCAGCTGCGCGAAGAGCTCGCGGATGTGGGTGAAGAGGCCGGTATAGGTCGCGGGGTTGGAGCGCGGCGTGCGCCCGATCGGGCTCTGGTCGACGTGGATCACCTTGTCCAGGTGTTCGACGCCCTCGATGCTCTTGTGCGCGCCGGCCCGCTCGCGCGAACGATTGAGTTTCTGCGCGAGCGCGCGGTAGAGCGTGTCCAGCACCAGCGACGACTTGCCCGATCCGGAAACGCCGGTGACGCAGATGAACACGCCGAGCGGAATGCTCACGGTGAGATCGCGCAGGTTATTTTCCCGCGCGCCCTTGATCGTGAGCGAGCGCCCGGAAAGCTGGCGGCGGCGGCGCGGCGTCGCGATCTCGAGCTCGCCCTTGAGATAGCGCCCGGTCAGCGAGGCCGGGTTGCGCATCACCTGCTCCGGCGCGCCCTGTGCGACCAGATAGCCGCCGTGCACGCCGGCTCCAGGCCCCATGTCGATCAGATGATCGGCCTCGAGCATCGTGTCGCGGTCGTGTTCGACCACGAGCACGGTGTTGCCAAGGTCGCGCAGGCGCTTGAGCGTCGAAAGCAGCCGCTGATTGTCGCGCTGATGCAGTCCGATGGACGGCTCGTCGAGAATGTAAAGCACGCCGACCAGGCTCGAGCCGATTTGCGTGGCGAGCCGGATGCGCTGGCCTTCGCCGCCCGAAAGGCTTGCCGAGACGCGGTCGAGCGTCAGGTAGTCGAGCCCCACGTCGGCGAGGAAACCGAGCCGCTCGCGGATCTCCTTGAGGATGAGCCGCGCGATTTCCTCTTCCTGGCGGCTCAGTTTGGGCGCCGCGAAAAAAACCACCGCCTGCTTGACCGACATCGCCGAGACCTCGGCGATCGACTTGCCGTTGAAGCGGACGAAGAGGCTTTCCTTCTTGAGCCGCGCCCCTCCGCACTCCGGGCACGGCCGCATGTTCATGTACGCTTCGAGCATCTCGCGGATGCTTTCGGAGTCGGTCTCCTTGTAGCGCCGGTCGAGCCAGGTCAGCACGCCCTCGAACGCGCGCTCATAGCCGCGGCGATGCTCGCCGCGCTGGTAGGTAAACGCGATCTCCTCGTCGCCGGAGCCCTCGAGCAGCGCGCGGCGCACCTTGGCCGGGATACTCTTCCAGGGCGTGTCGAGGCCGAAATTGTAGTGCGCCGCCAGCGCCTCGAGCACGGGCTGCATGTAGTTCATCGTCGCCCACGGTGCGATCGCGCCGTCGGCGATGCTGAGGTCTTCGTTCTGCACCACGAGCTCGGGATCGAAATACATGATCGAGCCGATGCCGGAGCAGGACGGACAGGCGCCGTGCGGGCTGTTGAACGAAAACATCCGCGGCGTGATCTCGGGATAGGAGATTCCGCACTCCACGCACGCGAAGCGCTGGCTGAAGTAAACTTCGCCGGCGTCCTTGCCCTCGAGGCGTTCAATTTTGAGCAGGTCGTGGCCGTATTTGAAGGCGACCTCGAGCGAATCGCCGAGCCGCTTTTCGATCCCGCGGCGGATCGCGAGGCGGTCAACGATGACGTCGATCGAATGGCGCTGGTTCTTGTTGAGCGCTATTTCCTCGCCCAGCTCGCGCACCGTGCCGTCCACCTTGACCCGTACGAATCCGGCACGCCGCAGATCGCTGAGCTCCTTGCGATACTCGCCCTTGCGGTCGCGCACGATCGGCGCGAGCACGTGGACGCGCACGCCCTCGGGCCACGCCATGATGCGGTCCACGATCTGCTGCACGCTCTGCTGAGTGATTTCGCGCCCGCAGTTGGTACAGAACGCATGTCCGACGCGCGCGAACAGGAGCCTCAGATAGTCGTAAATCTCCGTGATGGTGGCGACGGTCGAGCGCGGATTGCGCGAGGTCGTCTTCTGCTCGATCGAGATTGCCGGCGACAGACCTTCGATCGAATCGACGTCCGGCTTCTCCATCTGCTCCAGGAACTGGCGCGCGTAGGCCGAGAGCGACTCGACATAACGGCGCTGGCCTTCCGCGTAGATCGTGTCGAAGGCGAGCGAGGACTTGCCCGAGCCCGAAAGTCCGGTAATGACGACCAGGCGGTCGCGCGGAATCTCAAGGTCGATATTCTTGAGATTGTGCTCGCGCGCGCCCTTGATAACGATCCGATCTGCCATGCCGATTCGCCGCCGCACGCCTTTTACGCGCCGGTGGTTGCTCTTTCAGCCCGCGTGCGCCCGGCGAGCGCCGCGCGCCATGCGTATTCAATCGCCGCCAGCATGCTCGCGGCGTTTGCCGCGCCGCTTCCCGCTATATCATATGCGGTGCCGTGATCGGGCGAGGTGCGCACGAAGGGCAATCCCAAGGTGACGTTCACCGCGCGTTCGAATTCCAGCGTCTTGAGCGCGATCAGGCCCTGATCATGATACATCGCGACCGCCGCGTCGAAGCCGAATTTCCCGGCCTGACGGATGAATGCGGTGTCGGGTGCGAGCGGTCCCTGGGCGTCGATGCCGGCGCGCCGGGCGCGGCGGATCGCCGGGAGGATCGCGCGCGCCTCCTCGTCGCCGAAGAGCCCGTTTTCCCCGGCATGCGGATTGAAGCCGAGCACCCCGACGCGCGGCCGCTCCAGATCCAGACGTTCTCGAAGATGCCGCGCGAGCAGCCGGATCGTATCGAACACGCCCTGGCTGCTGAGCGCGCACGAAACCCGCGCGAGCCCGACGTGCACCGTCACCAGCGCCAGACGCAGCCGGTCGCCCACGAACATCATCCGCCAAAGCCGCGCGCGGCTGAGCTCCGCCAGCAGCTCGGAATGGCCGGGGAAGCGATGGCCGGCGCGGTTGAGCCATTCCTTGTTGATCGGCGCGGTCACCAGCGCGGCAACCTCGCCCGCCAGCGCCATCCGCGCCCCTTCGACAATGTAGCGGTAGGCGGCGTCCGCGCCCTCGACGCTCGGCGTTCCCGGCCTAAGCGCGGCGGCGCCGAGCCGTCCGACTTCGAGCACGGCCAGCCCGTCGGTTGGGCGAAGGGGCGCGTCGCCCGGATGCCACGGCCGCGGCTCGGGCACGCCGCGCAAGCGGCGCGCGGCGGCGCGCATCGCGCCGGCGTCGCCGATCACGAGGAGCGCAGGTGCGCCGCGCCGCGTGGCGATCGCGCCCGCGGCTTTCAGAATGACTTCGGGGCCGATGCCGGCCGGATCGCCCATGCTCAGCGCCAGCGTTGCGCGCGCGCTCGGCCTCGATGGCATCCGCCGTGTCACGCTAGTTGAAGGTTTCGATGTAGTGCTGCTTGACGAGATCGTTGTCAACCCAGGTCGCGAATTGCGCCTGCGCTTTTTGACTTATCAGCCTTTCGCGAATCTCGCCGGCGACCTCAGAGAAGGGTTTGGTGCCGGTCTGTTCATGCGCCTCGAGCTTGACGATGTGGAAGCCGTGCTCGGTCCGAATCGGCTGGGAAATATCGCCGACCTTCATCTGATCGATCGCATTCTGGATGGCGTCGATCATGTCGCCGCGCGAGAAGTCGCCCAACTCGCCGCCCTGGCTCTTGGAATCGTCGTCGGAGTACTGGCGCGCGAGCTTGCCGAAGTCGGCG
Source organism: Binataceae bacterium (SeqCode) (assembly GCA_036495625.1). Lineage (GTDB taxonomy): Bacteria > Desulfobacterota > Binatia > Binatales > Binataceae > JAKAVN01. The sequence goes on along the minus strand of DASXMQ010000137.1, from coordinate 5,157 downwards.
CCGCCGGCCAATTGCTTGCGGATGCTGTCGGCCTTGGTCTGCGCCGCCGCGACCTGCTGCGGTGTGGGGTTGGGAGGCAGCGCGATCAGGATTTGCGCGACCCTGAAGCTTTCCTTGCCGACGGCGAATTCGCTGTGATGGGTGTCGTAGTAGGCCTTGACCTCGTCGGGCGAGATGTTGACCTTCTGCCGCACCTCCTTCTGGATCATGATCATCTTCTGCAGCTCCAGCCGGGCGTGCTTGCGGAAATCCTCGTAGGTGTGGCCTTCCTTTTGAAGCTGCGCGCGAAGCTGCGCCTCAGTGAGTCCGTTGGCCTGCTCGAAGTCGAGGATATATGCGTCGATCTGGCGCTCCTCGACCATGTCCTTGTACTTCTTGACCTCGCCTTCGAGCAGGCGTTCGGAGATCACTCCTTTGAGAACGGCCTTGGTCTCCGGCGAGTTCACGTCGTCCGGGTCGCTCAGCGCCACCTTGTTGACGGCGGCAAAGGCCTTGAGGTCGTGAACCGTGATGGGGTCGCCGTCGACGCTGGCGACCACGCGATCGACGTCGTCCTGCGCGCGCGCGGCGCGCGGCGTCGCCGTCAGGCCGGCTCCGAGGCATGCGGCAAGCAATGCCGCAGCGCCCAGGCGCATGCGAAAACGATTCTGGCTCATGGTTTAACTCGCGAGCGGTCCGGCGAGGCTGCCCGGCACGGTCTCCAATTTTTCACAGGCCATCAGGACCTGCAAGACGCCGTCGAGTTGCTCGAACAACAGCTCGTAGTTGTTGCCCGTCTCGCCGGCGCCGGTTTCGATTCGCACGGTTACCTGAAACGACGGGCTAAGGCGCATCCGGCGGCGGTTGGCCTCGGTCAGGGCGACCAGGCGGGCGGTATCCACGGGCGCGTCAGGATGGAATTTCACTTCGAGCTGGTCGCCTTTGAGAATCGCGCTCAGGATCATCATCTCGCGCATGCGCCGGCGCAAATCCATCGCGGCGAGCAGGTTGTCGACCAGCGTCGGCGGCGGTCCGAAACGGTCGCGCATCTCTTCGCGGAGCGCATCTAGGTCGGCCCGCGCAGCGGCCCGCGCCATCCTCCGGTACAGCACCAGGCGCTCGCCCTCGTCGGGCACGAAGCTGTCGGGGATGTAGGCCGGGATGCCGAGCCTCAGCTCGGGCTCGAAATCGGGCCGCTGCGGCTCGCCGCGCAGCTCGTGGATCGCCTGCTCCATCATCTCCGTGTAGAGCTCGAAGCCAACCGCCGTTATCTGGCCCGACTGTTCGCGTCCGAGCAGGTTGCCCGCGCCGCGATGCTCGAGGTCGCGAATCGCGAGCTTGAAACCGCCGCCGCTTTCGGCCTCGACCAGTTCGCGCAGCGCGTCGATGCGCTTCTTGGCGTCGCGGGTGATGATGTGCTCGCCCGGAATCAGCAGATAGGCGTAAGCCTTCTGGCGCGAGCGTCCGACTCGTCCGCGCAGCTGGTAGAGCTGGGCCAGGCCGAAATGGTCGGCGCGGTTGATGATCATGGTGTTGGCGTTGGGAATGTCGAGTCCCGACTCGATGATCGCCGAGCATACCAGCAGGTTGATCCGGTTCTCGATGAATTCGCGCATCACGTCCTCGAGCTGGCGCTCCTTCATCTGGCCGTGCGCGATCGCCACCTTCGCCTCGGGCACGATCGCGCGCAGGTGGCGCGCAACGTACTCGATATTCTCGACTCGGTTGTGCACGAAGAACACCTGTCCCGAGCGGTTGAGCTCGCGCATGATGACTTCGCGCAGTAGACCGTCGTCGAAGTGGGCGACGAAGGTGCGGATCGCCTGGCGGTCGGGCGGCGCGGTCTGGATCACGCTGAGGTCGCGGATCCCGAGCATCGCCATATGCAGCGTGCGCGGAATCGGCGTCGCCGTGAGCGTCAGCACGTCCACCAGCTTGCGCAGCCGCTTTACCCGCTCCTTGTCGGCCACGCCGAAACGATGCTCCTCGTCGACGATCAGCAGGCCGAGCCGCGGGAACTCGACGTCATCCTGGAGCAGGCGATGGGTTCCGACCACGATATCGACCTTGCCGCTGCGGACGTCGTCGATGACCGCCTTGTTCTCGCGCGCGCTGCGAAAGCGCGAGACCATTTCGATTCGCACCGGGTAGCCGTCGAAACGCTTGCGCATCGTGTTCCAGTGCTGCTCCGCGAGCACCGTGGTCGGCACCAGCATCGCCACCTGCCGTCCGTCCATCACCGCGACGAACGCCGCGCGCAGCGCCACCTCGGTCTTGCCGAAGCCGGCGTCGCCGCAGATCAGCCGATCCATCGGCTTGGCCCGGCACATGTCGCGCACGGCCTCGTCGATCGCAGCGAGCTGATCGGGCGTCTCCTCGAATTCGAAGCGCTCGGCGAATTCGGCGTAGTCGGCGCCCGGATGCGGGAAGGCGTGGCCCTCCATCACCTCGCGCGCGGCGTAAACGTCGAGCAGGTCGGAGGCCATCGCGAGCACCGCTTCCTTGGTGCGCCGCTTGACCTTGTCCCACGAGCCGCTGCCGAGCTTGTCGAGCTTCGGCTCTTCGCCGTCGCCGCCGATGTAGCGCTGGACCAGGTTGATGCGCTCGACCGGTACGTACATCGCGTCGCCGGCGGCGTACTCGAGCGCGAGGAAGTCGCCTTCGGTGCCCGCGACCTTCAAGTGACGGAGCCCGCGGTAGCGTCCGATTCCGTGGTCGATGTGCACCACGACGTCGTCCGGCCTGAGCTCCTCCAGGTTCAGCAGCGCGCCCTTGGCGACCGGCCGCGAGCGCCGCCGCACGCGCGGTTCTCCAAAGACGTCCTCTTCGCTGTAAACGTAGAGTCCGTCGGCTTGCAGGACGGCGCCGGATGAGATCTCGCCCTCCATGATCGCGGGGCGAAAGTCGGGCCACTCCAGCAGCGCGCCGAAGCTCTTGCACTCGGTGTTGACGGCGAGATCGTAGGCCTCCAGATGGCGGCGGAGCCGCGCGGCCTGGTTGGCGCCTTCGACCACCATCAGCGCACGGCCCTGTCCGCGCTGCACCTCGCGTAGTTCCGCCGCGAGCGGCTCGAAACTCGGCGGCGTGCGCTGCCCCGTGAGCGTGCTCGCGCCGAGCTTGAGGCTCGGCTGGCATTTCACTTCGATCGCAGGCGCCCATCCTTCGCGCGGCGCCGCCAGCGTAACCAGCGATCCGACTTCGACCGCGGTCATCGCGCCGAGCGCGTCTTCGAACTCGTCGGCGCCGAGATAGAGCGATTCAGGCGGCGGATAGAACGAGGGCTTGCTTTGTGCAGCGTCGGCCGCAGCCGCGGTTTCCTCCGCGAGCCTGATGGCTTCAGCCAGCACGCGGCCCGGCTCGACGATCCAGCCGACCGTGCCCGCCGGCAAATAGCTGAAGACGGTGTCGAGGGGGCGTCCGAACAGCAGCGGCGTCAGCAGCTCTGCGCCGGGAAACAGGAGCCCGTTGGTCAGCGAGTCGCTGAGCTCCGCCAGTTCCTTGCGCACCAGGCCGATTTCGCTCGCGCGCAGCGCCACTCGCTCGCGCACCTTGTCGTCTTTGAGCTCGAGCGGCGGCACCATACGAGTACGAATCACGATCGCCTCGCCGGTTTCGCCGAGCGAGCGCTGGGATGCGGCGTCGAACTGCCGCACGGAAGTCACGATGTCCTCTTCGAGTTCGATTCGCACGGGGTTCTGATAGAGCGGCGAGAAGATGTCGATGATTCCGCCGCGCACGCTGAAATCGCCCGGTTCTTCGGTTTGCGGCACGCGCTGGTACCCGGCCCCGCTGAGCGCGTCGATGAGCGCTTCGAGGTCGAGCGTGTCGGCGGGCGCGATTCGCATCACGGCCGACTCGAACACCGGCCGCGGCAGCGTGCGCATCAATAGCGCTTCGACAGACGCGACGAGCATCGGCGCCTCGCTGCGCATCGCCGCGTAGAGCGCCGCAAGCTGCGCCGCCTGCGTCTGCGGCGGCGGCGAAAGATGCGCGAACGGCTTGAGCTCCCAGGCGGGCAGCAGATGGACCCGGCGGGCGAGCGGATCGCGGTCGGCCGCCTCGTCAAGCAAAAATGCGACCTCGCCCGCGAGCGCTTCGGCCTCGCGCGCGAGCGCGGTGACGACCAGAATCGGACGGCCGAACGCGAGCGCCGCCTCGCGCAGCATCAGCGCTCCCGCCACGCCCTTGAGGCCCATTAGCGGAAGACGGCTGGCGCCGCCGCGGTCGAGCCGCGCCTTGAGCTCGCTCGCCGCTTCTCTCAGACTCCGTTCCAAATCAACCTTCGCCCGTCGTTTTCGGCCCTCGACAGTTTCATGCGGCGCGCTGTCGCGCCACGGATCGAACCATCGATGAGATTGCGTGCAACGATCCGATAATTGTAGCAGAGGCGGCCACCGCGATCGCGCGGGCCGCTTACGAGGAGCGTTTACGGCGCCGCTTTCGCGTTCTTTTGAAAGCTCAGCGTGATCGGCAGTTTGACCGCCTTGTACGATCCGCCGCGCTGCTGGCGCAGTACGGTCAGATAAATGATGTCGCCGGGATGGAGCCGCGCGAGATGGTCGGGCAGGTCGGAGTCGCTGGTCACGCGATGGTCGTCGATCGCGACAATCAGGTCGCCGTCCTGCCCCAGCTGGCCCGATTTGGCGAGCAGCGGTCTGAGCGCCCCGTCCAGCGGTCCAAGCAATTCCCCCACGGTAGCGCCAGTCGCGCCGGTTGTGGTCATCGGCGTGCGTCCCCTGAGTCCCGCGCGCGCAGCCGGGCTATTCTCGTCAACGTCCATCACTTCCAGTCCGCTGACCTTTTGTCCGTCGCGGGTTGTAACCGCGTACAGCACCGTGATCCCGAGGTACGGGCGCGGTCCGTTATTTTCGCTTGAGGGCAAATCCGCGGGCAGCGGAGCGTTGTCGGAGCCGAGTTCAGGTTCCGGCGCTTCTTGGTCGGCCGGAGCCTGCTCGGCCGGAGCTTTTTCGGAGGGTCGGGGCGCTTCGGCCTTCGGCTGCGCTGGCGCCGGAACAGGCGCCGATGGCAACACGAGCGTCTGGTCGCCGCCGGCCGGGATGCTTTTGGAGGGGTCTTGGCGCTGCGCAAGCGCCGGTCTTGCGCACAGGAAGAGCGCGGCAAGCGTTGAACAAAGAGCGAGGCGGCCAAAGTCCATCGTCGTAAGGTCGGGTCGCAAGC
>DASXMQ010000136.1:0-6340 GCA_036495625.1 Binataceae bacterium (SeqCode) | reverse complement strand
TGCGCACGCTCTTCGCCGAAGACTCCGCGCGCGGCGAGCGCTTCGCGCTCGAAGCCGCGGGGCTTTATCTCGACTACGCCAAGCATCGGATCGACGCCGAGACGATGCGCCTGCTGCTCGCGCTGGCCGAGGAGTCGGGATTGCGCGCGCGGATCGACGCGATGTTCGCGGGCGAGAAGATCAACGTCACCGAGCGGCGCGCGGTGTTGCACGTGGCGCTGCGCGCGCCCCGCGGCGCCACGATCACGGTTGACGGCAAAAACGTCGTGCCCGAAGTGCACGAGGTGCTCGACCGGATGGCGGCGTTCAGCGCGCGCGTGCGCGACGGTTCATGGAAGGGCCATACCGGCAAGCGCATCCGCAATGTCATCAACGTCGGCATCGGCGGGTCGGACCTGGGGCCGGTGATGGCTTACGAGGCGCTCCGCTACTTCAGCGACCGCAATCTCACGTTGCGCTTCGTCTCCAACGTGGACGGCACCGATTTCGCCGAAGCGACGCGCGACCTCGACGCGGCCGAGACACTGTTCGTCATTTCGTCGAAGACGTTCACCACGCTCGAGACGATGACCAACGCGCAGAGCGCGCGGAAGTGGGCGCTCGACGCGCTCGGCGACGAGCAGGCGATCGCGAAGCATTTCGTCGCGGTCTCGACCAACGCCGCCGAGGTCCGCAAATTCGGCATCGACACCGACAACATGTTCGGTTTCTGGGACTGGGTCGGCGGACGCTATTCGATGGATTCCGCGATCGGCCTTTCGACCATGATCGCGGTCGGCGCGGACAACTTTCGCGCGATGCTCGCCGGGTTTCATGCCATCGACGAGCACTTTCGCACCGCCCCGTTCGCGAGCAATATGCCCGCGATCATGGGCCTGCTCTCGATCTGGTACAACGATTTCTTCGGTGCGGAGACTGTCGGCGTCTTCCCGTACGAGCAGTATCTGAAGCGCTTTCCGGCCTACCTGCAGCAGCTCACGATGGAGTCCAACGGCAAGCACGTGACGCTCGACGGCGCGGCGGTCGATTATCAGACCGGGCCAATCTTCTGGGGCGAGCCGGGAACCAACGGGCAGCACTCGTTCTACCAATTGATTCACCAGGGCACCAGGCTCATCCCGTGCGACTTCATCGCGTTTCACCGCGCGCTCAACCCGCTCGGCCGCCATCACGACATCCTGATTGCCAACGTCTTCGCCCAGGGCGAGGCGCTCGCCTTCGGCAAGACCGCCGAGCTGGTAAAGGCCGAGGGCACGCCCGAGTGGCTCGTGCCGCATCGCGTGTTCGAGGGCAATCGCCCCTCCAGCACGATCCTGGCCGAGCAGTTGACGCCCGAGACGCTCGGCAAGCTGGTGGCGCTCTATGAGCACAGCGTGTTCACGCAGGGCGCGATCTGGAGCATCGATTCGTTCGACCAGTGGGGCGTCGAATTGGGCAAGGTCCTCGCGCAGCGCATCATCCCGGAACTGGAAAGCCCGGCCGAGGCCGCGCTCAAACACGACAGTTCGACCAACGCGCTCATCGCGCGTTACCGCAAGCACCGCATGAAGACCGGATGAGATGAAGCTCGCGCGCGATTTCTACGCCCGTCCGGTGCTGGTGGTCGCGCGCGAATGTATCGGAAAGCTGCTGGTCCATCACACGCCCGAGGGCGAGACCGCTGGACGCATCGTCGAGGCCGAGGCGTATCGCGGGCCGCTCGATCTCGCGGCGCACAGCGCGCGCGGACTGCGCTCCAAACGGACCGCGGTGATGTTCGGGCCGCCGGGCTATGCCTACGTTTATCTCATCTACGGACTCAGCTGGGCGATGAATATTATCGCGGCCTCCGAGGGCGAGCCGCACGGCGTCCTTCTCCGCGCGCTCGAGCCGGTGTGCGGAGTGGAACTGATGATGTGCCGGCGCGGCGGCAAAATGCTGCCTGGCGCGCGCGAATTGACCAACGGCCCGGGCAAGCTGACGCAGGCGCTCGCGATCACCGGCGAGGACTACGGACGCGATCTCTGCGGCGATCGGCTTTTTCTCGAAGCGGCGGATCGGCCGGTCGAAAGGGTGGGGCGCTCGGCGCGGATCAACGTCGATTACGCGGGGGCTTGGGCGGCAAAACGATGGCGGTTCTACGAGCGCGGCAACCGGTATGTATCGGTCGCGCCGCGAAATTGAAGGCGCCGACTATCCAGTGGTCTATGATTTAGTCCTCAGCTACCACAATGAAAACGCATCCGAGCCCGCTTGCCTCGGCGTGACATTGTCGCCTGGTATAGTCGTAGTCGACATCCGGTCTTAAGCAATACCCCCACGCCGCCCGGTCAAAGGCATGCGGACGTTGACCCGCCGCGAGTGGCCGGGACATCCGCGACGAGGGGCGATCTCGCAGAGACCGCAAGGACGCCGGCTGTTCTGTCGCGCTACGGGCGGGCGGTGGTGCGCGCTGTTGCGAGCATGCCACGGCTCGTGGCTGGATGCCGACTTGGCGCGGTATTGACCGACTCAGATTCAATCAGCGACGGGCATGCTCTATGCTTCCGCTTAGCTGCCAGATTTTCGCGCGCCGCGGGCCGGCGGCAGACAGGGGGGAATATGCTCAAATGCAATGCGTGCGGGGTCGTTTCGGTTGACGTGCACATCCTTGAGGCTGAGGGCGGTCCGGCGCCCGACCGCGGAGTGGTCGCGGTCAGGATAAAGATCTGCAATTCGTGCTACTCGCGCCCGGAACGGTCAAAGATGCTCGCGCTGTTGTGCGGCGATATCCTGGTGCCGCCCTCTTATTGGTTCAGCCGCAATGTCGCCTGGTCTTCGGCGATCAGAGTGGTCCGTTCCCCGCGCGGGCAACGTCCGCCGCGCTTCTGGTACGAACCCGAGGCGCAGCCGCTCGGCCACTGGAGCCAAGGCCAGCGTGCCGCCGCCAACGGCAGCAGCCATCACGCGTCCTGATCCGATTCGACCGCAGCTCAGCTACATCGGCAATGCGGCACGGACGCTCGCGGGCCACAGGCGGCGGCGCGGCGCTTTATACTCCGCTCGGGGTGGGCCCAGCGATGAAACCTCTTGCGCAAGAGCGTATCGCCGGCGCCGCGGCCGCCTACCTTGAAGCATACGACGCGCTGGAGCGTGCGGCGGAGAGAACCCAGAGGCTGGTCGATCGGCTGATCGCCATCGCTCTCGCGCTCACCGATACGGGCGCGCGGCTGCGCGACGACGCATGGAAGCACGCGGCGTTCGGCGAACTGCCGGCGATTTCCGCCGCGCCGGCCGCCGCCTCCGGTCCCGCAATCCGCCTGGGCAAAACGCCGACGTCGAACCAACTGCTCGAAGCGATCGCCGACTGGCGCAAAAAGCGCCGCTATCTACAGCAGCTCTGGCAGAGCCTTCCCGCGGAGATGCGCGCGACGCTCAAGATGCCGGCGACGCTGGACTGAACGCCCTTCTCCCAACGCGGTCATCTCGCATAAGGAACCCTGGAACTCGGTTCACTTAGGTGCGTTCGCGTCTTCGGACAGGCGTTTCAGAAAACCCAAGAATAAATCAGCCACGCCTCATCGCCTCTGTCGAGTTCGTTGAATGGACACCAGCGGGCCATCCGCGGCATTCTAAATTAATTCATAGCTCTGCGAGACGATAAACGCCAGAGTGAGGTTCGGCGCGAACTTGCAGAATAAATTTGACGCATCGAGGTCTAGATTTCCCCAATGTTCAGGTAAAACTTCGGGACGGCGGGGCCGTCTCTACGGTGTGGAGGTGACAAGTGGCTACCCAATCAGCTATCAATCGCGTTTTTAATAAACAGACCGGAGAGGCCTTCCGAGCACTCGCGCGTTCGACAGCCGAATGGTCGGGCTCCGCGTCCGCATTCCTGGCGGCGATTATCGCCGTGCTCGTCTGGCTCGCAACCGGTCCATATTTTAATTATTCCGATACGTGGCAGCTGGTCATAAATACGGGGACGACGGTAGTGACTTTCCTGATGGTGTTCCTTATTCAGAACACTCAGAACCGAGACACTCGGGAAATTCATCTGAAGCTGGACGAACTCATCCGGTCGCACGCGCAGGCGCGAAACTTTTTTATGAACCTCGAACGGCTGTCCGACGAACAGTTGCAGAGTCTTGCAACGAAGCTCGCAAAAAAGACCGAGTCAGAATAGGCCAGGGCATGAATGCTCAGGCAGTTTAAATCTGAGGTGCTGGCAGGCGTGCGGCAGTGACTGGCGTTTCGAAAAGACGAAATTACAAGTTTGGAAGCAGAAAAACGGAACAGCCTGGAACGAATTGACCACTACCCGGCCTGCCAGCCAGAGATACAGAGACCTGAGCCGGTTTTCTAAGATCCTTCGCGCGCGCGGATGATGATTCTCGCGGTGCGACCGTCTGCATCCCTCAGAAGGTAATGAATCGGCAGAAGGGCACCGCCAACGCCCTGTGGTTCATGCACCCCGACAACATGACCTTCGCCAGCGCCGGGCCTTTCGAAACAGTACAGGCAGCCGACGCCGCCGGGAGCGAGACTTGCGGCATATACTGGAAAGGCCATCCTTTCACGGTACATCATCTCGGTGACCGCGCGGAGTTCAACCTCCGTCGCCTCTTCAGCCGCGTCTGGATTCTCGATGTCGATATCCACTTCGACCACACCCAGCGGTTCGCGTGAATTTTGTTCCGACATGCCCACCTGCCTCCCATCATCTCTAATCGTTTTCTTTCCCGAGCAGCTCAGCCCGGGCGCGCAAGACTCCCTGCTTCGCCATTGCTCCCCGAGCCTGCCGCGAGTCGCACTCGTCCACTCATTGGCTGTCTTACCTTTAGCGGGTTTTCCTCCGTTGAGACCGCCCGGCTCGCATGAGTGTGCTCTGACCAGTGAACGGCGCCTCGCGCTTAAGGCTGCACGTTGTGCATCTTGAAGAGGATATTCAGCGCGACGATGTAATCGATCCCCGCCATCGCGAAAAGCCAGGTAAGGGATCCCGCGTACGGACCGAAACCAGGTCTGACCAGTATATTCAACGCGCTCATTATCAGAAGGAGAAACGCAGGCCAGTAAGAGAGAAGGATAGCGATCACGAATCCTTGAGCAGGCTCCGCCGCTCGGCGCCGGCGTATCAAAGCAGCAATCTCGACAGCGATACCGACCATCGCACCCAAGGCACTCGGCGCGCGCCAGATTATGTTTGCGTCGGTGCTCAATCCTGAGAGCAGCGGCGGCAGCATGCAGAACACGGCAATCGCGAATCCAGTCAAAAAGTAATTCACCATCAGAAAGGCGTCGTACCGCGAAAGTCCGCCTCCAGAGACCTGGCGCAGTACTGTGATTAGCGCCGAGAAACCCGAGAAGGTTATCGATAATGTCGCTAGCGCGTAAAGATAGGATGACCCTGGCAGTTCCACGACCCTCTACTCGTTCAGCTCCTGGCCGGGTCCCATCTATTGCAGACGCTCCCAAAAAATCAAATCGGAACGGCGGACGGCGCCCATCGCTCCCCGAGAGACCACGGCGCTAGTTGGCGCGCAGACGCGGTCAGGCTTTCCGCTTTCTGCCTGAAACCACTCCCCGACCGAGGTTGGCGCAGCCGTCCTTAGGAACAGGCCACCCAGCCAGAGCGGCGTGGGACCGCGATAGGGGGATACAGGATTTCGATATGTTGACAAAGGACAGCCGGCTGCCTACGGTACAGGACCGCCATGAGCTTGTGCTTCAAGCCCAAGTGATCATTCCAGATCTCAAAACTGGCGCCTTTGCGGGATACCACAAGTAGAGTGCTATCGCGGGACGGTTAAGCGCTATCGAGTTTCCGTTGATATGGAGGCGCTGTCGAAGCCGGTTGAGTCGGCGCACGGTTCTGTGTTGCAGCCACGCTCGCTGCTGGCGAGGTATCTGATCTACGGGTTGCCGGCGCTTGCTGCAGCCTGGTTCATCTGGCATTACGGCGTAAATGTCCCGTTTCTCGACGATTGGATCGTGCCCGGCGATATTAGATCCGCAAGCACATTCAAGGGATTTATCCAAGCACTGTTCAGAGGTGATAACGACCATGCGCTCTTAATTCCGAAGTTGGTGTTTTTTTCACTAGCTTATCTTACGCACTGGAATATCAAGATCGGGATGCTTGCTGTCCTGCTATCGAGCGTAATTACCTTCTTTGCAATTGTTCGACTTGCAGAATCCGAGACACAAACTACCAGTTGGTGGCGTGTCCCGCTCGCGCTTCTCCTGTCCGCCTTGTTGATGTTCTCCTTTGTTCATTACGACACGTGGCTGCATGACTGGCAGTTGACACACGACATGGGTGACATGTTCGTGGTCCTCGCCATCGCATTCATCACCTTGTCGCGTTCAGTTCCTAGCA
>DASXMQ010000135.1:0-2902 GCA_036495625.1 Binataceae bacterium (SeqCode) | reverse complement strand
GCCAGCCGGGACGCACGAGTCCGGCGCGCGCGCGGCCGCGTCAGGTGCGTTCCGGGCGCGAGCGGATACGCTCCTGTCGGGGCTGAAGCCGATATCCACGGGCGGTCGCGCTTGTTGCGGGGGGATTTTTTCGGACACGCGCGGCCTATGCGTTCTACGCGACAGTATCCATCAGCCGGATCAGTTCGGCGCGGCCCCATTCGATTTCGTGGCGGTGCCGGTTGGCCATCTTTTGCAGGCACTCGCGAATCGGGCCGCTCTCCGGTGCAAGCGCGAGCGTTTCTTCGATTTTGCGCGCGACCCATTCCTGGCCGCGAATCAGCAGCGCGAGCCGCCCGCGCGTGCTGCCGATCGCGGCGACCTTGGCCGCGAACGGTCCCGTCGCCGCCGACGGCGTGCCGCCGCCCTCGCGCACCAGGCGTTCCAGCGCGGCCGCGTTGCGCTGCTCTTCCTCGCGCGCGTCGAGCAGCAGCTCCTTCAGGTCCGGATGCTTGACCTCGGCCGCGAGCGAGTCGAGCACGGTCACGCCAGCGCGCTCGGATTCGAGCAGCAGGTTGAGCATCCGCTCCAGCGCTGCGTCCATGGCGGGACTGTAATACGCTGCTCGGAATTGTGGCAACGCCCGAAAATCGACGGCGCGCAGCGCGAGGGACGGGCCGGAAAGTCGGCGTCGAACCGCTGTTCAGGCAGTGGCGAGGCGATCGCCGAGGAGTTCGGCGAGACGCTCGGCGGGCGCGCGTTTTACCAGGTGGGACGTCGCGAAGCCGGCGGCCGCCGCATGGCCGCCGCCGCCGAAGGCTTGCGCGAGCGCCGAGAGATCGACTTCCGAGTCCGTGCTGCGGCGCAGACTCACGCCTTGGCTGCGGAGATCGAAGAGCGCGATCACGGTGCGGGTCTGGCCTTCGTACAGCACGGCTGCGACCTCGCTGCTGTAGCCGAAGCAGCAGGCGCTGCGCACCTTGATGCCGTTGTCCAGCATACGATCGACTATCGTTGCGCGCGCAAGCTCGAGGGACCGGGCCATCGCCTCGCGCCCAGCCTCCAGCGCCGTGCGCATCCGCCGCGACAGCCTGGGTTCGCGCATCTGCACGATCTCACGGTATGACTCCATCCCGCCGAGCGTCTGCACGGCGAGCGCCCAGTCGGTGGACTCCGGGATGCGATGAACCCAGCGGTCGTGATCGTCGGCGATGGCGGCGAAGGGGGCGAATTCCTCGAAGGCGCGCGCGCGTGCCGCGGTAAGGATCGCGGTGCGCTTGCGCAGATAGTTGAAAGTAAGGCGCGCGGCCGAGAATTGTTCGGAGAGCACGCGGCCGGCGAACGGCACCTTGAACTCGGGCGCGCGGGCGCGGCCGACGGCGGTGCGATGGTGGTCGATCCAGTAGATACGTGCGCCTTTCTTCGCCAGGTCGGTAAGATGCTCGCCGGTTGCGATCGAGTTCCATGAAAGGTCGGTGATCCAGACCTCGTCGTCCTCGCCGCCAGTGCGCAGTTCGAGGTTCTGGAGCACGCTGTCGCTGTCGCTGTTGGCAACGAGCCGCGTATTGACGCGCTGCCCCGCGTAAAAGCGCGCGACCGCCGCCGCCCCCATCACGCCGTCGAGACAGTTGGGACCGTGGCTGATGATCTGAATTGCGCGGCGCCCTCCCGGTTTGCTCATCGTGGTTGAGATCGTATGGTATAGCGCGATTGGTGGCGATAGCTGTCGATAGAACGGCCCGCGGCGCCCCGATGAAGCTTTTTGAGGCGCATGCTACATTGAGCCGGACCCCGATGACCGACCCTGCCCACAGCGATTCCGAGATGCGCACCGAGCCGCGCATCTCGGACCGCACCACGCCGCGTATTCTGGAGCGCGCCGAGCATCCGGTTTCCCGCCGCGATATCGATCCGCGTGTGCTCAAGGTTCTTTACCGGCTGATCGACGCCGGCCATATCGCGCACCTGGTCGGCGGCGGCGTGCGCGACCTGATGATCGGGCGGCGGCCCAAGGATTTCGACGTCGCGACCTCGGCGCATCCGCAGGAAGTGCGCGAGCTGTTCCGCAACTCGCGGCTCATCGGTCGGCGCTTTCGCCTCGTCCACGTCTTCTTCGGCCAGCACAATATCGAGGTCGCGACCTTCCGGCGTCGCGCCGAGGACGTTGCCGAGTCCGATGAACCGCTGATCCGCCACGACAACACCTTCGGCACGCCCGAGGAAGACGCCTTTCGCCGCGACTTCACGATCAACGCGCTGTGCTACAACCCGCGCACGTTCCAGGTGATCGACTACGCCGGCGGCGTCGCCGACCTCGAGGCGCGGCTCATCCGCACGATCGGCGATCCGGAGATTCGGATGCGCGAGGATCCGGTGCGGATGCTTCGCGCGGTGCGCTTCGCGGCCAAGCTCGGCTTCGAAATCGAACCGGCCACGCGCGCCGCGATCGAGCGCCATCGCAAGGACCTGCTGAACGCGTCAGTGCCGCGGGTGGTCGAAGAGATTTACCGCGCATTGGGGATTGCCGCGGCCGCGCGCGCGTTCGAGCTGATGCATGAGCTGGCGCTGTTCGATCTTCTTCTGCCGCCGCTCGCGCGGTTCCTCCGCGCCAACGGCGCCGCGGCGCGCGCGAGCGCGACCGCGCAGAACATGACCGCGATGGGCCGCCGGATCTCTGCCGGGACGGAGCCGGGACATTCGCTCGTCCTGGCCTGTCTTTTCGCGGAACTCTGGATGCGCGGGATGCCCGGCGGTGAGCCGCTCGACTTGCTTGCCGAGCTGCGGTCGCGCGGCTTCGCCCGCGGCGACACGGAGCGGATGCGCCTCGTGCTCGAGGCGCTGCCGCATCACTTTCAACCGTCGCGCCGCACGCGACGGCTGATTCAAAGGCCGTACTTCGACGAGGCGCACGCCGTATTTGAAA
>DASXMQ010000134.1:0-19445 GCA_036495625.1 Binataceae bacterium (SeqCode) | reverse complement strand
CCACCGGCGCGTCCGACGCCGGCTCGTGGATGCCCCAGCATGGCGCGCTCAGCAACGCCCGCGACGCAGGCGACGCAAACGCAGATGCTCCGCAGGGCAACCTTCCTTTGCCCGGGGAGCGCCGGCGGTGGGATTCGCTGGTGAGCTATTCCGGCGGCGCGGCGGGAGGGGGCAATACGCCCGGCGCGTCGCCCCCTCCCGCCGCAGAGGGCGCGGACGCCGCCGGTACGGCGGCGCCGGCGGACGACGCCGCGCTCGAGCGCAAGCTCGACGCCATACCGGCGGAGCCCGGCGTCTATCTCCTGCGCGAACGCTCCCACGCAAAGAGCGCTGCGCCCGGCAAGGTCCTGTACGTCGGCAAGGCCAAGTCGCTGCGCGCACGCGTGCGCGCCTATTTCCGCGAAAGCGGCGACACGCGCTTCCAGGTGCGCTTCCTGATGAAGCGCGTCGGCGATTTCGACGTCCTGGTCGCGCGCAGCGAGAAGGAGGCGCTCATCCTCGAGAATAATCTCATCAAGCAATACCGCCCGCGCTACAACATTCGGCTGAAGGACGACAAGTCGTACCTGAGCGCCAAGATGACCAACCATCCGTGGCCGCGCGTGATGGTGACGCGCAAGATCGTGCGCGACGGCGGCAAATATTTCGGACCGTTCGGTTCCGCCGACGGACTCCGCGAGACGATCGACGTCATCCGCAAGGTCTTTCCGCTGCGCACCTGCTCGGATGGCGTGTTCCGCAATCGCGCTCGCCCGTGTATCGAATACCAGATCAAGCGATGCCTGGGGCCGTGCTGTCTGCCGGTCGATCGCGCCGAATACGAAGACCATCTGCGCGCCGCGCAGATGCTTCTTGAAGGACGCAATCTCGAAGTGCTCAAGCAGTTGCGCGAGCGGATGCATGGTCATGCGGGCCGGCTCGAATTCGAGGAGGCGGCGCGGCTGCGCGACCAGGTGCGCGCGATCGAAAAGACCGTCGAGCGCCAAACCGTGCTTCATCACTGGGGCATCGACCAGGACGTTTTCGGGCTGTATCGCGAGGGCGGCTTCATCGAGGCGATCGTTTTGATGGTGCGCGGCGGCAAGTTGACCAACACGCAGGGATGGAGCTTCCAGGATCTCGAATTCGCCGACGAAGACGTCCTCGCCGATCTGCTCACGCAATTCTATTCGGGCGCGCGGGTTGCGCCGGACGAGGTGATCGTGCCGGTCGCGCTGGAAGACGCGGACGTGCGCGCGGAACTGCTCGGCGAACGGCGAGGGAAAAAGGTCGAGTTCCTGGTGCCGCAGCGCGGCGAGAAGCTGAGACTGCTCGAGATGGCGATGGACAACGCGCGCCAGAGCTTCGCCGCGCGCCGCGACAACGAGAAGACCCGCGAGCGGATGCTCGAGGAACTCCGCACGCGGCTCCATCTGCGCAACTCCCCCAAGCGCATCGAGTGCTATGACATCTCGAACCTGCAGGGTTCGATGGTGGTCGGCTCGCAGGCGACGTTCGACGAGGGCGAACCGCGCAAGGACCTTTACCGCCGCTACCGTATCCGCACGGTCGAGGGACAGGACGACTTCGCGAGCATGTACGAAGTGCTGAGCCGTCGCCTCAAACGCGGGGAGGCCGAAGGCGTGTATCCCGATTTGTGGGTCATCGACGGCGGCAAGGGGCAACTTAATGTAGCGCTTGAAGTATTGCGCGAGGCCGGGCTGCTCGAACAAATCGACGTCATCTCGCTCGCCAAGCAGCATGTGCTCAACGATCCGCGCGAGCGTTCCGTGATCAAGTCCGAGGAGCGCGTATTCCTGCCCAATCGCAAGGATCCCGTCGTGCTGCCGAAGAACTCGACCGCGCTCTTCCTGCTCGTACGCATCCGCGACGAAGCCCATCGGTTTGCAATCACCTACAACCGCGAATTGCGCCGGCGCTCGCGTTTGCGCTCGGTGCTCGACGATATCCAGGGTATCGGGCCGGTGCGGCGGCGCGCGCTCCTGCGCCATTTCGGCAGCCTCAAGCGGATTCGCGCGGCGAGCGCCGAGGAGATCGCGGTCGTGAAGGGGATGAACCGCGAGCTGGCGGCCGAGGTGCGGCGTTACCTCGATACGATGGGCACGCTGCTCGAGGAGCAGGTGCGCGCCGAGGCGGCCGAGGAGATCGCTGCACTCGCCGCGGCGGACGAAGCAGCGGCGGAACCTCAGATCGATCTGATCCCGAAATCGCAGCCTGCGGATTGACGATCGCGGGCGTCAAAAGTAGCCAGCCGCCAGTCACGATCCGTGCATTCTGCCGCCGCGCGGGACGCATCGACTCCGCAGCCGGCGTCACAATGATGCGTGGAAAGCCGCGCCGGGCCATCCCGATTCAGATTCGGTCGCGAGGTCCGCGATGGCGGCGGGTAGCGGCGCTCGGCTTGGCGCGGCGGCAGCCGCGAATGCGCCTACCGCCGCACCCGTCCGCGTGCCGTCGCTCTCGATGCCCGAGGCTAGCGCCGCTTCGGCGCCTTACGAGCTGCCGCTCGCTTCGTTGCTTGAAGTGCCGCCGATTTACCTTGTCGCGATTGCGATCCTCGCGGGTGACGCGCTCGGCGTAAATCGCCTGGCGGTGCCGCTATGGATAGCCGCATCGATCGCCGCAGCGGCCGGCCTGCTTTTCATGCGCCGCAACGCCGCCGCGGCGACCGGCGTAGCGCTGCTTGCGATCGCCGCGGCGGCGTCAATGCCGGCGCGCGAAGCCGTCGCGCCGCATTATCCGCCGGACAGCGTCCGCCATTTCGCCGACGGCGAGTCGGTCGTGCTCGAAGGACGAATCAACCAGGCCACGCAACAATTTCCCGATCGCGGGTACGTATTTGTCGGGGTGGAACGCGCGGGTGCGTCCGCCGGGGCCGTCAAGCCCGCAAGCGGCAACGTCCGTTTGACGATCGTCGGCGCGCCCGTGCCGGTTCGCTTCGGCGACGAAGTTAAAGTCGCGGGAGCGCTGCGCTTCGCGCGCAACTTCGGCGACCCGGGCGAATTCGACTACGAAGCATACCTCGCGCGCGAGGGGATCGCGGCGACAATGGTGCTTGGCGCGAACGCGCATGCGAGGCTTTCGATAATCGGTCATCGCGGCCGCTTTCCGGCTGCGGATTTCGCCGCCATACGGGCGCGAATCGGCGTCTTTATCGACGCCAATCTTGCCGGCGAGCGGCGCGCCGAGATGCGCGCGCTGGTGATTGGCGACCGCGGCGGTATCGACGAGGCGCTGCGCCAGCGGTTCGCGCTGACCGGGCTTGCGCACATGCTGGTCATCTCCGGACTCCATCTGGGATTCGTAGCGGCCGCCGCCTTCAGCGTCGTGCGGCTCCTGATGATGTTCTTTCCCACGCTCACGGCGCTCGGCTACGCCAACAAGGCGGCGGCATGCATCGCTGCGCTCGCCGCGAGCGCCTATGCCGCGATCGCGATGCCGCATATTTCGACCACGCGGGCGCTGGTTATGGTGCTCGCCTACGCGCTCGCGGTGATCGCCGATCGCGCGCGCGCACTGCTCGCGAGCCTCGCGCTCGCCGCGATAGTGATCTGCCTGGCGATGCCGGGTTCGACCGCCGACATCGGCTTCCAGCTCTCGTTCGCCTCGGTGCTCGCGATCGTGCTCGGGATGCACCGGTTCGCGCCCTGGTGGCGCCGCCGATTCTCCTCGCACGATTCGGATCACGCGCCCTTGCTCCTCCCGCGGATCGCGGCCGCGATTGCGGGCTACGTCGCGGTCTCGTTCTGGGCGCTTCTCGGCGTGGCGCCGTTGACCGCGTATCACTTCAACCAGTTCTCGACCGTAGGCGTAATCGCAAATTCGGTGGTGGTGCCGGTGATGGCGCTGGGCGGAGTCGTCTGCGGTCTCGCGGCGTGCGCGATCGGCCTGGTCGCGCCCGCCGTTGGCGCTCCGGTGCTGGTTGCCGCCGGATGGTCGCTTGCGGCGGGAACGTGGATCGCCGGATGGTTCGTGCGATGGCCGGGCGCGTATTTCAGAATTTTCACGCCGACGCCGCTCGAAGTCGCGGTCGCCTACGGGATGCTGCTGCTTTGGTTCACGCGCCCGCTAAAGCGCGATCCCGCGGCGGTCGCGCCGCCGCACCGACCAGCGCGATCTTCTCTGCGCCGCCGCGGCGCGTGCCTGGCGCTTCTCACCGCGGTGCTCGTCGCCGACGCCGGATGGTGGACGCACGACCGATGGTACGCGCCCGGATTGCGCGTCGCGTTTCTTTCGGTGGGCGAGGGCGATGCCGCGGTGGTGCGTTTTCCCGGCGGGCGCGTGATGCTCATCGACGCGGGTGGGATGCGGCCGGGCGGTTTCGATTTCGGCGAGCGCGTGGTCGCGCGGTATCTCTGGGCGCAAAAAATCATGCACGTGGACTACCTGGTCGTGAGCCATCCCGACCTCGACCACTTCGGCGGCGAGTTTGTCGTCGCCCGCAATTTTTCGCCCGGCGAATTCTGGACGACCGCCGCCGTCAAGCCGGAGCCGACTTACACGGCGCTGCTCGCCGAAGTCGCGGCGGAAAAGATCCCGCTCAGGGTCATCGACTCGTCGATGCGCCCGCTAAAGCTCGGCGGCGCGTCGGTGCGATGCCTCGGCGCTGCGCCGGGCGAGACCGCCGCGAAGGATAATAACCTTTCGATGGTTCTGCGGATCGACGAGCCGCCGCAAAGCGTGCTCTTTACCGGCGATATCGAGGCCGCGGCCGAGCGGGCGCTGCTTGCGCGGACGCCGCTCGCGATGCTGGCTGCCACGGTGCTCAAGGCGCCGCATCATGGCAGCCGCACGTCGTCCTCCGGCGCGTTCGTCGCGGCGGTGCGGCCGCAAGTCGTCGTGCTCTCGCTCGGCTATCGCAACTTGTTCCACTTCCCGGCGCCCGAGATCGTCGTTCGCTACCTCGCGGCCGGCGCGCGCGTCTTCCGGACCGATCAAAGCGGCGCGGTCAGCGTTGGGCTCGAGCCGGGCGCGCCGATGCTGGTGCAGGCGTACAATTCGCCACGAAGTTGGTAGCATCCGGGTGTGATAAAAACGGGCTCGGACGCTCGAGCGGATACTCGATCAACTCCAAAGCAGCCCGCCTTGTCGAAAGCGGTCGACCTTGCAGAGCGATAACACTTGACGCGTTTGCTCTCGCGGGCGGATTTCTTAAGGCTCGCCGCCGGCGGGCTTGGCGCGGCCGCGCTGGGCGGCGTCGCGTTCGGCGGCGCGACGACAAATTTGCTAGAGGCGGCGATGATGAATTCCGACGACGCGATGCTCGCGCGGCCTGTCCCGAAGAGCGGCGAGATGCTGCCGGTCATTGGACTCGGCACCTGGCAGACGTTCGATGTGGGCGGCGGCGTCGGCAATGCCGCCGCGCTGAATAACCTGCGCGCGATTCTGCAGGCGCTGTTCGACGGCGGCGCATCGGTGATCGACACTTCGCCAATGTACGCGCGTGCCGAAGCGGTCGTCGGCGAGCTGCTGGCGGCGATGCGCGCCCGCAAGCGCGCTTTTCTCGCGACCAAGGTCTGGACCTCGGGGCGCGAGCAGGGGATGGCGCAGATGCGGCGGTCGGCCGAACTGCTCAAGACGCGCGTCATCGACCTGATGCAGATTCACAACCTGGTCGATTGGCGCACGCAGCTTGCGACGCTGCGCAAGATGAAGGAAGCGGGCGAGGTGAGATACATCGGAATTACCCACTACACGCCCGCGGCATTTCCCGACCTCGCCGCCATCATCGAGCGCGAAGAGATCGATTTCGTGCAGTTGCCTTATTCGATCGACGTCCGCGAGGCGGAACGGCGCATGCTGCCGCTTGCGGCCGAGCGCCGGGTCGCTGTGATGGTCAACCGTCCGTTCGGCGGCGGCGGTCTCTTCCGCGAGGTGCGCGGAAAGGCTCTGCCGCCGTGGGCGGCGGAGGCCGGATGCGGCAGTTGGGCCCAGTTCTTCCTCAAATACATCGTGTCCCATCCGGCGGTTACCTGCGTTATTCCGGCGACCGACGACCTTGCGCATCTGGACGACGATCTCAAGGCGGGGCGAGGCCCGATGCCTGGCGACGCCGCGCGCCGCCGGATGGCTCAGTACTGGGACGCGCTATGACGCGATGCCTGCGGGCGATCTCCTCGTCGACGTCCGCCGGCGGCGGTTGACCCTTTGCCGCCGGCTGTGGGAATCTCTGTTATTGACGCTGGGGAGCGAATAATCGTCGCCCCGGGCGCCTTTTTGCCGGCGAGGGCTCGCCGCCGACGTGTGCTGTGCCGGCGCGGATATAGGAATTCTGGAGGCATCGTAAATGGCTGAACAGGCTCAAGCCGCCGCCGATAGCGGTCCGCGTCCGATCGTTCCCTTTCTGAAGCTCGGACCCAAGCCGCACCTGATGGGCTCGAAGTGCGGAACCTGCGGAGCGGTCTTCATCGATACCCATCGCATCGCCTGCTCCAAGTGCGGCGCGACCGAGGGTTTCAAAACGCTCGAACTCTCGGACAAGGGCAAAGTTTACGTCTTTTCGGTGGTCCATCAGTCCTTCCCCGGAATCAAGACGCCCTACATCACGGCGATCGTCGATCTGCCCGAAGGTGTCAGCGTCCGCAGCAATATCGTGGACGTCGATCCCGAGGACGTGCAGAAGAATCCGCGGCAGATGTTCGACATGCCGGTCGAGATGGTGACGAACGTGGTTTCCAAGGACCGCGAGGGCCATGAAGTCGTGGCGTTCGCCTTCAAGCCGAGCAAGAAGTAGAGCTATAGTTTAGATATCCGTGGATGAATCGGGGCGGAGCGCGCAACGCGCGGAACCCCGCGGCCGGGCTGGCCCGGCAGGAGGATCGGAGATGCAAAACGTTTACGTACTGGGAACCGGGATGATCAAGTTCGGCCGCTACCCCAACAAGACCGTGCCCGAACTCGGCGGGGAGGCAGCGATCATCGCGCTCAAGGACGCCGGCATTACGATCAAGGACGTCGAGATGTTCGCCTGCGGCAATCTCTACCAGTCCAACGCGATGGTCGGACAGCGGATCCTGCAGCAAATCGGCCAGACCGGCATCCCCGTGATCAATGTCGCCAACGCTTGCGCCACCGGCTCGACGGCCCTTCGCGAAGCCTACATGGCGGTCGCCTCGGGAATGTACGACATCGCGATGGCGGTCGGCGTCGAGCAGATGGGCAAGCAGGGATTGCTCGGCGGTGGCGGCGGCGGCAGCGACCCGGCCTATAGCGCCGAGGGGCGGCTGGGCTCGGGCCTGATGCCGGCGGTATTCGGGCAGGCCGGGATCGAGCACATGCGCAAGTACGGCACCAGGATGGAGCACTTCGCCAAGATCTCGGTGAAGTCCCATCAGCACGCCACCAAGAATCCGTTCTCGCAGTACCGCAACGAAGTCACGCTCGAAGACGTGCTGAACGCGCGCATGATTTCGTATCCCAACACGCTCTACATGTGCTGCCCCACCGGCGACGGCGCTGCCGCGGCGGTCCTGGTCTCCGAGAGCAAGCTCAAGCAGCTCGCCGCAGGCCGCAAGCGAGCGCGCATCGCGGCCTCGGTCCTAACCTCCGACCCGTGGACCGACCGCACCGCGGCCCTGCCCGACGTGAGCACGCTCACGCGGCGCGCCTCCAAACAGGCATATGAGAAAGCGGGCGTCAGCCCGAAGGATATCGCGCTTACCGAACTGCATGACTGTTTCGCCACCGCAGAGCTGGTCCACTACGAAAACCTCGGCCTTTGCGGCGACGGCGAGGCCGGCGCGTTTATCGATTCGGGCGGCGGCAAGCATCCGGGCCTGGGCGGCCACGATCCGGTCAACGTATCGGGCGGATTGCTCAGCAAGGGCCATCCGCTGGGCGCAACCGGCGTCGCCAATGTCTGCGAGGTGGTATGGCATCTCACCCAGGACGAGCGCGCCAAGGAGCGCCAGGTGCCCAATGCCAAGGCCGGACAGGCTCACGTTATCGGGCTCGGCTCGGCCTGTACGATTCATATTTTGACGGTCTGATCGCGCCGATTTACGATTTCGGTCCAAACTGGCGGACGCCCCGCGGCCGCCAGCTTAGGTCAGCATGGCGGCGGCGCAGACGGGCGCCGCCCGACAGAAACAGGAGGATTTACTCCGCGTTCGGTGAGTTGGTACGAACGCGGGCGGCTTCGATCGCGCTGCCGCCTCGGAATAGTACAGTGCTCCGGCCGCGGCATAGTGAACATTTCGGCGGTGCTAACCGCCGAGCATCAGGTAGGTTTGCGCGTGCTGGTACCCTCTAACCCAGACCTTTCCCAATCCCTCAAACCGTTCACCATTCGAATTCGTTCCATGCGGGACCCCCAGATTTTGATCGTTGGAGCGGGTCCGACGGGCCTGGTGATGGCCTTGTGGCTCGCAAAATTGGGCGTGCCCTTTCGCATCATCGAGAAGAATAGCGGGCCGGGGCAGACCTCTCGCGCGATGGCGGTGCATGCGCGCACGCTCGAGTTTTACCGTCAACTTGGAATCGCCGATGAAGTCGTGCGGCGCGGAATCAAGGCGGAGAGGATGCGCCTGCACGGAGGCGGCGGCGACGGCTCGGTCTTGAACTTCGGCGACTTCGGCAAAGGCCTTAGCCCATATCCATTCATCCTCACATTTCCACAGGACGAGCACGAGCGGCTGCTCGGCGAACGACTCGGCGCGATGGGCGTGCAGGTGGAATGGAATACCGAATTGAGCGGATTTACGGACGCCGGCGATCATGTCGAAGCGCTACTGAAAAGCGGCGGCAAAGAGGAGAAGTGCACGGCAAGTTTTCTCTGCGGATGCGACGGTGTGCACAGCGCCGTCCGCGACGGCATGAAGTTGAAATTCCCGGGCGGAATTTACGAGCAGATGTTTTTCGTGGCTGACCTTGCCGCCGACGGCGCGCCCGCCAACGGGGATATAAATTTCTTCCTCGGACCCCATCAGCTGTGTCTTACCTTTCCGATCCGGACGACCGGTATGGTCCGGCTGATCGGTATTCTGCCGCGGGAAGTAGCGGGTCACAAAAACGTGGTCTTCGACGATATCCGCGAGCAGTTCGAGAAAACGCTTTCGCTCCGCGTTCATCAGGTGAACTGGTTCTCGACCTATCACGTCCATCATCGGGTGGCCGAGCACTTCAGGCTCGGCCGCGTATTCCTGTCCGGCGACGCGGGTCACGTGCACAGTCCGGCCGGCGGTCAGGGTATGAACACCGGCATCGGCGACGCGGTCAATCTTTCGTGGAAATTAGCGGCTGTGCTTGCGCGAAATGCCGAGGATTCGCTTATCGATACCTACGAGACCGAGCGGATTGCGTTTGCCCATTCGCTGGTATCGACCACCGACAGATTGTTTCGCGCCGTCGTGCAGGAAAATCTCGCCGGCGAACTCGTGCGGACCGTTTTGTTTCCTTATCTGATCCCGTTCCTAATGGGGTTTTCGCCAATTCGCAGGTTGCAATTTCGTCTGATCTCGCAGACCCGAATCAGTTACCGGCACAGCCCGATCAGCGAAGGCAAGGCCGGCGGCGTGCAAGCAGGAGATCGTCTGCCCTGGGTGGAAACGAACGAGGGCGATAATTTCGCTCCGCTCACATCGCTCGACTGGCAGATTCATGTTTATGGGCAAGCCAGCCAGGCATTGCGCAGAGCGGCGTCGGACGCGGACCTCCCGCTGCATGAGTTCGCATGGAACTCCCCGGCGGAGCACGCGGGCCTGGAGCGAGACGCCCTATACCTGGTCAGGCCCGACGGGCACATCGCCCTGGCCAATTCCAGGCAGGACGTGGAGAAGCTCCGACAGTTTTTGTCCAAATTCAAAATCACGTCGATCCATCCCACGCCATCGGCGAACATCTGATGCCCCGAACGAAACTCCGGGCAGCAGCCATATATGGGGCCTGGTGAGGATCATCTCACCTGCCCGAGAGCGAAGTCGAAAGGGAGCAAGCACGAGGAGCGACTATGGCAGGCCGTGCTCAAGCGTTGCGTGACATTCTGCCGGAATGGGCAAAGCGATCCGGACGTGCACTACAAAGACGGTTGTGGGACTGGCCGATGGTTAACTTAGGTTGGCGCCCGGCACGCACGATTCCGCTCTCCAAAGTCTATTTCCAGGGTGACTACGGGTACGATGACGAAACCGATATCAAAACGGCCCTGGAGATCGTGTATGCGCATTCAACTGCGTCACTTGAGCGTCTTGCAACCCTATGGCTCCAGGTTCGCTACCTCGACAGATACGGTATCAAGGGCGACCTGATCGAGTGCGGCGTTTGGAAGGGAGGCGCAGCCGGGATGATGGCGCTCGCCCACATGCGGTCCGGCAAACCGCACCGCAAGCTCCAGTTATTCGACAGCTTCAAGGGTATGCCTGAGCCGCAAGCGGAATTTGATGGTTCCCTGGTCTTGAACTATGCGAACGGCACCGGCCGGCTGCGGCCAATCGGACAGTTGGAGGCCTCGGTGGCGGACTGCGAGGATCTCTTGTTTCAACAGATCGGCTACCCTGAGCACCTTGTTCGGTTTCACGAGGGATGGTTCCAGGACACGCTTCCGCGCGAAGCCGATTCGGTCGGCGGCATTTCGCTGCTGCGCATCGCGGCAGACTGGTACGAGTCAACCGTGCTGGCCCTTCAGTATTTGTACTCCAAGGTGGCGTCGAGCGGCGTGGTGGTCATCGCAGACTACGGTACCTTTGAAGGGGCGCGCCGCGCGACCGACGAATTCCTGGCGAGCCTTTCGGAACCGATAATGCTTCATCACATCGACGCTGACGGGCGTTACTGGATCAAGCCATAGCGTTTCAATCAGCATCGGCCTTCCGATCGGCAAAGGCTCGTGGCGGCGGCCGATGAAATCCGCGACGCTCATTCGAGAGCCGTGCCGGAGGAGTTCTCGCAGATGGCTCTGATCGAATAACAGGACCGCCGGCAGGCGGTTTTTATTGGCCCTCTGCGGGTATAGATTTGTCAGGATCGAGTTCTGGTGCGGCGCCCGCCGCGGCGCAGCGCGACAGGGAAACCCGACTGTGCAGGCGACAAGGCTGAGAGGATTCCAGGATACGATGGGCGCGCAGGCGCGCAGCCTCGCCGCGGTCGAAGACTGCGCGCGCCGGGTGGCCGAGCGCCACAACGTCAGCGAGATCCGCATCCCGGCGCTCGAGCGCCTCGAACTCTTTCAGCACTCCAGCGGCGAGACCTCGGACATCGTGGAAAAGCAGATGTACTCATTCGTCGACCGCGACGAAGCCGAGACCACCATTGCGCTCAGACCCGAGGGCACGCCCGGCGTGGTGCGCGCTTATATCGAGGCCGGGCTCGACCGCAGCGATCCCGAACAGCGCTTCTACTACGTCGGCCCGATGTTCCGGCGCGAGCGTCCGCAGAAGGGGCGCTTTCGCCAGTTCTCGCAGTTCGGAGTCGAGATCTTCGGCCGCCTCGACGCCGCCACGGACGCGGAGCTGATGTCGATGATCGACGAGCTGCGCCGCGAACTGGGGCTGGAGCTCACGTTCGAGATCAATTCGCTCGGAGACGCCGAATGCCGGCCGCGCTATCGCCAGGCGGTGCTGGAATACGGCCGCGCGCATCTCGCGGAGCTGTGCGAGGACTGCCGCCATCGCCTGGAGCGCAATCCGCTCCGCCTGCTCGACTGCAAAATCGACGTCAAGCTGGCCGAGGCTGCGCCCAAGAGCCGGGACTATCTCTGCGACAACTGCCGCGCCCATTTCGCGACCGTGCGCGAGCTCCTGACCGACGCCGGGGTGCCGCACGCGGTCAATCCCCGCCTGGTGCGCGGCCTCGACTACTACACCCGGACCACGTTCGAGGTTATTTCGACTGCGGTGGGCGCGCAGAGCGCGGTCGCGGCGGGCGGGCGCTACGACGGCCTCGTCGAATCGCTGGGCGGCGCCGCGGTCGCCGGCACCGGCTTCGCGATCGGCGTCGATCGCCTCGCGCTGGCTCTGGACGCGGCTCAGTTCGCTTCGCGCGTCGACGCGGCGGTGGCCGCGCTCGGCGATGCCGCGATGCGCCGCGCGATGACACTAGCGGCCGAGATGCGCGCGGCGGGGCTGCGGGTCGAGCTGCTCTCGCCCGGCCGTGGCCTCAAGGCGCTGATGCGGCGCGCGGACAAGATCGGCGCGCGCTACGCGCTGATTATCGGCGACAACGAGCTTGCGAGCGCCACGGTCGCGCTGCGCGACTTGAAGACCAGCACGCAGAGCGAGGTTGCGCAGGCGGATGTGATCGCGGCGTTGACCGCCGCTGGCGCTAACAGCCGTGCGTTATGAGACGCCCGCTCGCCGTGACTATTCCGTAGCCCGCCCCGCGCAGGTATTCTTCCACGGACGTAATTCGATGGCTGCTCCGTACGAATATTCGCCGCTGCCGCCCTGGCCGCGCACCGACTATTGCGGCGCACTCCGCGCCGCCGATGCCGGGCGCGAGGTTGCGCTTTGGGGATGGGTTGCGTCGCGCCGCGACCACGGCGGCTTGATCTTCATCGATTTGCGCGACCGCGAGGGCATCCTGCAGCTCGTTTTCAACCCCGCCACGGCGGCCGCCGCGCATGAGGTCGCGGGGCGCGCGCGCTCGGAATACTACCTGGCCGCGCGCGGCAAGGTCGTGATGCGCGCGGAAGGCGCGGTAAACGCCGAGCTTGCGACCGGGACGGTGGAAATCGCCGTGACCGAGATGCAGATCCTCAACGGCTCGCAGCCGCCGCCGTTTTCGATCGACGCGGAGGGCACCGCCGAGGATATCCGCCTGCGCTACCGCTACCTCGATCTGCGGCGGCCCGCGATGCAGCGCAATCTCCGCCGGCGAGCGCTCGCCGTGCAGGCGACCCGCTCCTATCTCGACGGCGCCGGCTTCGTCGAAATCGAGACTCCGATCCTCTGGCGCGCGACGCCCGAGGGTGCGCGCGATTACCTGGTGCCGAGCCGCGTCAACCCGGGCCGCTTTTACGCGCTGCCCCAATCGCCGCAGCTGCTCAAGCAACTTTTGATGGTGAGCGGCTTCGACCGCTACTATCAGATCGCGCGATGCTTTCGCGACGAGGACTTGCGCGCGAATCGTCAGCCCGAGTTCAGCCAGGTGGATATCGAGCTGACCTGTCCGCGGGTTGACGACGTGGTCGCGACGGGCGAGGGCATGATGGCGGAGATCTACCGCCGCGTGCTTGGAATCGAGCTCGCGACGCCGTTTTTGCGGCTTTCCCATGCCGAGGCGATGGAGCGGTTCGGCGTCGACAAGCCCGACCTGCGTTTCGGGATGGAGCTCAAGAACCTCGACACAGCGTTTTCCGGCACCCGGTTCAAGGTCTTCGCCGAGGTGCTGGCGCGCGGCGCGAGTATCTATGGAATCGTGCTTCCCGCGGCGCATCAGCTGAGCCGGCGCGAGCTCGACGAGATGACCGAGAGCGTGCGCACGCGCTACGGGTTTGGCCTCGCGTACGCGAAAGCGGCGAGCGACGGATGGCAGGGGCCGATCGCGCGCCACTTAAGCGACGACGAACGCGTGCGCGTCGCCCATGCGGCCGGGCTTGCGGCCGGCGACACGCTGCTGATGGTAGCGGGAGAAGCCGCGCGGGTGCGCCCGATCCTCGGCGACTTGCGCCTGCAGCTCGGCAGCAAGTTCAAGCTGCGCGAGACGGGCGAGCTCAAGTTTCTGTGGGTTGTCGAATTTCCGTTGTTCGAGTACGACGAGGAGGAGAAGCGGATGGTCGCGGTAAACCATCCGTTCACCGCGCCGCATCCCGGCGACCTCGAATTGCTCGACTCCGCGCCGCTCAAAGCCCGCGCGCTCGCCTACGACATGGTGCTCAACGGCGAAGAGCTGGGCGGCGGCTCGATTCGTATTCATAACCCGGAGCTTCAGCTCAAGGTGTTCGGGCTGCTCGGCTTCCCGCGCGACGAGGCGATGCTCAAGTTCGGCTTTCTGCTCGAGGCGCTGGGTTACGGGGCGCCGCCGCATGGCGGCATCGCGTTCGGCGTGGATCGGATTGCGATGCTGGTGAGCGGCACAGAATCGCTGCGCGAAGTGATGGCTTTTCCCAAAACGCAGAGGGCGGTCGATCTTATGAGCGGAGCGCCGTCGGAGGTCGATCCGCGCCAGCTGCGCGAACTGTCAATCAAGGTGACATCGTGAGAATTCCCTTGCCGGCCGCGTACGCGCTCGCGCTCGCTTTGACGCTGACGGCGCCCGCATGCAGCAGCAATAGCAATCTTTCGCCGAGCCAGATGTGGCACGGGACCGTTGAATCGCTGCCGCTGGTCGGCAAGGATCCGTCGCTCGAGCTCCATTCGGTTCGCGCCATCCGCACGGTCAAGGTCCATCGCGTCGCCGTGATGCCGATCATCGATCATCCCAACGCCACCGGCGAGCCGATCGAGGACGGTGCGGCCGAATCGATCACTGCCGACGTCTGGGGCCGCATGACCCTGGTCTCGGGATGGGAAGTGGTGCCCGAATCCGACGTCCGCGGAGTGATGCAACAGCTGCCGCCGACCACGCTCGCCAACATGCAGGACAACGCGATGAAGCTCGGCCGCCAGCTCTCGGCCGACGCCGTGGTCTTCGGCACCGTGACCCGCTACCAGGAGCGCGTGGGCAGCGACTATGCGGCCAAGAGCCCGGCGGCGGTCGCCTTCGCGCTGCACCTGATCGACGTTCATAACGGAGTCGTGCTGTGGACCGCGCGCTACGCGCGCCAGCAAGAGGCGCTGACGCAGAACATCTTCAACCTCGGTAATTTCCTCGCGAACCGCGGGCGCTGGGTGCACGCCAACGACCTTGCGCAGCGCGGCGTCGAGGAATCGCTGGACGACCTCGCATCCAAGCTCGGTTATACGCTTCCGGTTGCGCAGCCAATGGCGCCGACGATGGGCGCGGACTAGGGTCTTTTCGGCAAACGATGCCCGGGCTTTATTCCCACGGCGAGCGCGGCTTCATCCTGAGCGCCGCGGCTACCGCCGGATGCACGATGTGGCCGCCGAAGGTGTTGACTCCGTGGCGCAGCGCGGCGTTGCGCGCCCCCGCCTCGAGCACGCCGCGGTCGGCCAGTTCCAGGGCGTAGGTCAGCGTCGCATTGGTCAACGCGTAGGTCGAGGTGTGCGGCACGATCGCCGGCATATTGGTTACGCAATAGTGGACCACCCCCTGGGCGACATAAATGGGCCGGCGATGGCTGGTCGGGCGCGAGGTCTCGGACAATCCGCCCTGGTCGATCGAGAGATCCACCAGCGCCGCGCCGCGCTTCATCCGCGCGACCATCGCGCGCGTCAGCAGCCGCGGCGAGCGCGCGCCGGCGACCAGCACGGTGCCGATCACGAGGTCGGCGTGCAGCACTTGTTCCTCCAGCGTCGCCCGGTTTGACATCAGCGTCGTCACGCGCCCGCCGAGCATCTCGCCGAGGTAGCGCAGGCGACTCGGGTTGACATCGAAGATGGTCACTTCGGCTCCCACGCCAGCCGCGACGCGCGCCGCGTTGGAGCCGGCGATTCCTCCGCCGAGCACCGCCACGCGTCCGGGCCGCACGCCCGAGGCTCCGCTCAGCAGGACGCCGCAGCCGCCGTTCTGCGCCTCCATACACCATCCGCCGACCTGCACCCCCAGTCGTCCTGCCACCTCGCTCATCGGTGCAAGCAATGGCAGGCTCTGGTCTTCGAGCTGCACCGTCTCATAACCGAGCGCGGTCGTGCCGCGCCGCACAAGTTCGCGCGCAAGCGCTGGCTCGGCCGCGAGATGGAGGTAGGTGAATAGCACGAGGTCCTTGCGCAAGAAGCGGAACTCGGAGCGCTGCGGCTCCTTGACCTTGAGCACCATTCGCGCGCGTTCCCATACCGCCGCCGCCGAGCGCATGATCTGCGCGCCGGCCGCGCTGTACTCGCGATCGCTGAAGCCGCTGCCGCCGCCGGCGCCACTCTGGATCAGCACGCGATGGTTACGGCTGCGAAAGGCGGCGGCGCCGGCCGGAGTCAACGCCACGCGCCGCTCGTCAGGTTTTATCTCGGTGGGTACTCCGACGATCATGTTGGTCAGTGTCGGTTGGCAGTCTCCTCGATCCGCGCGGGCAACCTATGGGTCTTTTCCGGCGCGCTCTCGTTGGCTGGCAAACAAGCGTTCCTCCTTCGCATAGTCCGGCTAGATCATTTGGTCGTCGATAGCAAGCGCGAAGCGTTCTCCTCTTCTCCGGACACGCAAGTCTCAGCTTCCGCGGCCAGGACAAGTGGCGGGTGTTGGAAGAGCCGTGTGTCTAGAAATCCGCCCGGCGCATCACGTCCGGAACTTGACAACCGTAGTTTTGCCGGGCGTGATGAAAGTACGTGGACACAAGAGCCATGTCGCCCGAATGCGGCGCCGGCGCGTCAAAGGGCGATCTTCAGGGGGTGGATATGGAAGTTCCGCCGGGACTCAAGTACTCGAAGGAACATGAATGGCTCGTGGCCGACGACGCGGTTGCGACGATAGGTATCACTGACCACGCGCAGGACCAACTCGGGGAAATTGTTTATCTCGAGCTGCCAGCGGTCGGCGAGAAGATCAGCAAGGACGATCCCTTCGGAGTGGTCGAGTCGGTCAAGGCGGTCTCCGACATCTATGCGCCTGTCAGCGGCACCGTGCTTGAGATCAACGAAGGACTGCCCGAAAGTCCCGAAGTCATCAATGAAGACCCGTATGGCGACGGCTGGCTGATCAAGGTCCGTATCAGCGACCCGAGCGAACTCGAAGACCTGATGGACGCCGAAGAGTACGAAGACATGGTCGCCAGCGAGAAGGAATAGCGTCCACGGCGCCGTCGCGTCAGCCGCCCTCGCTCGCAGGAGCGGGCGGCGCCGCTGCCGGATCGGCGCGCACGATTCGCAACTGGAAGTGCGAAGCCCCCGCGGGCGGAGAGGTAAAAACGATCACGAACGGCGTAGTCGCATGCGGCGCCAGAGTGAAGTTCTTCGGCGCGTCGAGTTTCTCGAAGAATTCGATCTCGTGTGGGGTCATTTCAGCCAGCGTCTTCAGCGTCGCACTGTTCCCGCAATAGACCGCCTGAGTGCGCAGCGGCGCCGCCCCGGATGCGGTCAGCGCGGCCTCGATCTGGACCGCTCCGAGCGCCGTCGAGGTGAGATTCTCAGCGGTGCCGCTTAAGACCAGCGCCGGTTGATTGCCCTTGAGCTTGACGTATTCCGCCTGCACCCCGCCGAGCGCGACGCGCTGGGCGGCCGAAATCGGCGGCTGGAGACCCGCGCCGACGATGGGTAGTGCGCTCAGCAATCCCGCGCTCGCGATCGGCGCGCTCTGTATCACCATCGTCACCAGGCCGAACCCAACGACCACCATCGCGAACAGTCCGAGAAAATAGCCGGCGGAATGGATTTTGTAGGAGCTGTTGCGGAATTCCGCCTCGAGCCGGTGCGCCTGCGCGCTGACTTCCTCGGGACGGATACGGTCCTCGAAATCCTGGTCTTCGTCCGCATCGAGCGGCTCGCCGCCGCTCTGCATGCGGGCGAAAGGACGATCGAGTTGTGTGCCACTCTCGACGAAGTCGTCGTCGATATCCGATATCCGGATGCGCCGCTTGGGGCGGGGCGGAAGCGCAGACGGACGGTCGGTATCGCCGACCTCCCATTTCTCTTCGTGATGGCTCTGCGATGACCGTTCGTCCGCATCGAGTTCGTCACTGAAGTCGAAAGCGAGATTTTTCCCCATCCGGTCGCCTTCGGCTTCATCGATGTTGCCGAAGCGCCGCTGCAGCAGTTCCTGCGTGGCGTCGCGAGTCTTCCGAATCGTCTGCTGGGGAGTGTCCTTGGGAGGCTCCGGGCGTGGGGTCGGCGGAGTGGCGGTCCCGCGGCGGCCGGCGATGCCGGACAGGCGCGGTCGCATCGCTTGCGGCGGTGGAACCTCGGCCTGCGCAGGCGCCGAAGCGTACGGCGAAGACTCAGGCTGCGCCGGCGGCGGCTGCTGCGAGGCTGCTGCGGCCTCCTCTCTGGCAGACGCGGCTGCGGGCGCCTCGGCGCCGGCGTCGGTGTCTGTCGGAGGAGGAGACGGTTCAGGCGGGGCATTCGCCTCCGCTTCGGCTGCGGCGGGCGGCGCGAACTTCGCCGCCGCAGAGGCGCGAGCGGCATCGCCGCCCGCCCGTCGTGGCGTCTTCTGGCGCGGCTCGGCGCTGAATACATGACCGCAACGCGAGCATTTGAACGTAGGCGTCTCGTCGGGCAGAATCCGTTCGTCGATTCTATAGCGAGTGTGACAACTTGTGCACTGGATTTCGATCATAGCCTCCGCACCTCTTTTTCCACGTACCATTTACGCTAACACATGGCCGCCCCTCGGGCATCCTGTGATTGGGCGGCGGCGCGGAGGCGGTTCGCAATGCGCGTGGCGTTGATCGCGCGGCGTTTCGACCCCGCCGGCGGCGGCACCGAACGCGACCTGATCGCAACCGCGCAGTGTCTCGTCGCCGCCGGACACGATCTGACCATCTACACCGCTGAAGCGCGCGGAGCGCCGGGGCGATGGCGCGTGGTTCAGGTTGACTCGCGATGGCCCGGTGGCCCGTTTCGCCTGATGCGGTTTGCGTGGGACGCCCCGGCCCAGGCGCGGCGCGACGGCGCGGAACTGGTGCTCAGCTTCGCGCGCGCCGTGGGCGCCGACATCCTGCGCTCCGGCGGCGGCGCGCATAGCGCCTATCTGCGCGCGGCGCAGCGATGGCGCGGCAACTGGGCGGCGGCGGCCATGCGGCTGCGACCGTACCATCGCGCCCAGATCATCGCCGAACGTGCGGCCTTTAAATCTCCCACGTTGCGCCGCGCAATCGCGGTTTCGGAACTGGTGCGAACGCAATTGATCGACGAGTTCGGCCTCGAACCGGAAAAGGCGGTGACGCTTTACAATGGCGTCGATCTCGAGCGCTTCCGCCCCGCAAGCGTCGCCGAGCGCGCCCGTTTTCGCCAGATGTATGAAGTCGAGAGCGGGGCGCCTGTGGTCGCGTTCGTGGGCCACGGTTTCGCGCGCAAGGGACTCGGCCCGCTGCTCGAGGCCTGGCCGGCGCTGAAATCGCATCCATTCCTGCTCGTCGCCGGCACCGATCGCTCGGCGGTGCGCTATATCCGGATGGCTCATCGGCTGGGAATCGGCTCGCGCGTTCGGTTCCTGGGCGCGATCGGCGAGATCGAGCAGCTTTTTCGCGCCGCCGACGCCTTTGCGCTGCCGTCGTTTTTCGAACCGTTCGGCAACGTCGCGATGGAAGCGATGGCCGCGGGGCTGGGCGTGATGGTCAGCGCGCAATGCGGCGTCGCCGAACTACTGCCGCCCGCGATGCATCCGTTTGTCGTGAAGGATCCGGCGAGGCCGGCCGAAATCGCCGAGCGGCTCGCCGCACTGCTCGAGACGAACCATCGAACCGAAGACGAGGTGCGCGCCGCTGCCGAAGCTTATTCGTGGAGCGATTACTCGGCGCGGCTGCTCGA
>DASXMQ010000133.1:0-2143 GCA_036495625.1 Binataceae bacterium (SeqCode) | reverse complement strand
CAGCGCGTGCTCCCGGTGACGCCTGTCCGGACCTACCAGGCGACGCTGATGCGATTGGAGAAGCCGATCGCCGAGCCGGTTGCGCTGCCCGCCGACGCGCTCGCGGGACAGGGTAACGTGCAGGTTTCGCTCAGTCCGTCGCTTAGCGCCGGGCTCGACGGGGTACGCGAATGGATGCGCGCCTATCCATACACCTGCATGGAGCAGCGCGTGTCGCGAGCGATCGCGCTCGGCGATCCGATGCTCTGGAACGGCATCGCGAACGACCTGCCGCAGTACCTCGACGCCGACGGCCTGCTGAAGTTCTTTCCGGAGATGCGCGAGGGCAGCGACATCCTGACCTCGTATGTCTTCTCGATCGCGCATGAAGCGGGACTTACGATTCCGCCGCAATCGGAAGCGGCGATGGTGCGCGGACTCTCCGGCTTTATCGCGGGGACGGTCGTGCGTTATGGCGCGGTGCCGGGAGCCGACCTGCCGCTGCGCAAGATCGCCGCGATCGAGGCGCTCTCGAGCGCCGGCAAGGCCAATGCCGCGATGCTCGGCAGCATCGTTATCGAACCCAACCTCTGGCCCGACGCGACCGTAATCCAGTGGTGGAACATCCTGCTCCATCTCGACGGCGTTCCCGACCGCGCGCAGCGGCGCTCGGAGGCCGAGCAGATCGTGCGCGCGCGGCTCAACTGGCAAGGCACCGGCGCGCATCTCTCGGGCGGCCAGTGCTGGTGCCTGATGACCGACGTCGAGAGCAACATGCTGCGGCTTGACCTGCTGCTCGTCGATAACGGGCTTTGGCACGACGATGTGCCGCGCGTAATGCAGGGCGCGGTGCGGCTGCAATCGCGCGGCGCATGGACGACGACCCTCGCCAACGCGTGGGGCACGCTGGCGGTCGAGAAATTCGCGCGCGCGTTCGAATCCGTGCCGGTCAAGGGAACGACCACAGCATCGCTCGCGGCGGCGTCGAAGCAACTCGATTGGACGAGCGACCCGCATGGCGGCGATCTCAGCCTCGCGTGGCCGCCCGCGCAATCCGATCTGCGCGTTGACCATAGCGGCAGCGGAAACCCGTGGGTGCAGATTCGCACGCGCGCGGCGATTCCGCTTAAGGCGCCGTTCAGCAGCGGCTACCGGATCACGCGAACGCTGAGCGCCGTGGATAGAAACCATACGGGCGGATGGCGCCGCGGCGATATCGTGCGCGTCCATCTGAAGATCGAAGCGCAAACCGACATGACCTGGGTAGTCGTGAACGACCCGCTGCCCGCCGGCGCGTCGCATCTCAACACCGGGCTCAGGCGCGACTCGTCGATCGCGGCGAGTGCGGCGAGCGCCGCCAGCGCTGAAAATTCGAGCAACCAGAACTACTACTGGCCCGACTTCGTCGAGCGCCCGTTCGACGCCTACCGCGCCTACTATGAATTCATCCCCAAGGGCACCTTCGAAGTCGAGTACAATATCCGGCTCAACCAGGCCGGCGTTTTTCAGCTTCCGACGACCCGGGTGGAGGCGCTCTACGAGCCCGAGATGCTCGGCGAGCTGCCCAACGCGCCGGTTGAGGTCGCGCCGTGACGATGCGCCGAGTATCGGCGGCCGCGCTCGCGGCTGCCGTCGGATTGCTGGCTTTGGCTACGCTTGGCCGGCCCGTCCTGCTGAGTTTCGATGAGGTGCGCGCGCGCTGGCGTCCCTCCGACGCCCAGTTGCTCGACCGCCACGGCGAGCCGATCCACGAGCTTCGCGTGGACGCGCGCGGGCGACGGCTCGCATGGACTCCGCTCGGTGCGATCTCGCCTGCTCTGCAAGAGGCCGTGATCGCGTCGGAAGACCGTCGCTTTCAAAGCCATCATGGGGTCGATTTCGCCGCCCTCGCAGGCGCCGCCGTATCGCGTATCGCGGGCCGGCGCAGCCGCGGCGCTAGCACGCTCACGATGCAACTGGCCGCGATGCTCGATCCGCGAATCGCGCGCGCCGGCGCGCGTCCGCGCACCGCTATCCAAAAATTGCGACAGGTAGCCGCCGCCCTCGCGCTCGAGCGGCGATGGACGAAGGCGCAGATCCTCGAAGCGTATCTGAACATGGTGACGTATCGCGGCGAGATCGAGGGCGTAAGCGCTGCCTCCCGCGTGATGTTCGGCAAGGCGCC
>DASXMQ010000132.1:0-4890 GCA_036495625.1 Binataceae bacterium (SeqCode) | reverse complement strand
CTTTGTGTTTGCTCATCTGGCGTAGCTTTGGGACACGATTCGGGATAGGCCCGGTCAAATTTCCGGATTCCTACGCCAAAAAACATAAGCATTATTCCAGCCGATGCCACAACTTTGTGGCGGAATCCTTTAAAAAATTTTTTGATCGACGGAAACGTCCAGAGCTGGAGTGTCGCGCTGGAGGGGAGAGCGAGGAGGGAGGCTCGGCCAGGCTTGGCGGCAGAGGCCCAGTCTCGGAACCTCTTATTTGGCGGGCGGGCCGGATCGAACGACTGGGGCGCGCCGGATCGAACGACCGTCCAATCGAATCTGCGGTCGATCCGGTGAAGCCTCAGGTCCCCGGTGAAGCCTCAGGTCCCGGTGAAGCCTCAAGTCCCGGGAAGCGTCCGATCCCGTCCAGGGAAGCGCATCATTAATGATGGTCATGATCGTGGTCGTGCGCGACCCAATCCGGATGGTGCTGCGCAACCCACGGACGGTTGTTCTGCACCCACCAATCGCGGTCGTGCCATGCGTGATGCTCATCGTAATCGCCGATTCGCGGCGGTGCGGCGTATCCGTAGGCCGGCGCAGGGGCGTAAGCGTATGCGGGTGGCGGTGCGTACGACGGTCCGTAAGCGGGTTCCGCGTAGTACGGGTGGCCGCCGCCGTAGCAGCCCTGCAGAAGTATCGCTCCCGCGATAAAAGCCAACGTCTTGATTGCGTTGGAAAGGCTTAGTGGAAAGATGTCGCTTCTCATTTTCGTATCCCTCACATGAGGGGGGAGCATCAAGGGTGCCAAGCGAGAAGGTCCAAAAGACGCGGAATATTTTCATTGCTCATGAAATGGCGACCCGGGATTTACCCGACGCCATCCCAAAACGTGCGTGCGCAAAAATTACGTGGCGACACCGCCCCCGGCCACGGTTTTACAGCCCCACCGGCTTTTTGTACTGTGGGCGTAACCGCCCTGGAGCGCAGACGTACTAGGGCCGCCCACGCATGGAGGATTGCGCCGATGCCCGATAAACCACGGATGCTCCAAGGCTATCGAGTCCTGGATTTCACCCAATTCGTCGCCGGGCCGACCTGCACGCGCGTGCTGGCCGAGATGGGCGCCGAGGTAATCAAGGTCGAACTGGCGCCGGCCGGCGACCGGGTGCGCGCCGCCGGACTCAAGCCGCTTGCGCCCGAGTACAAGGACTCGAGCCAGAGCACCTATTACTTCCAGCACAACCACAGCAAGCTCAGCTTCGCGCTCGACATCAACAAGCCCGGCGCGCGCGAGCTTATCTATTCGATGATCCCGAAGATCGACGTGGTGGTGGAAAACTATGCGCCGGGGATCATCAAGAAGATGGGCTTCGGGTACGAGGAACTGCGCAAGCGCAACCCGAAGATCATCATGTGCTCGATCTCGGCGCTGGGGCAGAGCGGCCCGCTTGCCTACAAGGTCGGCTACGACTACATGGGACAGGCCTACGCCGCGATCACCGACGGCGTGGGCGAATTGGATCGCCCGCCGGCCATCTTCACGATGGCGATCGGCGACGTGTCCACTGGGATGTCGGCGGCGATGGCGGTCGGCTTCGCGCTGCTCCATCGCGAGCGCACCGGCGAGGGCCAGTACCTCGACGCGTCGATTCTCGATACCTACTTCCACATGCACGAGGCGAGCGTGCCGATGGTCTCGATGCGCGGCGGCAAGTATCGTCCCACGCGCAGCGGCTCGCAGCATCCCAACGGCGGCCCGACCGGAATCTTCCACTACCAGGATAACCAGTACGTGTTCCTCGCCGTGATGCCGCATCAGTGGCCGCAGCTGGTGCGCGCGATGGGCAAGCCGGAACTGGCGAGCGACCCGCGCTTTCGCAGCGCGCGCGGCCGGCGCGACAACAACGACGCGCTCAAGGGGATCATCGAGGAATGGCTCGGCGGATTTGCCTCGCGCGACGCGGCGCTGGCGGCGCTCGACAAGGAACGGGTCGCGTGCGCGCCCGTGCTCTCGCTCAACGAGGCGGTCGAGCATCCCCATCTGCGCGCGCGCAAGACCGTGCGCCGGGTGAAGGATCGTTTCCTCGGCGAACTCGATATCCCGGGCGTGCCGGTCAAGTTCTCGGCGTGGCCCGACCAGCTCAACCTTCGCGCCGCGCTTTTGGGCGAAGACAACGAGCGCGTGCTACACGAGCTGACCGACATCTCCGACGACCGTATCGGCGAGCTCTATTCCCAGGGCGTGCTGGTGCGCGACCCGGTGCTCGCGGCGGAGCCGCAGGCCCAGGCGTCATAAGCGGCGCGCCTGCGCGCGCCGCTTACACTCGAGAGCGGCGTCGGCGCCGCTTACGCGCGGTCGAGAATCGCGGCGAGTTCGCGCAGCAGCGCAGCGCCGTCGCCGCGGCGCGCGCTCCCGTGCATGCACGCCAGCGTTGAGGGCTCGGTTGCAGCGAGATGCTCGAGCAGCGCGTGTGAATTCCGCGCGTGCGAGAAATAATCCAGTTTCGAGCGCAACGCCTCGCTTGGGCCAAGGATGTCCCCTTCGGTCAACGGCGCCGGCTTGGCGCCCGGCTGTGTGAACAGATCGCCGCACAAGAGCGTACGCGTGCGCCCCTCGAACAAATAGCCGCATTCCCATCCGTGCGGCATATGCGGCGCGTCGAGCCATCTCACCTCATGCTTTCCGAGCGAGAGCGTATCGCCGTCGGCCATCTCGCGCGGCGGACGGTCGGCAAAGTCGCGGACCGACGTCAGCGCGGCGATTCGTCCGCAGAGCGGAGCGGCGTTGGGCGCAGCGGCGAGCCATTCGTTGAGCGAGCCGCATTCGTCGGCTTCGAAATGCGAGAGCGCGAGGTAGCGCAGGCGGCCGAGCGGAATGACCGAGGCGACCGCCTCGCGCACGAGCGGGAAGAGCCCGCGCCCTCCCGTGTGGAACAGCAGCGCCTCATCGCCGGCGATCAGGTACTGGTTGAAAGTGAAGCCGCCGGGGATCGCCTCGATCGGCGTGCTGATCCGGTATATCCCCTCGGCGACTTCGTTGACGTTGGTTCCCGACTGCTGATTGGTGATCGGCATCTGCTCCTCCGTGTGTCGCGCCGTGTGTCGCGTATCGGATGGCCTGGGCAAAAGTCACCGCTCGTCTGTTCGAATCTTCCATCCGATTCGTTCCCGGGCTCGAATCCCAGCATAGGCATGGCCGCCACCGGTTTGACACGCGCGGCGGCGCGGAGATACACCCCGTTTGATCCTACGGTGAAAACGCGACGGGCTGCCGCCGGCGGCCCGCCCATCAAAGGTTAGGACGCGGAGCAAAACCAGCGTCCAGACGCGGAGGTAACCTGCCATGGCCGAAAGCCCGGCTTCACAAATGATCGCGGTCACGGATATCGAGTGGAAGCGCCACGACACGCTGCCGGGGCTACGGCAGAAGGAGTTGTGGACCGACGCGGCCACCCAACGCCGCGCCGGCTGGGCTCGTTTCGAGCCGGGCGCAACCCTGCCGATGCATCGCCACGTCGGCGATGAAATTCTCTACGTCATCGAGGGCGCCATCGCGGACGAAGCCGGCACGGTCAGCGCCGGCAACATGGGTTATCGGCCGAACGGATGCGTGCATACCGTGAGCAGCAAGCACGGCGCGACCGTGCTGGCCGTCATCACCGGCGGTGTCGAGCCGGCCAGGGAAACGGGCAGCGCGCCGCGTTCGCAGATTTTCGTACCGAGCGACATCTCCTGGCGCGATACGCTCCCCGGCGTACGGCAGAAGCTCATCTGGGAGGACAAGGCCGCCAACCGCCGCGCCGCGCTGGCCTTGTTCGAGCCCGGCGCCGCGATTCCGCGCCATCGGCATACCGGCGAGGAATTGATCTACGTCGTCGAAGGCTCGCTCGCGGACGAGAGCGGCGAGGTGGCGACCGGCCAAATGAGCTTCCGGCCCAACGGCTGTACGCACAATGTAAGGTCGCGCAGCGGCGCAGTCGTGCTGCTGTTCCTGTGGGGCGGGATCGAGATGGTCTAGGGCGCGCGGCGTCGTCCGAGGGCCAAGCGGCATGGCTGACGAAGCATTCAAGCTCGAAGAAGCGACGATCGCCGATATCCATCAAGCGTTTCGCCGGCGGGTGCTCACCTGCCGGCAGCTCGTCCAGCGCTACCTCGACCGGATCGAGACGTTCGACCGCAAGGGGCCGGCGCTCAATTCGATTGTGACCATCAACCACAACGCCCTTGCCGAGGCGGATCGGCTGGACGAGCTTCATTCGCGCGCGGGGACGCTTACCGGGCCGCTGCACGGCATTCCCGTCGTCGTCAAAGATCAGGCCGAGACCAAGGGGATCGTCACGACATTCGGCTCGATCGCACTGGACGGCTATATCCCGCAGCACGACGCGACCGCGATCGCCAGGCTGAAGCAGGCCGGAGCGATCGTCCTGGCGAAATCCGCAATGCCGGATTTTGCGACTTCCTGGTTCGGCTTTTCTTCCAAGAGCGGCGAGACCAAAAATCCCTACGCCCTGGACCGTGACCCGGGTGGCTCGAGCAGCGGCACGGGCGCGGCCGTGGCGGCAAACCTGGGCACGGTCGGAATCGGCGAGGACACGGGCGGCTCAATCCGCGTGCCGGCCAGTTTCAACAACCTCTTTGGTCTCCGCGTCACGCCCGGCTTGATCAGCCGAGCCGGCATGTCGCCCCTGGTAGTTCTTCAGGATACCGCCGGTCCGATGACGCGCACGGTCACCGATGCCGCGCTGCTGCTCGATGCGCTGGCGGGATACGATCCCAAGGATCCGTACACGTCGGCCTATGCGATCGCCGGGCACACGGGAAGCTATAGCCGGCATCTCGATCGCGATGGCCTGAGGGGCGCAAGAATTGGCGTTCTGACGCAGGCGTTCAGCAGCGAGACCGAAGGGGACGCTG
>DASXMQ010000131.1:0-12355 GCA_036495625.1 Binataceae bacterium (SeqCode) | reverse complement strand
CGCTTCGCGGCGCGCGCGCGCCGCGAAGCGTCCCGCGCCGTCGCGCCATTGCGCCAGGCGCGCGTAGCCCGGGTCCGCGCCCGTCGCGCCCAGCGCCTCGAGGTCGCTCGGTGTGAACAGCACGGACGGCACGCAATTGAGCGCCGCCGCCGCGACGCTTACGCCGAGCCGCCCGCGGAGCACGTCGGAGGCCTCGAGCGCCTCGCGCAGCGCCATCTCCTGCGGCGTCAGCGTGAGCATCACGGAGAAACGCGCCTCGTCGGCGACGAAGCTCTCGACGTTGGCGGCCAGCCGGTTGAGGGTTCCGAGCGGCGCGATTTGCTTGAGCGCGGCCGGCACCGCGAGCAGTTCCAGCGCACTCCCCGTGGCTGGAGCGTCCACCACCGCGTAGCGATCCTCCAGCGCCGCCCGCCCGGCAATCAGCCGCAGCCGCTCGAGCATCAAGAAAGCTTCCAGTCCCGGCAGTGCGGCGGTCACGTAGCCGAAGGTGCGGCTTCGCAGCATCCGGCGAGCGATCGCCTTCATCGGCACCAGCCGCTCGATGAAAGCCTGGAGCTCGGCGGCGGCGCTGAGCGTGATGGTCTCGAGATCGGCGATCGTCTCCGCGCCGGCGCGCGGCGAGGCATCGGCAGCGGAGTCCTCGCGCGGCGCGATCCCGAGCATCCGCGCCGCCCACATCCGCTGGTCAAGATCGACCAGCGTCGTGGGCCGCCGGCGCGCGAGCCAAAGCGCGAGAGCGGCGGCGACCGCGCTCTTGCCCGTACCGCCCTTGCCGGTGACGAGGATTAACCGCGCGAAGGCCATGTAGCTAATTGACAGGCGGCATTGTGCCGAATCAAACAGGTTTCGTTAAAAGAAAACCCAACAGCGTAATTGGCAACCGGGCGCAAAGCTGTTATTCAGCCGAGGGACTGTTCGGAATTTGCCTGTTATAGCCAGGTACAGTGCGGGCGTCGGCTGACTTTATAGCACCGACCGCGGCGGCGAGACTATGGTCGGCTGCCGTCCGTCGCACCCCGGCGCGTCCGTACCGGTGCAGACCGGAGCGATAGGACTATGAATTCCCCGCAATCGTTTCAAACCCTGCTGCTGGCGATAGAGCCCGCGGCGATTGCGCGCTTCAAGGCGATCATCGAGTCATACGACAACCTTGCGATGCTGCGCACCGAGGATCGCCGCCATCACTATCTGCGGCTGTACTTCGACGATGCGTCGGCGGCCGAAGTGGACGCGTTGCTCGACTCGCTGAGCGCGGCCTTTTCGATCCGCCGCATCGGCGCCTGACCGCCAGGCTCCGCTACCCTCCCTGCAGTTCGACCGCGTAGTCGCGGCCTTCCCACTTTTCCCGGGATTCCCAGTAAAACGTAAAGCGTATGGGCGCGCGGTCAGCCGCGGTGATGTCGATATCGACGAAATCGAGACCGACCGCGGTGTGTTGCGAATGGCTGTCCTGAGCGTGATGCCACTCGTCCTTGGTCCAGTGCAGCATGAATGGTTCGTCGCGCTGCACGCGCAGCCTGCACGGCTGCGTCATGGATTGGATCTGCCGGTTATCCTTCCAGATCTCGATCGGCGCGCGCGGCGTGCCGGCGCGGTAGCGCTCGGCGACTTCAGGTATCAGGTCGAAGACGACGCCGTCGGCGGCTGACCGCAGCAGCTTGAGATATTCCGCATGCGCCCACATGAGCGGCATTGCCGCGCCGGTAGGTTTGCCGAAATACATCAGCGCCTCCTGAATATCGGGCCGGTCCCAGATCTGTTCGGGCAGGAGCCGCGTCCAGGTCGCGAATCGTTCGATCGCGCGCAGATAGGGGCCGACGTCACGGCCGGCGGCGAGCTCATAATGGCCGCGCTCGCCGGTCAAGAGCGGCCACGGCCGGCCGACGCCCCATCCTTCGAACGGTCCGCCGTCGTCACGCTGGCCGTAGCCGTCGTGAGTGTAACGCTTCCAGCAGGGGCCGGCCGGGAAACTCGTCTTGAGCACCGCGTCGATTACGCGCAGCGAATCCTCGATCAACGGATCGCCGGGGCGGCGGATCCCATAGCGCACGAGTTCGAGGAAACCCGCGTCGACAATTTCGGCTGCGGGGAACTGGTAGGGCTCGCCGGGCTGCCGGTTGTGGATAATAACCATTCCGTGGTCGGGATCTTCATTCGACCCGCCCGCTGCGTGGTCGGCGGGATTGATGCGGACATAG
Source organism: Binataceae bacterium (SeqCode) (assembly GCA_036495625.1). Taxonomy (GTDB): domain Bacteria; phylum Desulfobacterota; class Binatia; order Binatales; family Binataceae; genus JAKAVN01. The sequence goes on along the minus strand of DASXMQ010000131.1, from coordinate 10,157 downwards.
TGGCGTTTGATCCCGGGCACGAGAAAGCCCTGCCCGGTGACGGTCCAGCGTTCGATGTGCGATTCGAGAAAGTCGGCGTAATCCAGCAGGAACTCGGCGGTCGCTGCGTCGCCGCGCTCCTTGGCCAGATGCGCCGCGCATACCAGGGCCGCGATATTGCTCGCCAGCGTCGAAGGCGAGTAGCCGCTGTTCTCCTCCCATCGCTCCTGCGGCGTGATCGGACCTTGCTGAATAAGGTAGCGGGCCGCCGCGAGCGCCATAGGATACGGATCGAACGCACCCATCGTGGCGCCGGCCTGGGCCAGCCGATACGCCAGCATGATCGGAAAGGCGACCTCGTCGAGTTGGATGCCCGACCAGTAGGGCGTGCCATCTATCCAGAAATTCTGCGGAAACCCGCCGTCAGAGCGCTGCGAGCAGGCGAGGTAGATGAGCGCGCGCACCGGCGTGGCGAGGTCGCCGGCCGCCAGTAATCCGGTCGCGCTGTTGACCATGTCGCGCGTCCATACCAGGTGGTAGCCGCCAAGGTCTTCGTCGCCCTTGGCCTCGCCCCAGGGGATGCTGAGCGAAGCGATCAGCGCGCCCGGGAAACGCTTGTCCTCGTGGGCGAGCAGCAGCTCGCGGCTTCTGCGGCACAGATTGCCGCCGTCGCCGGTCCATCGATCCAGCGGGTACATATGCGCGCAGGCGCGGCTCCATTGTTCCACGAAGCGCTCCGAATGCTGCGCGAAGGGCACGCCGAGCGACTGGTAGAGACAGGTCACCGCGCGATGCAGGCTGTTGCCGAAAGCGAGACCGAGCGTGAAATGGCGGTCCTCGGGCAGATCGATCTCGGCGGTCAGCGCGACGTTGCCGTCGGCGGCCGAGGCGAACTCCCAGTCGAGCTTGAAATTCTGGCTGAGGTCCTGCCATCCGTCGGTCTTGCCGACATAGCCGCACGACCGGTGCGCGAAGGGTACGTTGGCGCCCAGGGCGAGCCAGGTGTCTTTCTTGTGCGCGGTCAGAAACTCGTACCCGGCCATCCGCGCGACGTTGGCGCTGTTGCCCCATCCGCCGACGTTCAGATGCGGTGAGAGCAGCACGAACAGGCGCAGGCGGCGCAGCAGATCAGCGTCGCCCTCCAGCCTGGTGTCCAACAGCACGCACGGCTGATGTGGATCGGCGATGACGTCCATCACCACGCGGTAGCGGCCGTCGCGGTCGGCGTTGGTGATGCGCACGCCGAGACCGCGCTCGGCGAGGTATTCGATCGAAGTGTCCTGGTGGCGATGCACGTCGTGGAAAAAGGTTTCGCCGTCGGTCACCAGGTACTGCAAATCGCGGATTTGCGGCCGGTCGATCGTAGGGAAGTAAACCTCGTTGAGCACCCCGCCCGACGCGGTGAACCAGATCGGGCTCGCAGTCGAGTACGCCGTGCCGACGACATCCTTGGCGCTATGCGTCCAGCGCGGCTCGATTCCCGGGGCACCCGAGGCTCGTGGGTCGTTGACGATTGTGGCCATCAGGTTGCTTTCCTTTCTGTGAACGCGCGGGCGCAGCGCTTACAGCGTGGCGGGCGGTTCGGCTGCCGGTTCGCCCAGCGGCGCCGGCGCACGGAACATGTAGGATACGCCCACGCTCAACCCATAGAGCAGGAGCAGGGGAATCGCGAGCAGGAAAATCGAAACCATGTCGGGCGGGGTCAGCGCAGCCGAGACCACGAAGATGCCGAGCACCGCGTAACGAAAATATTGCAACATCATGCGGTAATCGATCAGTCCAAGGCGAGTCAGGAACACCGCGAAAATCGGCATCTCGAAGGTCAGTCCGAAGGCCAGCATCAGCTTGGCCGAAAAGGCGAGATATTCGCTTATCCGGATCGTCGGGGTTACGCCGATCGAAGCATACTCGGAGATGAAAAACGCGTAGCCGATCTTGAACACCACCGCCCAGCAGAAGAAGCCGCCGAGCGCGAAGAACATGCTCGAGCTTACGACGAACGGCAAGGCCATCCGCCGCTCCGATTCGTACAGTCCGGGGGCGATAAATTTCCAGACTTCGTAAAAGATCGCCGGGCTCGCCACAAAGATGCCGGCGACCAGCGCAACCTTGATCTTGGTGAAAAAAGCCTCGCCTACGCCCGTGCCGATCAGCAGCAGTTTGCCCTGGCCAACCTCGCGCAGCGGCAGCGTCAGCCAGGCGAAAAGACGGTCGGCGAAAATGTACGAGAGCGCGCATCCCACCGCCACCGCGATTACCGCTCGCACCAGCCGCGCGCGCAACTCGCGCACGTGGTCGAGCAGCGGCATGCGGACCTCCCCGGGCGCCGCGGAAGGATTGTCGGCGGAAGACTCCTGGTTAGCCACGTGGCGCGATGCGGGTTATGGCGGCTTAGAGTTTGTCGTCCGGCGATTCTGGGCCAGGCGCTTTGGGCAGGGTCGGTTCAGCAGACGACGGTTGTTCGCCCGGCGCTTGCGCTTCGGCCGAAGTCCGAGTCATGGTCCCCTGGTTGTCGGCCGGAGGCTGAGGCTCGGCGCCGGGCGCGCCTCCAACGGGTGCCTCCGACCCGGGCTCGGGAGCCAGAAAGGCCGGCGCAGGCGGCGCCGGCGCCGCGGAGGGCGTCGGGGGATGCGGATCGTCGAAGCGCGGCGGCAGAATATTGAATGGCGAGTCATCGCCGATCGCGCCCGAGATTTCGCGCATCACAGTGTTGCTCGCAAGCCGCAACTCGCGCATCACTTTGCCCACGGTGCGCATGACCTGCGGGAGGTCATCCGGGGGGATGATGATCAGCGCGATTACAAGGAACAGGACTATTTCGACTATTCCCAAGAGGTTTCCGTCCGCCGAGGCCAAGGCCCATAGCGCGAGGCCGCAGAGTCTGATTTATGATCGTTATCGGAGTTCGGGGTGTCAACGATGCTCAGGACCGCATTGATCAGCGACCGCCGTTTTTTGAAGCATTTCGCCGGCCGAAGCCATCCGGAACGCCCCGAACGCGCGGCGGTCATGATCGAAATGGCCGGCCGGCTGAATCGTGACGCGTTACTTGAGATTAGCCCGCGCGAGGCGGCCACCGACGAGATCGAACTGTGCCACGACCCCGCTTACGTCGCTGAGGTCAAGCGCAGCGCCTCGATGCCGCGCTGCGATTTCGACCCGGACACGCACACCTCGCCCGACTCCTATCGGACCGCGCTGCTGGCGGCGGGCGGCGTGCTGACCGCGGTCGAGGCGGTGATGGACGGAGCGGCGGACAACGCCTTTGCGATCGTCCGTCCGCCGGGCCATCACGCGCTCGCCACGCGCGCGATGGGATTTTGTTTGTTCAACAACGTGGCGATCGCGGCACGCTATCTGATTCGCCGCCGCGGCCTCAAACGCGTGCTGGTGATCGACTGGGACGTCCATCACGGCAACGGCATCCAGGACATCTTTTACGATTCGCCCGAAGTGCTCTACTTCTCCACGCATCAGTACCCGTTCTACCCGGGCAGCGGCGCGCTGGACGAAATCGGCTACGGCGACGGCGCGGGATACACGGTCAATGCGCCGATGCCGGCGACGTTCGGCGACAACGAGTACTTGCGCGTCTTCGACGATCTGCTGGCGCCGGTCGTCCGGCAATTCCGTCCGGAGTTCGTCCTTGTGTCGTCGGGCTTCGACGCGCACTTTCGCGATCCGCTGGGCGGAATGCGAGTGACCGAGGGCGGCTTCGCCGCCCTTGCGCGGCGGGCGAAGCGGATGGCGGCCGAGTGCTGCGGCGGGCGGATGGCCGTCGCGCTGGAGGGCGGTTACGATTTGCAGGCGCTGGTCGATTCGGGACGCAGCGTGATCGACGAATTGGGCCGTGGCGCCGACGAGCCGATCGCGCCCGCCGCCGACGGCGCGCGCGTGATTCCACTCATCGAACGCGCGCAGTATTTCCTCGCGAACTACTGGAAGTTCTAAGGACGGGCGAAGCCGCGCGGACGTGTCTGGATCCAAGTCCCCGAACCAATCCCACGCGCTGCGGCTGATCGCACTCGGAGCGGCCTCGCCGCAGGCGTGCGAGCTCGGCCGCCGGCGCATCACGGTCGGTGCGGCCGCCGACAACGACCTCGTCCTGAACGAGCCGACGGCCTCGCGCCAGCACGCGGCGCTGGAGCGGCGATGGGGCCGATGGCGCGTTGTGGATCTCGGTTCGACCAACGGGACGTATCTCAACGGCCGCCGCGTGGTCGGGCCGACGCGCGTCGCGCGCGGCGACGAACTGCGTTTCGGTGACGCGCGCTTCGCCTGCGTCGCGCCCGGCGACGACCTGTCCCAGGTCGGCGCCGGGCGCGGCAGGAACGCAGCGCCGGCTCGCCGCCCCGCATCGCGCGGCGCGCGCGCCGTCGCGACACTGCTGCTGTTCGCGGGCGGCGGCTTCGCACTGACCGCCTACGTGCTGCACGTCGAGCACCGCGTCGGCAGGGGGGCGGAGGGGGCGGCGACGCGAAGCGCCGCCGCCCCCTCCGCCGCTGCCAGCGTCGCCCGCGAGCCCGATGGCGCCGGCGGCGGCGAAACGGTCCCGTCTGCCCGCGGAGCAGTCGCGCCGGGCACGCCCGCGGACGCGCCAGGCGCGGCTGCTCCGCCCGCATGGCTCGCGCGCCTTAACCACTATCGCGTGCTTGAGCGATTGGCGCCGGTGGACGAGCATCCGGCGCTCAGCGAGGCCGACGCGATGCACGCGCGCTACCTGGTGAAGACGTACGCCGAAGGCATACGGCATAGCAGTCTCGGCGGCGAAGCTCACGAGGAGAATTCATCAAGCCCTTGGTACACCGATGCGGGAGCGAAAGCCGGGAAGTCCAGCGACGTGTCATACTGGCAGGCCGCAAAGGGGCTACCTCCCGGGGCGACGCCTTCGGATTCACCCGACTCGCCAGCCGAGATGCTCTGGGGCTCCGAGGGCTGGTCTATCGACGGATGGGCCGGAATTCCGTTTCATCGGCTTAGCCTAATCAATCCATATCTGCAGCGGAGCGGTTTCGGACGATACTGCGAGGCTTCCGTCTGCGCTGCGGGGCTCGACACCTTGAGCGATCGCAAGCGGCAGCCGCAGTATCCTGTGCCGTTTCCTCATCCGCTCGAATTTCCGCCGTCCGGCGCGACGATTGGAATACTTTCGCTCGACTCGGAGTGGCCTGACCCGCTCACCGGATGTCCTGGCTATGTGCGGCCGGCCGGCCTGGCAATCACGCTCGAAGTCGGCGCCAATGTCGACGCGAAACTGGGCGCCTATCGGCTGGTTCGCGAAGGCGCCTCGCCGGCCGGGTTGGAGGCCTGCGGTTTCGACGCATCAAGCTACGTCAATCCGGAGCCTGGCGCGCAGCAGCGCGCGCGCGATCTGATGCGCGCATTCGGCGCGGTCGTTCTAATCCCGCGTGTCCCGCTGGAGAAAGGCGCGACCTACACGGTCGCGATGACGGTCAACGGCGAGGAGTACCGATGGTCGTTTGCGACCCCACCGTAAGAGCGCGGCCGGAGTGGCGCCGACTGGCCCGCCCGCAGGTCGCGAGTCGGTCGGGACGCCGCCAGCGCGGTTGCGTCGCCGGGACGGAGCAACTAATAGTCAAAAGAGCGGGCCGCTCGCTGCGCGCCGTGGTGCCGAACGGTATCCGGGGGACAAGGAGGCTTAGGGACACAATGAAGATCTCGATGTTTCATCTGATGCCGTACCGCGAACTGCCGGCGGATTTTGAAAAGCGTTATCACTCGGTGTGGGTCGACCCGCCATATCACGAGCTTGCCGATACTTCCAAGATTGCCAAGTACTACAACTGGACCCTCGACGAACTGACGTACGCGGCCAAGGCCGGGATGGACGGTATTTGCGTCAACGAGCACCATCAGAACGCCTACGGCTTCATGCCCTCGCCAAATTTGATGGGTTCGGCGCTGGCGCGCGCGACCAACGGACTCAACGTCGCGCTGGTGCAGATGGGCGCGACGCTGCCAACCACGATTCCGCCGGTCCGCGTGGCCGAGGAATACGCGATGCTCGATTGTATCAGCGGCGGCCGGCTGGTTGCCGGGATGCCGCTCGGCACACCGATGGACGCGAATCTCTGCTACGGGATCACGCCGATGGAGCATCGCGAGCGCTACTACGAGGCGCACGATCTCATCATGAAGGCATGGCAGGCGAAGGAAATCTTCGCCTGGAACGGCAAGTACTTCAAGTTGCCGATGGTTAACCTGTGGCCGCGTCCGCTGCAGAAGCCGCATCCGCCGGTATGGATTCCCGGCAGCGGCAGCCTCAGCACCTGGGACTTCACCGCCAAGCACGACCACTGCTACTGCTTCCTGAGCTACTACGGCAATAACCTCGGCAAGCGCGTGATGGACGGCTTCTGGGAGTTCGTCGCCAAGAGCAACCTCGACGCCAATCCGTATCGCGCCGGCTTCCTGCAGCTCGTGGTGGTGGCCGAAAGCGACGCCAAGGCCGAGGAGCTGTACTACCCGCACATCCGCTATTTCTACGACAAGTGCCTCCATATCCTGTGGGACTACCAGGCCGTGCCCGGCAACCAGGACCATCGCAGCCTCGTCAACAGCGTTAAGAATCTGTACCCGATGCAGATCGACCTGATGGGGAAAGTGCCGAACTGGAAGTACAAGGATTTCGTCGAGAACCAGTTCGTGATCGGCGGCAGTCCGAAGTCGGTGATCGACCAGCTCAAGGCCGCGGTGAAAAAGCTCCGCGTGGGCAATCTGATGGTCCTGCTGCAGATCGGCTCGATGCCGCACGAGCTGACGCTCAAGAACATCGACATGTTTGCGCGCGAGGTGAAGCCGCACTTCCGCGACCTGTGGGATGACGAGTGGGAGAACCGATGGTGGCCCGAAGCGCTGCAAGACAAGAAGCCGGCGGCCGTGCGTGCGGGCGCCGCGCATCCCGCGGTCGAGCGCGCGGCGAAATAGTCCGCGCGCGCCACGCAATCGCAAGATAACGCCGGCGCCGGCTCATCGAGCCGGCGCCGGCCTCTGAACGAGACATCTCGGGGCATCGGCGAGAGGTCGGAGACAGCCATGGCCGAAGTACAGGATCGCACCGTCAGCGTTTGGGACGACAAGATAAAGACGCACGTGAAAGTCGCGGGCTCGGGGCCGGCGCTGGTATTTCTGCACGGCGGATGGGGTCCGCAGTGGACGCCCTTTCACGACGCGCTTGCCAGGAACTTTACCGTTTACGCCCCGAGCCATCCCGGCACCGGCGCGAGCGAGCCTGAATCGCATCGCGCGCTCGACGATATGTGGGACCTTGCGCTCTTTTACGACGAACTGTTCGACAAACTCGGACTCGACAAGCCTGCGCTCGCCGGACATTCGTTCGGCGGGATGGTGGCGGGCGACATCGCGGCGAATTTTCCCAAGCGTATCGGAAAGCTCGTGCTCATCGACTCGCTGGGCCTCTGGCTCGACGAGTCGCCGATCCGCAACTACATGGTGACGCCAATCACCGAGCTGATTCCGATGATCTTCGCCAATCCGAACGACCCCGCGATCGGCGCTTTCGTGCCCAATCCGGCCGACGGCGAGGCGGTGGTGCGCATCCACTGGGCGCTCGGATGCACCGGCAAGTTCTGCTGGCCGCTCCCCGACAAGGGCTTGCGCAAGCGCATCCATCGCGTGAGCGCCCCGACCCTGGTGCTGTGGGGCAAGCAGGATCGCCTGGTGCCGGCCGCCTATGCCCACGAGTTCGTCAAGTTGATCAAGGGCGCGAAGGTCGAGCTTATCGACAAGGCTTCGCATATGCTGCCGATCGAGCAGCCGGCCGCGGCGGCCAGGGCGGTGGCGGACTTTGTCGGAGGCTAGCTTGAAGTCGCCGGCGGACGCTGGAGAGAGAGGAGAGGCTGCAGAGACGGGCGAGAAGAGGAGACGATGGGAGTGACGATCGGAAGGCTTATCAAATCAACCGGCCTTGTGTTGGCTGCGGCGATGCTGGCTGCGGCGACCTGCATGGCCGCAAACATGGATGGACTACCCGTGCGCAACACCGGCCATTACGCAATTATCGACACCGATCGCGGCGTCATCGTGATCGAGCTATACCCTGCCGTCGCGCCCAAGACGGTTGAAAACTTCGAGACCCTGACCAAGAAGGGTTTCTACAACGGCCTCACCTTCCATCGTGTGGTCTCCGGCTTCGTCGTCCAGGGCGGCGACCCCAAGGGCGACGGCAGCGGCGGCCCCGGCTACGACGTTCCGGCCGAGATCAGCCCGGCCGAAAAGCATCTGCGCGGATCGGTCGCGACGGCGCGCCTCGGCGATGCGGTCAATCCCGATCGCAAGTCCAGCGGCAGCCAGTTCTACATCTGTCTCGAGCCGCAGCCCGGCCTTGACGGACAATACACAGTCTTCGGCGGCGTGATTGAAGGGATGGCGGTGGTCGACAAGGTCCAGGTCGGTGACAAGATGAAGAAGGTCACGCTGGCCGCGCAGCCGCCCAAATAGGCGGACGGACGGATCGGTGCGCAGAGGCAGACGCGAACGGATCGGGCGATCGGATTGACGGCGGCATGAGTAGCGGCGCGAACGGGAAGCAGGCCGGATCGTACTTCACCGTCGACGTCCATCTGCACACCAATCGCGGCAGCGCGGATTCAAATCTTTCGCCGCGCGACCTCGTCGAGCGCGCCCGCGCCATCGGCATCGGCGCCGTCTGCATCACCGAACACGACACGATGTGGCCGCTGGCGGAGCTTGACGAGGCGGCGCGCGCGGCCGGCGTGGTCGTGCTGCGCGGGATGGAAGTGACGACCGACATGGGGCACGTCGGGGTGTTTGGCTTCGACAGCTACCTCGGCGGAATCTACAAGCTCTCCGAGCTGCGCCGCGCGGCCGACAAGCACGGCGCCATCCTGATCGCGAATCATCCGTTTCGCTATCGGCTCGACGCGCGGATGTCGTTCATGAATTCCGACCACGAGCCGATCGACCCCGCGCATCCCGATCGCGCGGCCAGGCTTGAAATCTTCCGCATGGTGGACGCGGTCGAGGCGCTGAACGGCGCGTGCTCGGAAGAGGAAAATCTCTTTGCGCTCGAGGTCGCCCAGCACCTGGGATTGGCGGTTGTGGCCGGCAGCGATTCTCATTCTGCGGGTTCGATCGGATGCGTGACGACGCTATTTCCCGAACCGGTGCGCAGCGAGCGCGAGCTAATCGAGGCGATTCGCGCGGGCCGCTCCCGCCCGGGCCGCGGCCTGCTGAACAACGCCGTCATGCCGTTCGAAGTCTGACAGTCCTCGTTCGAAACCTGCTTCCTTCGCCACGCTGGCCGTACCGCGTCGCGTGCTCCCGCCCGGTCGCCCCGTTTCCCGCGGCGCGGATGCTCGCTCGCTGCGTTTCTTGTGGCCACTTGCTCCGTTTCTCTTGGCTCTGATAGCTTCGGCGGACGGCCGTCGCGCCCGGCCCGGCCGCCTCAGCATCGGTTCTCACGTCCCCGTCGTCTAGCTCGGCCTAGGACACCGGCCTTTCACGTCGGTAACACGGGTTCAAATCCCGTCGGGGACGCTTCGGTTTTTTCGATACTCGGCGGGGTTTGACCACCACATTTGACCACCACGGGGTTAAAAGTCTAACGAAACGGGGTGGAAATCATGCGCCATAAATCCCGGCTGCGCCGGCTTGAGTCAGTCATTTCTCGGCGTGGCCCCCTGAAGAAAACCACTAGCGACACGATCGGGCGCTGCGATGAAGGGCGTGTCCGCGAGGGCTCGCCTCATGGTCTCAACTCTGCTTCGCAAAACTTGAGTCGGGGTCTAGTCGAAGCAACGCCCCGTCTATCTCATCCCCCAATTCACGGCCCAGATTCAGGGTGGTTGTCACCAATCGACCGATCTGCAGCAACCAGATAGTAGCCGATTGAGGGACCAACGCCGCGTGATTGCGAAAAGGATCAAAACTGAGTACGAACCCCGTACCATCCGTTGCCACATATTTGGTTATAAGGCTCGTGGATGAATGGACAAATTCCGAGAGTCGAAAATAGATTACATCGTACTCGAATCGGTCGAGCTTCAGAGCATCGATCACCGAACTGACGGTGCCGTACCAAGATTTGGGCGTCTTAAAACGGCCGTCAGTCGTTCGTCCAACCTTTCGTACTAAATGTGGGAGTCCACTATCGCGTCTATGTTCATCCTGCATCC
>DASXMQ010000130.1:0-9880 GCA_036495625.1 Binataceae bacterium (SeqCode) | reverse complement strand
AGCGCGATCGCCAGCGCTTTCATGTAACTGATTCTGGCCTGGTCGTGATCGCCAAGGCCCCCAAGCGCGAGCGGCAAAGCCTGTGACACAAAGCCTCGCCGGCAACCTGACCGAAAATCGCTCCAGCGCCGGCGCGGTCGCCGCCAACGGCGCAGACGGCAATGCCGACACTCTCGACCGGCCCGGCGACGATACAGACGGAGCCGATCCGTCCAAATCTGCGCCGGGGGGCGGCATTCGCCGCGAACGCCCCTCGCTTGCCGGGCTCAAGCTCGGCCGCAGGGACTGGTTTCTGTTCCAGGCGATGCGCGCCGCAGTGTACGCGCTGAGCCTGCTGCCCGACTTCATCCTGTATCCGCTCGGAATGCTCGGCGGCTACGCCGCGTATCTGCTCGATAGCCGCCACGTGGCGGTCGGTCTGATTAACCTCGCAATCGCCTTTCCCGAGCGCTCCGAGCGCGAACGCCGCCGTATCTTACGCGCTTCTTACCTGAACCTCGGTCGCGGCGGCGCCGAGTACGTGCGCCTGGCCGGCTTTTTCCATCGCCGGCTCGTGCGGCGCGTCGCCTACGAGCGTTTCCACTACTGGGACGAACTCAAGCGGCTTTATCCGGGGCGCGGCATCGTGGTGCTGAGCGCGCACTTCGGCAATTTCGAGCTCATGGCGCCGGCGCACGCCCTTCACGGCCATCAGATAACCCTCGTCCATCACACCCAGCGCTTCGTCCCCGGCGACGCATTGATGACCTGGGTGCGCGAGCGCGCCGGAGTGGACGTCGTGCGCAAGCGCTCGGCCGTGCGCGCCGTGCTCAAATCGCTCGCCGATGGCGAACTGGTGGGCGTTCCGTTCGATCAGAACGCCAAACGCGGCGAGGCGGTGTTCGTGCCGTTTTTCGGCGAGCCCGCAGCGACCTCGCGCACGCTTGCGCGGCTCGTGCGAAAGTCGGGCGCCCTGGTCGTTCCGGCCTTTATCGTGCGCGAGCCCGACAATCGCCACCATAGCATCGTTATCCAGGACCTCGTCCCGCTCCAGGAGAGCGCCGACGCCGAGGCCGATATCGTCGAGAACACGCGGCGCTTTCTGCGCCCGATCGAAGAGATGGTGCGGCGCTATCCCGAGCAATTCCTGTGGCAGCATCGACGCTACCGCACGCGGCCGCGCGGGATGGCGCCGTTGTACGAAGAAACGCGGCGTCATCGCGATTCCCGCGACAAAACGATATGCTAGTGGTGATGTCGCGCAAATAACTTACCTATCCGGAAAAGCGTCAAGGTGTCATTCCAAAAGCCGGGTTTCCTTGCTGCGCTCGGAATGACAGCCTTCAGAATCTTGGGATGAAACTTATTTCCCGGATACCACACTAGCAGCGCTACTTCGATCCGAGCCCTTAGGCCGAGGAACCTCATCCCCGCGGCGCACGTTCTTTTACAGAAGTTAAACCAGAGGCATCATGATGAACCTCGATCTGTTTGGTGGAGCCGGCACCACCCGTGCGCCCGAGCCTGGCCGGTCGGCCGCGGCGCCCGAAGAAAATGCCGCGGCGCCCGCGATTCTGTCCGCCGCCACTGCGCTTGCGCCCAACGTGCTCGAGCAGGAATCGATCGCGAGCCTGCTCAAGGCGCTCTGGGGCGAGAAGTACGAGCAGTCGCGGCGCTGGCGCTCGACCTTCGAGCAGATCCAGCGCTCGGTGCGGATCGATCGGCGCTACCTGGCGCTGCCGGTCAGTGAATATCCGCCGCTCGACTCGTTTGCCAAGACCAATGCCGCCTACGCGCGCGTCGCGCCGGAATTGGGCGCAGCGGCGGCAGAGCGCGCGCTGGCAGAGGCCGGGATAACCGCCCGTGACGTCGACTATCTGTTCTTCGTAACCGGCACCGGAATCGCGACGCCGAGCCTGGATGCGCGAATCGTCAACCGGCTCGGGATGCGCGCTGGAGTGCGGCGCACGCCGATCTTCGGCCTGGGATGCGCCGGCGGAGTCGCGGGCGTAGTGCGCGCCGCCGACGTGTTGCGCGGATTTCCGGACGGGGTCGCGATGGTAGTGTCGGCGGAGCTGTGCTCGCTCACCCTGCAGCGCGGCGACGACTCGGTCGCCAACATCATCGCCTCGGCGCTTTTCGGCGACGGCGCAGCGGCGGTGGTGATGAGTGGCGGCGGCGCGGCCGCGCGTTGCGGCGATACCGGCGCCATCCCGCGGGTCATCGCGACCCGTTCGGTCTTCTATCCCGACAGCGAGCGGATGATGGGATGGGACGTGGTGGATAGCGGACTCAAGATCGTGCTGTCGCCCGCGATCCCGGAACTGGTGCGCGAGCACCTGGGCGGCGACGTCGACGCGATGCTCGCCGAGCAGGGTCTGGCGCGTTCGACCATAACCCACTGGATCGCGCACACCGGTGGAAATCGCGTGCTCGAGGCGATCGCCGCGGCGCTCGAGCTTCCGCCCGGCGCGCTCGATCGTTCGTGGCGGCTGCTCGCGGCGACCGGCAACCTGTCTTCGGCCTCCGTGCTGTTCGTGCTGCGCGATCTCCTCGAGGCGGGCACGGCGCGGGCGGGCGAGTATGGAGTGATGCTCGCGATGGGTCCGGGGTTCTGCGCGGAGCTGGCGCTCCTGCGATGGTGATCTCGCTCGGCGCGTACCTGGCGATTATCGCGGCGCTCGCGCTCGAGCGGCTGTTTCATCTGGCGCTCGCCTCGCGCAACGCGCGCCGCGCATTCGCGATGGGCGCGGTCGAGCGCGGACGGAGCCACTACCCGGCGCTGGCCGCGCTTCACGCGCTCTTTCTGACCTCGGCCGCGGCCGAGGCTATCGTGCTCCGGCGTCCGTTCCCGGGCGCGCTCGGATGGGCGGCGCTTGGCGCTGCGGTCGGAGCGCAGGCGCTCCGCTACTGGTCGATCGCGGCGCTCGGCTCGCGCTGGAACACGCGGATCATCGTGCTGCCCGGCGCTGCGCCGGTGGTGCGCGGGCCGTACCGCTTCATGCGCCATCCCAACTATCTTGCGGTGATCATCGAAATCGCATGCGTGCCGATGATCCGGGGATGCTGGATAACGGCAACGGTATTTTCGATCGCCAATGCGGCGCTGCTGAGGACGAGGATTCGCGCCGAGGAGGCCGCGCTGGGCCCCCGCTATGCGCTCGAATTCAGCGGCCGGATGCGGCTCGTTCCCAACCTCCGCCACGGACCGCGCGGCACGACGCGCACGCCCGCCGGAGGATTGGGCAGCGGCGCTGCTGACTAACCACGCATTAAGTCGCCGGCCGTTTGCCCGAAGCCTCTGGCAATCCGGCGCAATCCCGATAGACTGGCGCCAATGTCCGGCGCCCGAGTCCGACGCGGCATTCCAAAAATCTTGGAGGCGTTCACGATGAGCAAGACTTTCGAGAAGCACGCAGTAACTACGGAGTTCGCGCAGCAGCTGGTCGATGCGGCGGTCGCCAAGGCCAAGGAGCTAAAGGTTCCGCAGTGCGTCGCGATCGTCGACGAGGGCGGAAACCTGAAGGCCTTCCTGCGCATGGACGGCGCGGCGCTCATTCCAATAGAGATCGCGCAGAGCAAGGCCTACACCGCGCTGTTCGGCGTTCCGACTCACGAATTTTTCAACTTCATCAAGGGCGATCCGGCGCTCGTAGCGGGCATCCCAGGGCGCGCGCGCGTGGCCGCGTTCGGCGGCGGCTATCCGATCAAGGTCGGCGGCGAAATCGTCGGCGCGATCGGCGTGAGCGGCGGCACGGTCGAGCAGGACATGCAGTGCGCCGAGGCGGCGTTGAAGCTGGTGCAGTAGAGGCAGCTGCGCCGGTTACTGAAACCGATTCCTGGGAAGGCGGAGCGTGTCGCCGCGTGCGGCCCGCTCCGCTTCGCGTCTAAGCGCGCTTACCGACGAGCCGCGGCATCAGCGCGATGACGGCGAGCGAAATCGCCCACGCGGCCGCGCCGGTCACCAGCGCCGACCGTCCGTATCCGGCGATCCAGGGCGGCGCCGCGGCCCCCGCTGCACCGCCGTAGGGCCATAGCTTGACGCCAATCACCAGGCCGGCGTGCAAGCCTGCCGAGAAGTACACGCTGCCGGTCAAGATGAAGGCTTCGCCCAACGCGAGCCCGAGCAGAAACAGCCCAACGAGCGCGGGCAGCGCCGCCGCCGGATGGGCCAGTTGCGCAAGGCTCGCGCCGAGGTTGTGAAAGCCCGCCGCCGCGTCGAATCGGGCCAGGTAAAAGCGCGCGGGCGAGCGCACCAGATGCGCCAGCGCGTAAACTGCCGAGCTGATCGCCAGCGCACCATAACGGCCAAAGTCCTCTAACATCCCGCCCAGCACGAAGGCGCGGAAAAAGCCTTCCTCGATTATCGCGATTACGATCGCCCCGCCCACGTACTTGGGCACGCGTGCAAGCGCCTGGCCGGCCCCCATCGCGTCGCGCCCCCCAAACATCGCACCGAGCACGAGCAGTATCGCGATCACGGTTGCCGCAACTGCCAGTCCTCGTACCAAGCTGCCGAGATTGTTCAGCGGACCGGCGAAGCCGCGACGCAGCAAAGGCACGACGCGCAGTTGTCGCGCCCACAGCGCCATCATCGCCGCCATCGTCGCCATCACGACGCGGTCGAAGATGCGCGGGAACGGGAAGCGGCAGCCGGCGGCGGCGAGCGCGCTCGCCGCGAGTGGCGCGATGACGGCGGCCGCGGCGGCCGCGAGCAAAAACGCGATCGTTAGTCTGAAGGTGAATCGCATTCCGGGTGCAGGCGCCTGCGCTGGCCGATAAACGCAATGCCCACGAAGCGTTAACGGTTGCGGCCGCGCCTTGCAAGTGCCATCTGCCGAGCCGCTTCGATTCCAGAGGATTCAACGAATAATAGGTAATGTAATATACGAATGACCATAATAAAGCTAATAAAGATTAATATAGCTTCTGCATCGTCATATATTGTCGAATCATTTCAAATGGTATCTAGACATGTATAGAGAGAAATTATAGTTATAAGACTATTGAAAAGGTCTCAGAAGATAAATGAGATGCTGTGAGACGGTGAGATCAGGCGATTGGCATGCAGGGCAAGGCTCAGAACGGAAAGGAGGGAACGATGAAAAGGACAAAGATGGTGATCGTTGTGGGATGTCTGCTGGGGCTGGCACTCGCGTGGCTTCCGGCCTACGCGAGCCCTACCGACAAGAAGATCACACTAACCTGCAACAGTCCGAACGCAGGCGATTCCATTAGCGGATCGGTTACCGTCACACTTTGCGACACGACGGACTGCGGCACTTCTCTTGTTTGTACACCAGTCAACTGCGACAGCAGTGGCACTATGTCCGTCACGCAGGCCTGTGGCACCAACTTCAAGGTCGGCGCGGTCAGCGTAAACATCTGCTATCAGGAAGATCAGGATGGCGGCCCGACCTGTACCCAGCACCCGGGAACCGGAGGCGGAATCGCTATCACCGGAAAGGGATTTACCACCGTGGTCGGACCAGGTTCGCCGCCGACTGGCGATGGCGATACGGTTTCGCTAATCGTCAAGTAGCGGCGACGTTCTGGCGCTCCCAACATCCGCAGGCCCGGCCCAGCGTGGGCTGGGCCTCGCTTTTTCGGGATGGTTTCGCCCCTCGACGACATCGAGTCGAACCGCCGAAACTGGCGCATCGCAAACGTGTGTGCTAGCTCACCGCGGAGATGGCTCGTCGCGGCAAGCGCTCGAGCCACAATTCCTCTCTTTCGGATGAGGCTTTAGATGGACCTGGGACTTAAGGGCAGGGTGGCGTTGGTGACCGGCGCAAGCATGGGAATCGGCGAGGCGGCCGCGGTCGAGCTTGCGGGCGAAGGATGCGAGCTTGCGATCTGCTCGCGCCACGCCGACCAGCTCGCAAAGGTGCGCGACCAGGCGGTGGCGAAGGGCGTGCGATGCATTGTGAAAGAGTGCGACATCCGCAACCCTGGCGACATCGCCGCGCTGTTCGACGAGGTCCAGCGCACCTACGGCCGGCTCGATATCCTGGTCAACAACGCCGGCGCCGCGACGCATGGGACTTTCGCCTCGCTGACCGACGAGCAGTTGACTGCCGACTACGAGCTTAAGGTTCTCGGGCAGTTGCGATGCACACGCGCTGCGTTGCCGCTGCTGGAGAAAAGCGCGGCGCCTCGCGTGATCAACGTCAACGCCATAGCCGGGCGCGTGGTGATTCCGGGGCTGTTCGCCACCACGACGCATCGGGCGTCCTGTTATGCGCTCAGCAAGGCCCTTGCGTGGGAGCTCGCGGATCGCAAGATCCTGGTCAATTCGGTGAATATCGGGCTCGTTCACACCGATCAGATCGAGCGCGCGCACGCGCGCCGCGCCCCCGACGTTCCGCTGGAGGAATTCATGGCGCAGGCGGCGCAGATCGTGCCGCTCAAACGCTTCGGCGAGCCGCACGAGGTCTCGGGCCTGATTGCGTTTCTGGCCTCCGACCGCGCCGGTTTCATCACTGGCGCGTCGATCGACGTCGGCGGCGGCCAGGGCGCGCACGTCTAAGCGCGGGAGCCGCGGACGCCTCGCGCGGCGCTCCGCTGTCGCCGGGTTCCGACGCTAGCCCTCGGGATTGCGCTGCGGCTCGAGCACGATTTCCACCGGACACGCGCGCGCCGGCGCCCGCACCACGGACATCACCGCTTCCGCCACATCCTCGGCCGAGAGCATCAGCGAGCGGTCGAGGCGCTTATTGTGCGGGATGAGCGCGGTATCGACCAGCCCCGGGATTATCACCGACAGCTTGATCCCGCTCGGACGCAGCTCGGCGAAGGCCGCGCGGCTGAACGCGATCAGCCCTGCTTTGGCCGCCGCGTAGACCGCCTCGCCCGCCGGGGTATTGCGCGCCGCCGCCGAGGCGACGTTGACGATCGCGCCGCCGCCGTCTTTGGCCATTCGCGCCGCGGCAAGACGCGCGAGCACGATCGGCGCGCGCAGATTCACGGCCAGGATGCGGTCCTGCGCGGCGGCGCCGAGCTTGACCAGCGGCGTGCGCGGCGGCGCCCATCCGGCATTGTTCACCAGCACGTCGATACGCCCGAAATGCTCCAGCGCAGCCTCGAACAAGGTTTGCGGGCCATCCTCTTCGGCGAGATCGATCAGCACGATGAGCGAGCGCGCGGGGTCGAGGCCTGAGAGGCGCCGCGTCTCCTCGAGTTCGTCGAAGCTGCGCGCGGCAAGGCATAGCGCGTAGCCCTCGCGCGCGAGCGCAAGCGCGGTCGCGCGGCCGATACCGCGTCCCGCCCCGGTCACGAGCGCCGCGCGCTGTTCTGCCTGCTCTGCCATCCCGGATGACGTGCCGCGGCGGCGGCGGCGCCGGCGCAGCAAAAACGCAGCTTGCACGATCAGCCCGACTTCCACAAACTGTGATGGATAACGGCCGCGGGTGGGAACTGCCGTGGGCGGCGGCGCGGCGTCGGGGGAGGCATCCAGCAACCGTGAATCCGCAGGTTTTTCGCGAGTACGACATTCGCGGCATCGTCGAGCGCGATTTCGACGACGACTTCGTCGTAAATCTGGGCCGCGCCTACGCGACGATGCTGCGGCGGGCGGGGAAGGCCACGATCACGCTCGGCCGCGACTGCCGGCTGTCGTCGGACCGCCTGTTCGGACTGCTGAGCGACGGCCTTTTGCAAAGCGGCATCAACGTGGTCGATATCGGCGTCGTGCCGACCCCGCTTTTATACTTTTCGGTGATTCACTGGCGGATGGACGGCGGCGCCATGATCACCGGGAGCCACAATGCCGCCGAATACAACGGCTTCAAGCTGGGCATCGGCCCTTCGACCATCTACGGCGATGAGATCCAGGAGGCCCGCCGCATCATCGAGCGCAAAGATTTCATCTCCGCGCCGGCGCGCGGCACCTTAAGCTCGCGCCCGGTGCACGGCGACTACAACGATTTTATCAAACGCACCATCACGTTGCGGCCGGGGCTCAAGGTCGCGGTTGACGGCGGCAACGGATGCGGCGGCGTGGTCGCGGCGCCGTTGATGCGCGAATTGGGGCTTGAGACGGTCGAGCTTTTCATCGAGATGGACGGCCGCTTTCCCAATCATCATCCGGACCCCACGGTCGAAGAGAACATGCGCGACCTCGTCGCGGCGGTGAAAGGCAGCGGCGCCGGAATCGGAATCGCTTACGACGGCGACGCCGACCGCATCGGCGCGGTGGACGAGAACGGCCGGATCGTGTGGGGCGACGAGCTGATGGTGGTGTTCTCGCGCACGATTCTGCGCGAGCGGCCGGGCGCCGCGATTATCGGCGACGTCAAGTGCTCCAACCGCATGTACGACGACATCGCCGCGCACGGCGGCCGCGCGATCATGTGGAAAACCGGCCATTCGCTGATCAAGAGCAAACTCAAGGAGGAGCACGCCGCGCTCGCAGGCGAGATGAGCGGGCACATGTTTTTTGCCGATCGCTACTACGGCTTCGACGACGCGATCTACGCCTCCTTCCGCCTGCTCGAGATCGTAAGCCGCGAGCGCCGCGGCCTCGCGAAAATTCTCGCCGACCTGCCCAAGAGCTGCTTTACTCCCGAGATTCGCCTCGATTGCGCCGACGATCGCAAGTTTGACCTCGTGCGCAAGGCGGCCGACTACTTTCGCGGCCGCTACGACGTGATTGAAATCGACGGCGTGCGGGTGAAGTTTCCCGGCGGATGGGGCCTGGTGCGCGCCTCGAATACGCAGCCCGCGCTGGTGATGCGCTTCGAGGCAGGGGACGAAAAGACGCTGGGCGAAATTCGCGAATTGTTCGAGGGCAAGCTCAAAGAATTGGGAGCGATGTGAGCGCGCCAAAGCCGAGCGCGCTCATCATCGCCGGCGGACGCGGCACGCGCTTTTGGCCGGAAAGCCGCGCCTGGCGGCCCAAGCCGCTCTTTTCGATCGACGGACGCACCTCGCTGCTCGCCGACACCGTTGCGCGGGTCGCTTCGGTAACCACCCGCGCGCGGACCTTTGTGCTGGTCTCGGCCGATCAGCGCGCGATCTTCCGCAAGGCGCTCCGCGGCGTTATCCCGGCGGCGAACCTGATCGTCGAACCGAGCGCGCGCGGCACCGCGGTCGCCATCGCCTACGGATGCGCCACCGTCGCGCATCGCGCCGGCCCGGGCGTGGTCGCCGTGATGCCGGCCGACCATTACATCACGCCGCCGACGGCCTTTCGCCGCACGCTCGCTGACGCGATCGCGCTTGCCAACGCGCGCCGCGCGGTAGTCGTGATCGGTGTCGTTCCCGACCGCCCCGAGCCAGGCTACGGCTATCAGCAGATCGGGCTGCCGGTGGGGCGCGGGTTCGAGGTGGTGCGCTTCGTCGAAAAGCCGTCGCTCAAGATAGCGCGCCGGATGGTCGCGTCGGGGAAGTTTCTGTGGAACGCCGGGATGTTCGTGATGGAGCCCGCGACGCTCCTTTCCGAACTGGACCAGCACGCTCCCGACCTGGCACGCGCGATGCGCGAGTTCGGCGGCGCGTCGCCGGCCACGGTGGCGCGCATATATCGCAGGCTCGATTTCGACGCCTTCGATCGCGTGGTCGCCGAAAAGAGCCGCAACGTGCTGACCGTGCAGGCGCGCTTTCGATGGCATGACGTGGGGAGTTGGGAGGGGCTCTGGGAGGCGCTCGGCGGGCGCGGCGCCAACGTGCTCCAGGGTGAGGTGATCGCGCTCGACAGCGAAGGCGTGCTCGCGCGCGGCGTGCAGGGCCGCCTGATGGTGTTGCTGGGCGTGAAGGACCTGGTTGCGGTCGATACCGGCGACGCCCTCCTGATCGCCAACCGCAAAAGTTCGCAGGACCTCCGCCACGTCGTCGATGAACTCGCTCGCCGCCGCCTGACTCGCTACCTGTAGCCGCCGCGCGGCGCTCCTTTCTTTGTGCT
>DASXMQ010000129.1:0-1635 GCA_036495625.1 Binataceae bacterium (SeqCode) | reverse complement strand
GACGGTGGGCGCGCCGCAGCCGGCGCCCAACATCGCGACGGACCGCCAGGCGCTATACGCCGACCCCGTGGTGCGCCGCATCTTCGAGGAGTTCCAGGGACGGCTCGTCGATGTTCGCGAACGGCCCGCAGCCGCGCCATCCGCAGTGCAGGCTGAAGAGCCGGTAGCGCACCAGCCGTCAGCCAACAGCGACCCGGCGGCGCCGGCGATGCGGCGCCCCCTACAGGAGTAAACGCCGTGCCCGACGAATTCGATTTCTCCGCGATGCTGCGCCAGGCGCAAGCGCTACAGGAAAAATTCCAGCAATTGCAGAGCGAGGCGGCCGAAAAGACCGTCGAAGCCGAATCCGGGGGCGGGATGGTACGGGTGGTGGTGGACGGCGCGATGCGCGTGCGCAAGATCGAAATCGACTCCTCGATCGCCAATGACAAGGCGATGATGCAAGACCTGATCGTGGTCGCGGTCAACGACGGGCTGCGCCGCGCGCAGGAGCTGATCGCCGCAGAGATGAGCAGCAAGCTCGGGCCGATGGCCGGGATGGGCCTCCTGCCCGGGTTTCTCGGCGGTCGGGGATAGCGCCGGGCAGCAGCGATGGCGGGTCCGCACGGGCCCTTCGGACCGGATCGACAATCGCAAACGATGGCCGAAAACAATCTCAAGCGCGCCGATGGCTTGCCGCCCGCGATGATGCGGCTCGTGCGCGAGCTCTCCCGGCTGCCCGGCGTCGGCGAGAAGACCGCCTCGCGCCTCGCCTTCAACCTGCTTAACCGCCCCCGCGACGAGGTTATCGCGCTTGCCGAGGCGCTGCTCGAGATGAAGGAGCGCGTCGGGCTCTGCGCGCAATGTTTCGCGCTCGCCGACGCGGAGCGCTGCCGCATCTGCGAGGACCCGGAGCGCGAACAAGACGTAATTTGTGTGGTCGAGGGGCCCGCCGACCTGATGGCGATCGAGCGGGCGCGCAGTTTCAACGGGCTTTATCACGTGCTGCACGGCGCGGTCGCGCCGCTCGACGGTATCGGCCCCGACGATCTGAAAATGAAAGAACTGCTGATGCGGCTGCAGGGTCCGGTGGCCGTGCGCGAGGTCATAATCGCGACCAACGCCACGGTCGAGGGCGAAGCGACAGCGCTCTACCTGGCGCGGCTGCTGAAGCCGCTCGGAGTCAAGACCACTCGGCTGGCGCGCGGCCTGCCGGCCGGCGGCGACCTGGAGTACAGCGACGCCGCCACGCTTTCGAGCGCGCTCAACAATCGCCGCGACTTCTAGCGCCGCGGTCTCTGGCGAGCTCGCCGGTCCCCGTCCGGCAAACTTGCAAGCCGCGTGACGGGCGGGTTACTTTATTTCTTACAGCTGCGAGTGCGCACGCGCGGGCTGTTCGTTCCGCTCGGCGAGACCGCTTCGGTATGTTGCCGGCGGTTCCACAAGTTCAAATACTCCAAAGAAGGAAGGTACCTCGATCATGGCTTTCGAACTTCCCAAGCTGCCTTACGCGATGGATGCCCTGGCGCCTCATATCTCGGCCGAGACCATGGAATTCCATCACGGCAAGCATCACGCCACCTATGTCACCAATCTCAACAACCTGATCAAAGGCGGCAAATTCGAGAACGCGCCGCTCGAGCAGATCATCAAGGA
>DASXMQ010000128.1:0-6402 GCA_036495625.1 Binataceae bacterium (SeqCode) | reverse complement strand
ATCGTTCGAGGCGGGCTGGTAGTCCTAGGCCGGCGCGGCACAATTGTGATCGTGGCGTTCGCCCTGACCCTGATCGGCGCGGCTCCCGGCGCTGCGCGCGCTCAGGACGCCGTCGAATCGGATTCCTCGAAATCGAGCTCTTCATCGAGTTCTTCCTGGGAACGCGCCGATAGCGTGCTCGAGCTTCCGCCGGTCTATCAGCCGAACGGTTCGGCGCCGTCCGATGGTTGCGCCAAGGACTGTTCGGGTTCGATCACCCCCGGCGCCGGCGAACCTCCGATCGCCGTCCGGGGTAATGCGGATAATGCTTCGAATCCGAGCGCTGGAACTGCGGACACCCTGACTGCCGAGGGCGCATCGGCGGGCGATTCCGACTCCGACGATTCGGCACCCGACGATTCCGCGCTTGATGACAACGGCCCGCGGCAGCAACAGGACGCGTCCGGTACGGCAGGGCCGGGAGCCGCCGCTCCTGGCAATTCGGCTCCTGGCGGTTCGGTTCCTGGCGGTTCGGCCGCTGCCGTTCAGGGAAACGATCAAAACCGTGACGGGCAGCAGGCCGAGCAACAGGCGGAAACCGACCGCGGCAACTACGCCGTTGAGGAGGAAGCGCCGGTGATTATCGCCGCGCCCCTCGGATCGTATGCGCCGTTGACCGCGGTTCCGAGGCCGCTGTACTCCGGCGCCCCGATTGCGCCGCCGGCATTTCCGTCTTCGTCATGGATGCCGCGGCCGGTGCCGGGACTTCCCGCTCTGCCTCCGGTGTCTCGGGGCGCGGCTGCGGGATTCGGAAGAGGCTTTCCGCGAATTGGGGGATTCGCCGTCGGTTTGGGGCGCAGGTAGGCGCGCTGATGACGCTAATCTTGCCGAGGATGGCGATTAGCTGGCGACGCCTGTGGAACCCGTAGAAACGTTCATGATGGCGGCACGAGAGGCCGACCGCGGCACCGTGATGGCAGCGCGATGCTGGTAGCAATCGACGTCGGCAATACCGACACCGTAATCGGAATCTACGAGGGCGAGCGCCTGCTCCATCACTGGCGGCTTTCGACCAAGGCCGAACGCAGCACCGACGAGCACGGTGTGATGATCGGCGCGCTTCTGCAGAGCGTCGGGCTGGAGCCGCCGCTGCGCCCCGAGGGCGTAGCCGTCGCCTGCGTCGTGCCGCCGCTCAACCGCACGATGGAAGATCTCGCGCATCGCTACTTCCAGCGCGAGCCGCTGATCGTCGGCCCCGGAATCAAGACCGGGATGCCGATTCTGTATGAGAATCCCAAGGAGGTCGGCGCCGATCGGATCGTCAACGCGGTCGCGGCCTACGATCGCTACGGGAGCGCTTCGATCGTCGTCGATTTCGGCACCGCGACCACTTTCGACTATGTTACCGCGCGCGGCGAGTACGTCGGCGGCGCGATCGCCCCTGGATTGGGAATTTCGATGGACGCGCTGGTCAAGCATGCGGCCAAGCTCTACGAGGTCGAACTGGTGCGTCCGCGCGAGGCCGTCGGCCGCACGACGATCGGCGCAATCCAGTCGGGCCTTATCTTCGGCTACACGGCGCTGGTTGACGGCTTGGTCGAGCGGATCGAGCAGGAGCGAGGCGAGCATGCCCGCGTAGTCGCGACGGGCGGGCTTGCAAGCTTGATCGCCCCCGAATCGAGGACGATCGAAGTGGTGGACGAGTTTCTGACGCTCAAGGGACTGCGCCTCATCTTCGAACGCAACCGGCGCGCCCCCGCGCCCTATGCGCCGGGCAGCTCGAGGGATACCTGATGGCGAAGGCCCAGCGTGTCGTCACCGACTCGATGATCGGGCTCAAACTGCCCGACTTGCGCGTCTCTCCGAGCGCGTCGCGACCGTCCTGGGGCATAACCCGGGTCCGTTCACCGGCCCGGGCACCAACACCTATATCGTCGGAACGGGGCGCAGGCCCCTCTTGCTCGATACCGGCGCGGGCGTTGCGCGCTATGAAGAGTTGCTGCCGCACGCTCTCAAGGAAGTCAGTTCCACGAGCGAGCTCGAGAGGGTGGTCTGCACGCATGCGCATGCCGACCATATCGGCGGGATTCCTCAGGTCCGTCGCCGCTTCGGTGAGCTGGAGGTACTGAAGAAGCCGTGGCCGGGCAAGGACGAAGCGGCGGGCGCACCGATTCGCGCGATCGAGAACGACGCGATCGTCAGGACCCAGGGAGCGACGCTGCGCGCGATCCATACGCCGGGCCATGCGCCCGACCATCTTTGCTACTACCTCGAAGAGGAACGGGCGTTGTTTACCGGCGACGTGGTGCTGGGCGCGGGCACCACGGTGATTCCCGATGACACCGGTGACCTCGGCCAATACATGGATTCGCTGCGCCGCCTGCTGGACCTCGACGCGGAGTTGATCTATCCGGCACACGGCCCAGTGATTCGCAACGCGCGCCGCAAGATCGAGGAATACATCGCGCATCGCGAGCTGCGCGAGCGCCAGGTGCTCGAGGCGCTGGCCGGCTCGGAGCCGCTCGAACCGATGCAGATCGTCAAGAAGATTTACCTCGACGTGCCCGAATACCTGCACGTTGCCGCTTCCAATTCGGTGCGCTCGCATTTGAAAAAGCTCCGCAACGAAGGACGCGTGGTCGAGCATGAGAGACGCTGGAGTCTCAACTAAACCGGCGCACTCCGCGAGCGCGCGCCGCGTTCTCTCGTCATACATATTACTGCCGGCGCTCGCGGCCTCGGTGCTGGCGGGCGGATTTATCGCGCCGGGTGCGATAAACCCGTCCGCCGCGTTCGCGCAGACTCCGGCTCCCGATGATGACGTGCCCGTCGGGCCGGCGGCCACGCTCGGCGTGCTCGCGGCGATGCGCGCGCGGCGAGCGGCCGCCGCTGCCGCCGAAGCGGCGGCGATGAAGCCGGCTCCCGCTCCGCCTGCCGCTGCGGCGGTGCCGAAGGTCGCCGCCGCGCCGGCCGCGGAACCGGTTGCGCCGGCGACGACGGTCGCCGTATCGCGGCCGGAGGCCGCGGCCGCGCGCAAGACTCCTGCGGGCACCACGACCGCGACGCAGACGGTCGCCTCAGTGGAGGCTACGAACGCGCCGCACGCGGCTCAGAAGACACCGGATGCGTCGCCGGCAGCGCGCGCGGCGTTAACGTCGGCAGCGTCTGCCGCCGTCCCGCCATCGGCCGCTGCGTCGGCGCCCGCCGCAGCGCCCGAGGTCGTCACCGCGTCAGCCGAGAAAGATGCCGTAGCGGTTGACGCTCCGGTCGCATCGCGGCCGGGCGCGGGCGAGGCGGAGGTGGCGCCCGTCGGGCCGGCGGCCACGGTTGGCGCGCTGGCGTCAGCGCGGGCCGCTATGGTCTCCGATCCACCCGCGCAGGAAGGGCCCACCACCGGGTCGTCGGACGGAGATGAAGCGGTCATGCTTTCTGCTGCGGCGTCTGGATACGGGCTGGCGGTGCCTGACTCAGCCCCGCCCGCGTTGCCGCCTGCAGACACTTCGGCAGGCGGCGCCGCGCCGGAGGCCGGCGCAAGTCCCGGCGCGACGCCTTCGCCGGCGGCCGCGTCGGGAGCGGTGCCTGTCTCGGCGGCTCCCGATGCAGCGGCGAGTCCGGCCCCCGTGGCGCCTGCGCCGCCCGAGGGAGGACCGCGGACGTTTCTGATCAACGACGGCTCACCGCCGCCCGCCCCCGGATCGGCGTTCCCGGTGATGAGCGGTGCGCCGGCGCCAATCGCCAGCGATCCCGCAAGCGGCGAGCAGATCGTAACTCCGGAGGAGGCTCCGACGGATACCACCGTGATTCTTCCAGCATCGCAACGTCAGTCGGTCGAGCCTGCGGCAGCTACGCCGGAAAACGCCTCGCAGGTCGTCAACTACGAGGAGAATCAGCAGATGCCGCTCAACGAGCCGCAGCTGCACAGCCTCCAGGAGTTCATGAACGAGGGCGCCAATACATCGCCGCTCGGGGTCGAGCTGCAGGAAGGGGCGCGGCAGACGAAGAATGGCCGCGAGATCGATGGTCTGCTGGTGGTGTCGATGCAGCCGGGCAGTCCCGCCGACCGCGCTGGTGTGCAGGCGGGTCATCGCGCCGCCCACGACGTCATCGAGGGCGCCGCCGTGGCCGCATCGCTCGTGTTTCCGCCCGCAGTGCTGGCGGTGCCAGTGATCGAAACGATCCAGCTCGGCGAGAACTACGACCTGATCATCGGCGTCGACGGTAATCGGGTCACCAATTTCATGGATTTCCAGGATCAGTTGCGCGACGCGCGGCCCGGGGAGACCGTCTATCTGAACATCCTGCGCGGCGGCAGACGCCTCCAGCTGCCGGTCGAGATGCCGCCGCCGGATCCGCGGAAACTCCAACCGTAACGCGGCGCGAGCGGTCCGGTGGCTGGGGCGGACCGGCGCCCGGCGGTCTTTACTCACGCAGGGCTTCGTATTAATAGGTCGGATTCCGTCGAGGCTTGGCCCGGCGAGATTAATAGGACAGGGCAACGAAGACTCCGGCAACGGAGCGTGCGGACATAGCTTGGCCTAGCGCCTGGATCCTGAACGGACCGGGACCCCGAACGGCTTGAGCGCTCCTGGAGAGCGGGTTGATGCGGGGTGCCGGTGCGCGGTGGCCCGCATTTTTTTGTCCGTAGCGGCGTTGGCGGCTTTCGGGGCCGGAAAGGAAATCGAACGTGAAAGTCGTCACCACCCCAGCCGAAATGCAGTGCCGCTCCGACGCGATTCGCCGGGCGGGTAAGCGCATCGCTTTCATACCCACGATGGGGTTTCTCCACGAAGGGCATCTCAGCCTGATGCGCGAGGGCCGGCGCCGCGCCGAGGTGGTGGTGGCGTCGATTTTCGTCAACCCTACCCAGTTCGCGCCCAACGAGGATTTCGGGCGCTATCCGCGGGCGTTCGAGCGCGACTGCGAAATGATGAAGGACGTGCCGGTGGACCTGGTCTTTGCGCCGGAGCCCGAGGCGATGTATCCGGCGGGCGCGCAGACCTGGGTCGAGGCGGTGGAAATCACCAGGGGACTTTGCGGAGCGCATCGCCCGGGCCACTTCCGCGGCGTTACCACGGTGGTCGCCAAGCTGTTCAACATCGTCAAGCCTCACTACGCGATGTTCGGCGAGAAGGATTTTCAGCAGTTGCGCGCGATCCAGCGGATGGTCAAGGACCTCAATTTCGATCTCGAGATCGTTCCGATGCCGACCGTGCGCGAGGCCGACGGACTCGCGATGAGCTCGCGCAACGCCTATCTCTCGCTCGAGGAGCGCAAGCGCGGGCTCAGTCTGAGCGCGGCGCTCGAGGCGGCGCGCCGCGAGTTCGCCGCCGGCGCTCGCGATCCGCGGGTGCTGGTGCGCACCGCGTGCGCGGTTCTGAGCGCAACGCCCGAGCTCGGGATCGAGTACATCGAGGCGGTCGATTCCGAGTCGCTCGCGGAGATTTCGCAGATCGACCGGCCAGTGGTGCTCGCGATTGCGGCGCGCGTAGGCAAAACGCGACTTATCGACAACGCGGTGTTTTCGCCAGTTCCGGCGTAGTTTCTGATATAAGGACGGGCGAAGGCGTCAGAGAATCGCGGCGTGGTTCGCCCCGGCGGCGTCCCGCGACCTCGAGCACGTACATCACCGCGAACGCCTCCTACTGGATGCCCGAATGGAAGATTCCCGGAGTCATGAGCGCGATCGGCGGGTCGCTGATGTTCGCGAGCATGATGCTGTTCTTCGTGATCGTGGTGATGACGGTCGTTGCCGGCAGGAAGACCCAGCCGGGCGACCTGCCGTTCACTGCGACCGTTCAGCCGCCGCCCACCGCCGGATGGCAGCCGCGGCTCGATCGGCTAAGCGTATGGGTGCTCGCCTCGGTCGCGCTATCGATTGCGGTCTATGGCGCGTTCCTGATCGCACATTTTCCGCCCAACCTTGCGAGCACGGGTCTGTTGTATCCTTAGAATCTCTTAGTCTTCAGGATTCCTTCCCCCACCTGAGGGGGAGGGAGCCGGGTTGTCTAGTAGTAATCGACCGGGTCGATCTGCCGCTTCGCGCCGTACCAGAAGAGCATGTTCTCGGTTAGCCCCTGCCAGGTGAACTTGCCCGGCGGCATCAGCAGCCGCTTGAACATCGACTTGAACGAGTAGAACTCCTTTGTGCAGCGCCAGACGCCCTCTTCGACCTGTTGCGGCGACAGTTTGTTGGGCACGAACATGCAGCGGAAGTTGTTCGTGTACATGTCGGCGTCGGGGATGATCACGCGGCCTTCCTGCTCCAGCTTGGTGCGCATCGGTGTCCCCTTGCGCGGCGTGACCGTGTTGAAAAACGCCTCGGGCGCCTTGACCTCGTGCAGGAAGGCGAGAGTGTCGTCGAAGATCTGCGGATGGTCTTCCTCGAGCCCGAAGAGGAAGTTGAGCGAATAGTAAATCCCATAG
>DASXMQ010000127.1:0-18199 GCA_036495625.1 Binataceae bacterium (SeqCode) | reverse complement strand
GGGCAGCAACTGGGACGCACTGCTCGCGCGCGACAAGCTCGGACTTTTGCGCAAGCGCATGGAGGAATGCGTCGACGGCGAATACCAGGCCTTCAAGTCGCGCGATGGCGCTTACGTGCGCAAGGAATTCTTCGCCAAGTATCCCGAGCTGCGTGAGATGGTTTCCGGCATGACCGACGAGGAAGTCTGGCAGCTGCGCCGCGGCGGCCACGACCCGATCAAGGTTTACACCGCCTACGCCGCGGCGGTCGGCCATCGCGACCAGCCGACCGTCATCCTGGCCAAGACCATCAAGGGCTACGGGATGGGCGCGGCCGGCGAGGGCATGAACATCACCCATCAGCAAAAGAAGATGGGCCTCGAGGAGCTCAAGGCCTTTCGCGATCGCTTCAAAATTCCGGTTTCCGACGATCAGATCGCCGAGGTGCCGCTTCATCGGCTGGCCGATGACGGCGTGGAAATCCAATATCTGCGCGAGCGCCGCAAGGCGCTCGGCGGCAGCCTGCCGCAGCGCCGGCGTAAGTCGGAGCCACTCCAGGTTCCGCCGTTACTGGCGTTCGAATCGCAGCTCAAAGGCACCGGCGACCGCGAGGTCTCGACCACGATGTCGTTCGTGCGGATTCTCTCCGCGCTGGTGCGCGACAAGAACATCGGCAACCGCGTGGTGCCGATCGTTCCTGACGAATCGCGCACTTTCGGCATGGAGGGGATGTTCCGCCAGCTCGGAATTTTTTCGCAGGTCGGCCAGCTCTACAAGCCCGAGGACTCCGGTCAGCTGATGTTCTATCGCGAATACCAGCACGGCCAGATCCTGCAGGAGGGAATCAACGAGGAGGGCGCGATGTCGTCGTGGATCGCCGCCGCGACCTCATACAGCACCCACAACCTGCCGATGATCCCCTTCTTCATCTTCTATTCGATGTTCGGATTCCAGCGCGTGGGCGATCTCGCATGGGCCGCGGGCGATTCGCGATGCCGCGGCTTTCTGCTCGGCGGAACTTCCGGCCGCACCACGCTCAACGGCGAAGGTCTCCAGCACGCCGACGGCCATAGCCACGTTCTGGCCTCGGTCATCCCCAATTGCGTCGCCTACGATCCGACCTTCGCCTACGAGCTTGCGGTGATCATCCACGACGGCATGCGGCGGATGCTCGCCGAGCAGGAGGACGTGTTCTACTACATCACCCTGATGAACGAGAATTACGTCCATCCGCCGATGCCCGAGGGAGTGGAGGACGGGATCCTCAAGGGCATGTACCCGCTAATCAACAGCGGCGCCAACGGCAAGGTGCCGCGGGTGCAGCTGCTGGGCTCGGGGACCATCCTGCGCGAGGCCATTGCGGCGGCCGACCTGCTGCGCGACGACTTCGGCGTCGCGGCCGACGTCTGGAGCGTGCCGAGCTTCACCCAGTTAAGGCGCGACGGAATCGACGTCGAACGCTGGAACATGTTGCATCCCACCGAGCCGCAGCGGCTCAGCTACGTCGAAACCTGCCTCGCCGACCATCCCGGACCGGTGGTCGCGGCGACCGACTATATCCGCACTTTCGCCGATCAGATTCGCCCCTACATTCCGCGGCGCTATCGCGTTCTGGGCACCGACGGCTTCGGCCGCAGCGACTATCGCGCGCGCCTGCGCAGCTTCTTCGAGATCGATCGCTACCACATCACGATCGCCGCGCTGCACTCGCTCGCCGACGACGAAGAAATACCCGCTTCCCGGGTCGCGGCCGCGATCAAGAAGTACGAAATCGATCCGGAAAAGCCGAATCCTGCGACGGTGTGATGCGATGGGCTCGCTGGTCGATATCAAGATTCCCGACATCGGCGAATTCAAAGACGTCGAAGTCATCGAGGTGATGGTCAAGCCGGGTGACCCGGTGCGCGTCGACGACTCGCTCATCACCATCGAATCCGACAAGGCCTCGATGGAAGTGCCGTCCACCGAGGCCGGCATCGTCAAGGAAATCAGGGTCAAGGTCGGCGACAAGGTTTCCGAAGGATCGCCCATCGTCGTGATCGAGAGTGCGCTGGCGCCCGACGGCAAAGCCGCTGAATCCGCCGGCAAGGCTGCCGCTCCCAACGGCAAAGCGGCGGCGCCGGCCGCGGCAAGTCCCGGATCGACCCCGGCGCCCGCGGCCGCCGCTGCTCCAGCACCCGAGCCGCCGCCATCGGCCCCGGGCGCCGTAGCTGCGCCTGACGGCTCCTCGAGCACCCCGGCGGCATTAGCGCTGGCCGTATCGCCTGAGAGCGAATCCGGACACAAGCCGCACGCGAGCCCGGCCGTGCGCAAGTTCGCGCGCGAACTCGGAGTTGACCTGGGCAGCGTCAAGGGCACCGGATTGAAGGGGCGGATCTTTCGCGCCGACGTGCAGAGCTTCGTCAAAGCCGCGCTCGCCGCGCCCCCGCGCGCGGGCGGGGGGAGCGGCGCGCTCGACCTGGCGCCGTGGCCGAAGGTTGACTTCGCCAAATTCGGCGAGATCGCGACCCGCCCGCTCTCGCGCATCCGCCGCCTCTCGAAGGCCAACCTCGCGCGCAACTGGGTGATGATTCCTCACGTCACCCAGTTCGACGAGGCCGACGTGACCGACCTCGAGGCGCTCCGTCACGAACTCGGCGATGCGCACGCCAGGGACGGCGTTCGCATCACGATGCTCGCCTTCGTGCTCAAGGCGCTGGTCCGCGCCCTGACCGAGTATCCGGAATTCAACTCGTCGCTCGACGGCGACAACCTCATCCTCAGGAAGTATTTCCATTTCGGCTTTGCCGCCGACACTCCCGAGGGCCTGGTGGTGCCGGTGGTCCGCGACGTCGATAAAAAAGGCGTGCTGCAGATCGCGCGCGAGACCGCCGCGCTCGCGCAGGCCGCACGCGAGGGCAAGCTCAAGATGGCCGACATCCAGGGCGGATGCTTTACCGTGTCCAGCCTCGGCGGAATCGGAGGAACCGCGTTCACGCCGATTATCAACGCCCCCGAAGTGGCTATTCTCGGGCTATCGCGCCTGGCGACCAGGCCGGTATGGCGCGACGGCGCTTTCGTGCCGCGGCTGATGCTGCCGTTCTCGCTGGCTTACGACCATCGCGTGATCGACGGCGCGCTCGCGGCGCGTTTCGTCAGCTACCTAAGCGCGATCCTCGGCGACATGCGCCGCGCGCTGCTCTAGACCCAAGCGGCTCCGGAAACCACCGCCGCGTCAATCGCGCTCCGCGAGCCACGCGCCGACTGCGGGCCAAAAGTGTTTCTGCGCTGCGCCGCTCACTATCATCCCGACATGTCCCGCAGGGAAGGTCAGGTTGCGCTTGTCTTCGCTGCCGACGAAATCGATCAGCGGCAGGCTGGAGGCGGGGAATACCACGTCGTCAAGCTCGCCGATGGCGTTGAGCAGCGGGCAGACGATGTTCGCGAGCTCGACGCGCTCGCCGCCGACGCTGAACTCGCCCTGCTTCAGCAGGTTCTTCTGAAAAATCTCCCGCGACATCTCGCGGAAAATCCGCCCGGCAAGCGGGACGTCCCCGGACATCCATCGCTCGAACAGATCGAAGAATTCCGCGTAGTCCTCCTTCTCCCTGTTGCGGTAGAGCCCGACGTACTTGTCGATCGCGTGATGGACCACGGCGGTCGCGGTAAACAGACCTCTGATGAACCACGCGGGGCAGTTGCCGTAAACGGACGTAATCAGATCGGCCGTATGCCCGCTGAAGCAGTTCTCGAGGTTGTAGAGCGGATTGCCCTCTACCGCGGTGTCGAAGGGAGTAGTCAGGGTGATCAGGTTTTTGAGGTCATCGGGATGGAGCGCCGCGTACAGCAGCGCCAGCAGCCCGCCGAAACAGTAGCCGAACATGCTGACTTCTGGCGCACCGGTCAGATTTTTGACCGCGCGCACGGTATCGCCCAGGTCCTGGTTCACATACGCGTCGAAGCCGCGCCAGCTGTCGGCGCGCGATGGCGGAATCCATTCGACCAGATAAACGTCGAAGCCCTGCCGCGTCAGGTTCCCCATCACGCTGCGCCCGGGATAGATGTCAAGGATGAAGGGCCGCTTGATCAGCGCGTAAACGAAGACGAGCGGCGTGCGATGCGCCTTGCCCTGCGCCGCGTAGCGCCTCAGCCTGACTTTCCCGCCTTCGTAAACAACCTCGTAGGGCGTCACTCCCGGCGGATCCTCGCTGAGTGGGTAATGGTCGCTCAGTCCGCGGCGTCTGCCGTCGAGGGCGCGCACGGCGCCGTCCAGCCAGTACATCGGAAGTTCGGTTATCAGCGACATCGCGATTTCCTCCCCGCGGCGCGCGTGCGGCGCCGTCCCGTTTAGTTGCCGGGATCAGCGGCCGAGCGGAGCCGGCTTCCTGTCGGCGGCGACGTTTCCATTGTGGCTGCGCCGGCCGCGCGGCGCGGCAACGCGCGGCGCCGCCACAGGAGCGATCGGTTTCGGCATGCCCGGTGCGGTGAACTGGCGCACCTCGCGCCGCAGACTCTCGATTCGGTCGAACAGCGCCTGCGTCTCGGTAAGCGGGGTCAATCCGACCAGCGGCCACAGCGGTGCAAACAGCGAACCGACGAGCGAGTTGCCGACCTGCGCCGCGCGCAGGAAGACGTTGAGCACGCCGGCGGCTGCGTCGCCGACCGCCGGCGTCGCGACCGTCTTCTCGATCGAAGCGTGCGCCGCGCGGACCCACGCATCGTAAGCCTTCCAGGCAGCGGCTTTAAGCTCGGCGCGATCGACGCCCACCATCGCCTTGTGCAGGACTTCCTGCACCTCCGCCCCCAGCGCCTGGTACAGCGAAGCTATCTCGCCGTCGCTTTGTGGCTGTCCCATGCTCATCTCCTCTTGACACATGCGGCGCGCTCAGGCCGGCGGCGCCGGAAGTCTGTTAAGCGGGAGCTTGCGACTCTCTCCAGGACTACCTTGAAGGCTGCGCTCCTCTGCAACGCCCGGTCGAATGCTTGCGCCTTTACCAGCGGCCAGCCGGCGGCGCGGCTACGCCACCGCCGAATCGCGTTTCATCACCTGTTCGGCCGCTTGCGCCAGCCGCTCTTCAGCGGGCGCGGCTTTTAGCGCGGCCGTCTTTAGTTCTTCGAACGAGTCCGCGATGCACGATTTCATGAATTCCACATCGGGCATCATCCGCGGCTCGGCCATGAGCCCAAAGAACAGCCTCTGGTTGTAGCTGACAATCGCGACGCCGTATCCGAGCGTGCCCGCGAGCGGAACGAGGCCGACGAAATCGCACATCCTCCGCCCCGCGAGATACAGCGCAACCTGCGGCCCGGGCACGTTGGTGGCGACGAAATTGATCCCCGCCGGCGCGCTCGCGATTACCCGCGCGATCCCGCCACTCATCTTGGAGAGCCGCGTCGCGGCCTCGAGCGCTGTGGCGGCCATGCGCGAGCTCAGCTCCTGAAGGCTCGGCGCGACCGCGTCGGCAGTCGCCACCAGCAGGTCCATCCCCTGCGGCTCGCGCGCGGCCTTGATGCGCTCGGTCTCGCGCACCACCGATTGATAGCGTTCGATCGAATCCATCGGCGCCGCCCCAAGCTCGGGAAACATCATCGAGACCCGGTTACCCATCGCGCCGGATTCGCTTTCGCGCCGCACGTTGACCGGGCATCCGATACGCAGCGGGAAGCCTTGGGACGCGACTTTGTGATGCTTGAGGTAGCGCGCCGCGCCTTCGCTCAAAATGGTCAGCACGACGTCGTTGACCGTCCCTCCAAGAGAGCCGCGGATCGCCCGCAGGTCGCCGAAGGAGACCCCCAGATATGCGAGCGAACGCGAGTGGCCGACCAGGCCTGCGTTCCAAGGCGCGGCGACGATCGGCCGCGACATCATCTGGAGCATCTGCCGAGCCGCAGCGGCCATCGCGGCGCTCCGCTCGGCCAGGTCGGCCGGCGAGCTAAGGAGTCGTCCGGCCTCGCTCATCTCATCGAGGCGGCTGCGCACGAGCGTCGACGCCGCGTCGAGCAGCGACTTCGAAGTGCCGGGGAGTTTTTGCGGCGACCACGGCGGCTCCTCGGGCGGGGGCGCGGGAGCGTCGGGCCGCAGATCCATCGCGGCCGAGATCACCTGCAGCGCCGAGACGCCGTCAACGATCGAGTGATGGATTTTCCATAGCAGCGCCGAGCGTCCGCCCTCGAGACCTTCGAACAGATGCAACTCCCAGAGCGGACGGTTGCGATCGAGCATGGTTTCGTTGACAAGGATCGCCGCTCTGGTCATCTCCGCGTCAGTGAAACGGCGCGGCAGCACGTGATGCCTGATATGGTTGGCCGGCGCGAAATCCGGATCGTCTTCCAGCGTCGCGTGCGCAAGATTGAACGGCGCAAACACCACGCGCTGACGGAACCGCGGCAAAAGATGGGCGCGGCGCGCGAAATGCTCGATCAGCCGCTCGGGCTCGATCTCGCCGTCGAAGGTTTGGAGGATGCCGATATGGAGTGGGCCGTTGGCCGTCTCGTTGTAGAGAAAGGAAGCGTCCTGGGTGCTCAGGCGGCGTGCAAGTTTGCTTCCCTCGGCCATCTCCGGACGCCCCCGGTCCTGATTCGTCGCAGGCATTCAACGATGCGCCATTCGACGCTTTCCGTCAAATTCAATCATCCCGGCGAAGGCGCGCGGAGCGTTCCACAAAAGCGTTACAGCTTTGATAAGTTTTTTCCGCAATCACCGATTTTGATGGCGTCGCTCCGTAAGGGAGTTAAACCGATGGCAAAACAGAGCAGCGGCAAAAATTCCGGCTATCCCAGGGAATTGAAGCTCTCCGACGGCCGGCCGGTCTCGTTCAGGCTGATGCAGGCGGCGGACAAGGAGAAAGTTCTCGGCTTTGCGCGGTCCCTCCCACCGGATGACCTGCTCTTCCTGCGTACGGACATCACCGAGCCCCCGCTGGTGGACGAGTGGATCGGAAATATCGAGAAGGGTGCGACCGTGACCGTGCTCGCGGAAGTTGACGCCGAGATGGCCGGCTACGCCAGTCTCCATCTCGAGCAGGCGCGATGGACACGCAGAGTCGGCGAAATTCGCGTCCAGGTCGGCCTCCCGTACCGCGGTTCCGGCCTCGGCCGTCAACTGAGCGTGCAGATCTTCCGGCTCGGACAAGCACGCGGGCTCAAGAAGATGGCCGCGATGATGACGCCCGATCAGGCCGGCGCGCGCGCCGCGTTCGAGAAGATAGGCTTCAGCGTCGAAGCGCTGCTGCAGGACTGGGTCGTCGATCGCACGGGCCGGCCGCGCGACCTTCTAATCATGAGCCACGACCTCGAAGGGTTGAGCGATCACGTGACCGCATAGCTCTTGCACATCGGGATTCCAGCCATGGCGGCCGGCAGCTTTTTCCGCGATCGCAGCGCGCTCATAACGGGCGCCTCGAGCGGTATCGGACGCGACGTCGCGCTCGGGCTGAGCCGCATGGGTGCGCGAGTAGCGCTGCTGGCCAGACGCACCGCGCATCTCGATCAACTCAAGCGGGAAATCGAGGCTGGCGGCGGCGAGGCGCTGGCGCTCGGCGCCGACGTAACCCACCCGGACGAAGTTCTCGCGTCCGTGGACCGCATGCTCGAAGCGTTCGGCGCGGTCGATATTCTGGTGAACTCGGCCGGCGTTCTGATCCAGGGAAGTGTCGAGACCATGAAGCCCGCCGACCTTCAGCGGATGATGGAAGTGAATCTCCATGGCACCTTGCACACGATCCAGGCCGTAACTCCGCCGATGCGCGCGCGAGCGCGCGGGAACATCGTCAACATTGCGTCGCTCGCCGGCCGCCGCGGAGTGCCGCTGCTCGGCGGATACTGCGCCACCAAGTTTGCGGTAGTAGGTCTGACCGAAGCGCTCCGCGTGGAGTTGTACGGCAGCGGAATTACCGTGTCCCTGATAATGCCGGGAGTCGTCGATACGCCGATGATCCGGCAAGGCGAGAGCGGCCAGGACGAGTTGGCGCCGGGACTCCTCGCGATGCCGCCGCGATGGGTCACGTGGGCGGTGATCGCGGCGATCGCGATGGGACTGCTCGAAGTCGATGTGCCGCCCGGAGCGGCCCTCGCCGAGAAAGTCGCGGCGCTCTTTCCGGGATTCACCGACGCCGCGATGGCGTGGGGAACGGAGATGCTGAAGTGGTTCAGCCCAAAATCCGGCTAGTCGCTCGCTGAGTCGCAGATCCTCAAGAGTCTGCCTGCTCACGCCAGAGGCGCGCGCACATCGAATGGGCACAAATGTCCTTCTTTGGCGCACTCACGACCGCATATCGGCGCACAAACGATGGCACAGATGGTGCTTTCCTTAGTGAACACTTGAATTCGCTCGCGAAACGGGCGCGGCGTTTTCGCGAATGGCCAAAGGCTTCATCATTTGCGAAGGAGTCTGAAGGCCGATAGGTCCGTGAACCTCAGGCTGCGCGTCTTCTTTACAGCATCAGAGGAGGGGAGCATGTGGATGTCCAGCGATCTGTCGCAATACTTCGCGGATAGGATTCTGCACGACGGTACGCCGATGCGGATTCGCGCGATTCGTTCGGATGACAAACAACTGCTTGCGCGTCACTTCGACGGACTGGGTTCCGATTCGCGTTACAATCGATTCTTCGGAATCAAGAACGGGCTCACCGCTCATGAGCTGCGCTACTTCACCGAACCTGATTTTTTCCGCCATGTCGCCCTCGTGGCGACGCGCGCCGGCGGCGAGGTAGTGCCGGACCTCATTGTAAGCGACGGCCGTTACGTGGCATTGGAGGAGGGCCGGTCTGTGGCCGAGCTGGGGCTCAGCGTCATCGATGCCTGGCAGCGCCGAGGCATCGGTGGACTCATGCTGGAATGCCTGACCGGGATCGCGCGCTACCAGCACGTAAGCCGCCTGGAGGCGAGCGTGCTCGCGTCGAACCGGGGAGTGATGCGCTTCCTCCAACGCCGCGGCTTCAGGTCGGCGGGAACGTCCGGCGGGGTGACCCGCATGGGACTGTCGGTGGAAAACGATGACGGCGGATCCGCGCTGGAGAGCAAGCCTTTTGACGTCCCGCCTGACTTCTCGCCGGCGAGCCACGCGGCCCCCGAGGTGATGCGAGATGCCGATACGAACCGGCAACGACGAATATACCTACGAGATCGTCGATGGATGGGGGATGTCGCGTGCCACGGGGATTGACGGAACCTTCGACGTCGCGGGCGTGGGTATCGATTCGCGGGAAAACGTCTATCTCTTCAATCGCGGCGAGCGGCCCGTCGTGGTGCTCGACAAGAATGGCGAATTCCTTCGATCCTGGGGCGACAAGAAAGCCTTCCCCAACGCCCACGCCGTCACGGTCGGTCCCGACGACTCCGTGTGGCTGACGGACAATCTCGATCACACGGTCAGGAAGTGCACGGCCGAGGGCAAGATTCTGCTGACGCTCGGGACCAGCGGCAAACCCGCTGCGGGAATGAGCGGGATGCCGCTATGCCGCTGCACGCATGTCGCGATTCATCCGCGCACCGGCGAGCTTTTCGTATCCGACGGCTACGGCAACGCCAAGGTCCACAAGTACACGCCGGACGGGCGCTTGCTGTACTCGTGGGGCGAGCCGGGCAACCGGCCGGGGCAATTCAGCTTGCCGCACAACATCTGCACCGATCGCGACGGCTACGTATATGTCGCCGACCGCGAAAATCAGCGCGTCCAGGTATTCGCGCCGAACGGCAAGCTGCAGGACATCTGGACCAATATGGCGCGCCCGTGCGCGATGTATATCGACACGCGCGATTCGCAGTTGTGCTATATCGGCGAGCTCTCCAGTTCATGGTGGTGTCAGCTCGCGCCGGAGCTGTGGAAAATCCAGAACCATCCCGGCTACGGTCCGCGGGTGAGTATATATTCGCTCGACGGAACCTTGCGTGCGAGCCTTCTGGATAATGCGCAGGGCGAGGCTCCGGATCAGATGATCGCGCCGCACGGAATCGCGGTGGGCCGCGACGGCGATATCTACGTCGGAGAAGTCGCGGCGACGGCGGGCCCGTGGTTTGCGCGCAAGGATCCGACCCGCCCGTTTCGTATGGTGATCAAGCTTCGCCGGGTGAAAAGATCGCCCGCAACGTCGGGTAACTGACGCGCGCGAGCCGCGGCGCGACGCGGTGAGGCGCCGAAGGCGCTATGGATTGGGCGCGCCCGCGTAGGCTGGCGGCGCATCGGTGCCGACGGTCACGCCCTTGCGCGCGCGCACCGCAAGCTCGGGCCTTCCCGGAACGTCCACACGCAGGCTCCGGTAACCCGGCATCGTCGGATCGGGCACGACGAAGCCCGCGGTGTATTGCTCGCGCAGCTCGTTGCTGATCGCCACGCAATCCTGCCGCAGCGGCTCGCCGTCGCCGACTTCGCCGAGCAGGAAGGTGCGCGCGCCGCTCTCGGTGGACAGCTCGCGTAGCATCCCGGCGTCCACATGATCGCGATTGCCGCCGAACAGCAGCGAACCCACGCCGAAGCCGATCTTGCTCGAGTTGGGATCGCCGATTCCGATCGAATAGATCAGCACGCCCATCCGCCGCGCGCGCCGCACGACCTCGGGGAGCGTGGCGCGGCTCGCGTTGTCCATCCCGTCGGTGACGACGAGCAGCGCCTTCTTGTCGTAACGGCCGCGGGCGATCATGCGGAGCGCGTCCATCAACGTGTCGAAAATCGCGGTATCGCCGTAGGCGTGGAGCAGGCCGAGCCGGCGCATCACGAGGTCGTGATTGGTGGTGAAGGGCTGGAGCAGGAATTCCTGGTCGGAGAATGCGTACAGAAAAATATCGTCGTTCGGATTGAGATCGCGGATGAACTGCGCGATCGCGGCCCTGGCCTGCGGAATCTTGGGCTCCATGCTGCCCGAGGTATCCACCAGGATACCGACTGACACCGGTGTGTTGGTGTCGCGGCGCAAAAATTCGAGCGGACGCTGGATGCCGTCGACGTAGATGCGGAAATCGCCCTTCTGCAGGCCGGTGACGTAGCGGCCGCTCTGGTCGGTGACGGTTACGGTCAGCTGCTCGTAGCCGCTCTGGCCGCGGAGCGCCTGCGACGGAACTTCCAGCTCGGGACCCTGTTGCGGCGCGAGCGGCGCCGTCGTCGCCCCTTCTGCGCCGCCCTGGCTTGCCGGCGCCAAAGGCACTTCGAGCACCGAATCGCCCTGGTGACGGTCTTGCGGGGCAGGCGCGCCGAATCCGCCCTGCTGCGCAGCCGCCGGCGCGGCCCCGTCAAGCAGCATCGCGGCAAGACAGAGCGCCGCCGCCGCAATTCGGCCGCGTCGCATTCTACCCGGGGTCGCGCCCCTGCCTGATTCCATCCCCAAGATCATGCCCGATCGACCGGCGCACGAACGTAGCAAATATCTTTTCACAGCCCGCACAGCAATTGAAACGCCGAATGGCGGCGATTTGTTTCAGGCGCGAGAGCTAATGAAGCGAAGCGGCTTTCCTGATGTCCGACGCAATCGCCTCGGGACGGGCGGTAACCCCGCTATAGCGGCGCATCCCGGCGCCGTCGGGGCTTAGCAGGAACAGTTCAAGAACGTGGTCAGACTTCTTTTCCTCCGCCGCCACTCCGTAAAGCGCGAGGAGGCGGCGGATGTCCGCCTGCGCGCCGGTCAGAAACACCCATCCGTCCGAATCCACGCCTTGCGCCTTGGCATAGGCAAGGAGTTCGGGCGACCCGTCCTCGCCGGGCTCGGTCGTGATCGAGACCATCGTGACTTCAGAATTGAACCCGGCTCCGAGCGAGCGCGCGACCTGCTTCATGTTGGCGGTAATCAGCTGGCAGGGGCCTTCGCATTGCGTATGGATGAAGGCGACGAGCGCGGGCTTGCCCTTCAACGACGAAAGCGAGACCGCTCTGCCATTCTGATCCGTGAGGCTTATCTTTGGCAGCCCGTCGGCGAGGCCGGGCTGCGTTTGGGGCGCGGCCTTGCCTCGTTCGGCCCGCGCCGCGGGCGCAAACGCGAACGCGATTATCGCGGCCGATACTATCCAGGCCGCCCTCTGCAATCCTCGCCGGCCAAACGAACGCCGCATCATCCAGAGGTTCCGCTTAGAGGTTCCGCTTCGCGCTCTCGGCGGCAATATGATCGGCTTGCCTGATCGCCAGGGTCACGATCGTGAGCGTCGGATTTTCGCCTCCGCTGGTCGTGAACTGGCTGCCGTCGGAAATGAAAAGATTCTTCACTTCGTGGGTCTGGCCCCACTTGTTGCATACGCCGTCGGCGGGACGCTCGCTCATCCGGCAGGTGCCCATGTTATGCGTGGACGGATACGGAGGCACCTCGATCGTTTTGATCGCGCCGACCGCATTGTAAACCGCGGCGCCCTGCTTGTACCCGTAGTTGCGCATCGCGACGTCGTTCGGATGATCGTCGTAGTGCACGTTGGGAATCGGCAGGCCCCACTGATCCTTCTCGGTCGGATGGAGCGTCACGGCGTTGGTCTCCTGCGGCATGTCCTCGCCGACGATCCACATCCCGGCCATGTTGGGAAACTGCTCGAGGATGCTGGTGTAGTCGCGCCCCCACGCTCCCGGATCGAGAAACGCCGCCGCGAACGGCAACCCGAGCGAGACGGTTTCCATCTCGAACCCGCCGGCGAACCCGCGCTTGGTATTCAACCCGGCTTCGTCGGTGATGATTCCGGCCATCACCGTGCCGCGATACATATGCACGGGCTTGTCGAAGATGGCGTAAACCGACCCGGTCGTGTGCCGCATATAGTTCTTGCCGACCTGGCCCGAGGAATTCGCGAGCCCGTGCGGAAAGGCGGACGTCGCGGAATTGAGCAGGAGCCGCGGGCTTTCGATCGAGTTGCAGGCGACGCACACGATCCGCGCCTTCTGCGAAACGTGCTTGCCATCCTTGTCGGCGTAGAGCACGCCGGTCGCCTTGCCGCTCGCCTCGTGTTGAATCTGGAGCGCGTGCGACTCCGGCCGCAGATCGAGTTTGCCCGTGGCCTCGGCCTTGGGGATTTCCGTATACAGCGTGGACCACTTCGCTCCCGACTTGCAGCCCTGGAAACAGAATCCGAGCTGCCAGCAGGAGGCCCGGCGATCGCGCGGCCGGCTGTTAATCGCCATGTGCCCGGTGTGCACGGTCTTGTACCCGACGCGCGTCGCGCCGTTGTACATCACCTTGAAGTTGTTGTTCCCGGGCAATCCGGGAATGTCATTGGTCCGCGTGACGCCCATCTTGTCTTCGGCCCGCGCGTAGTACGGCGCCAGCTCGGCGAGACTTAACGGCCAGTCGAGAAGGTTCGCGCCAGTCACGCTGGAATAGGCAGTCCGGGTCTTGAACTCGTGCTCCTGGAAGCGCAGCGAGGCGCCCGCCCAGTGCGTGGTCGTCCCGCCGACCGTCTTGCAGGTCCACGCCGGCAGATTGGGAAAGTCCCTTGCCACCCGCCAGGTGCCCGAGGCAGTGCGCTTGTCGAGCCATGCGAGCTGTTTGAACGCGAACCATTCGTCGTTGCGGAAGGTTTGCGATGACTGCCGCTGCCCCGCCTCGAGCAGCACGACCTTGAAACCCTTGTGGCAGAGCTCGTTCGCGAGCGTCGCGCCGCCCGCGCCCGAGCCGATGACGACTACCACCGAATCGTCTTTGAGATCGAATCGACTCACGACACGTCCCTTTGCTCAGCCTGGTTTCGGGCTTGCCGCTTCGGGCGGATCGGGCAGCCAGTTCAGGTCGTTGAAGCCATGATGGAGGTAGCCGCCGAACGGGTAGGAGGCGCCCTGGTAACCGAAGACTTTCCAGACCTCCTGATTGTTATACAGCGAAACCAACTCGACGCTGCGAACCTTCTCGAAGAACGGCGTGTGCTGAATTTTCTCGAGCGCAGCGG
The DNA here is from genome assembly GCA_036495625.1 of Binataceae bacterium (SeqCode). GTDB lineage: Bacteria > Desulfobacterota > Binatia > Binatales > Binataceae > JAKAVN01. Next base: position 4,392 of record DASXMQ010000127.1, on the reverse strand, counting down.
TTTGCTCCTGCGCGGGTTCGGCGGCGAAATTCCCTTTCGCCGAGCGATCGAGATTGGCTACTCCCGCGCTCAACATCTTCGCGGTGGCGGGCTTGCCCGACGCTTCGACGTCGAGGTCCTCGACCACCTTGATGTAGCAACTGTCGTCGAGTCGGTCGTGCGGAAAGATCTGCCGCGCCATCTTGAGCAGCGTTCCGGCCTCATGCGCGGTAAGCGTTTTAAGTTTCGCGGTCCAGTCGGCGGCGAGCGCGGGGACCGCGACGCCTGCGGCGGCGGCCGCCGACACGCCCGCCACCACTATCGCGCTTTTCCGCAGGAACTCCCGTCGCTTGATCTTCATTTGGCTTCCCGTTCGACGGCTACGGCAGGTATTGCGGACGAAATTCGGTCGGCACCAGGTCGGTCTTCATCGTCACCAGGTCCTCGTGGCCCTGCGGATCGGCAAAACGCAGCAATCCCGCGATACGCTCCTGAGGATCGTGGAGCGGGATCAGCCGTTCTTCATCGAACAGCGGACTTGAGATCTTCAATTGCACCTTCGCGGTCTGTCCCGGCTCGATGGGCGCATCGGGTTCGACCTTCATCTGTCCGACGTAATGCGCCGGCCCGGCTTTTGCCTGTTCGTCCGGACCGCCGTTGACGAACGTCGCCATCGCCATGATGTACTGTTTGACGCTCAGCGGAGCGCTGCCGTTGTTTTTGATCGCGAGATCGATCGTTAGCGTGTCGGTATTTTCGTCGTAGCTCGAATGCGAACTCATTACCTGCGCTGAATGGGTCGTCGGATCGATGACCTCGGGCGCAAAGCGCACGGTCTGCTGTGGCAGCCGTACCGGAAACTTTACCGCCATGTAAATCCAGCCGACGATCAGCATCGCGACCGTCGCGGCAGCCAGCAGATCCATCCACATATGGTCGCGCGGCGTGATGAGCCCGATGTCGGGAGCGTCGTCATTGACCGGAATTTGCGTGGTCACCGCTAGACGGGTGACAGTGCGCTTGGGAACCGTCCAGTACACCATCCAGATCATCCCGATGATGAATCCGGCGAATGACCACCACCATACGAAGCTTCCGCCGTAATGCTCGAGGTTGACGGTCTCGCCGGTGAGCAGCGTCACGTCCATCTTGAACGGCTCGGCCGCCGGTTCGACTTTGACCCACTCGCCCGGACCAATCAGCGTGCCCGTGCCCTGGATCGCGATTCCGGGATGCACGTGCCATTCGCCGGGAGTGCGGCCGCGCATCACCATCTTGAAATGATAAGTCGCGCCCTTGTCGACGAGGATCGAGCCCGGAGCGGTGGTCCCATTGATCTCGCGATCAACCATCGCGAACACCGGACCGGGAACGACGGGGGTGATGTAGGCGGTCTGGGGCGGGTCGAGCGTGTAGGGCCAGGTTTCGAGAATCTTCACGGCACCGGTGATGGTGACTGGATCGCCGACCTTGATCGTGGTGGGAGAGATGTGAACGTTGTAAAATGCGACGGTAAGGTCCTTCAGGAATGGTTCGTCGGCTGCTTCGCCGTGCGCGAACGCGCGCGGCGCGTAGCCCGCGGTCAGCAGGAAGAGCGCCGCCGCCAGAACAGCCGAAAATCGCCTTCGCATTTTGTCTCCCCGTGCGGCGTACAACGCCGCTCGCAAGTCCCCAGTAGCAAATCCCCGACAGGTCCCCTACTTCATCGCGCCGCGCAGCGGCCTGCGCTGTTTCTTATTGTTGAAGGCCTTGCGCCGGCGCGACGGCCACAGCTGCATCAGCCAGTAGCCGCCGATTCCGAGCACCGCCGACGTGATCACCGGCGGTCCAAGCTCGTCGGGGCCCGCAATGCCGCCGTGCGCCCAGGCGCGCGCAGAGCAGAGCGCCGTCGCGACGAGCGCGACGATGACGGCGCGAAAAGTGGTGCGCATTACTGCTGCTCCCGCATGCCGTTTAGACGGTTTTGATGTATCGGCCGATCGGCCACACGGCGAGATAGCGCCCGATGAACTGGCCGATCCAGTAACCCAGCATCGCCAGCGTGCCGCCGAAGAGCAGCGACACGTACTGCGTCTCGCCGAGGAAGCTGCGCAGCGCGCCGCGCTCGATGTGCCGCATATATTCGGGCGTCTGGGTCCGGATATAGATGATGCCCTGAACGTCGGAGACGGTCAGAATGTGATGCATGAATTGCATCGGCTGCAGGAACGGAGCGAGCGGGATATAATTGAAACTCCACACCAGCAGCGCCCAGATGCCGCCGCCGAAGAGCGATGTCAGCACGAAGCTCTTCGTTCTCATCAGCAACCAGTCGAGGATGATCGCGGCGGGGATCGTCGAGATCGGCCAGATGAAATTCATCGGATAGCCCTCGGCGACGTGCCACTGGAAGTAGCGTCCGATCCACGACGCCATGAAGAGGCATACGCAGGTGTAAGTCGCGCCGGTGGGAAAGCGCCATGCGGCCCACTGGATGTACTGCAGCGCCGACGGAATGATGATCGTGGCGAACGCGGTCACGACCGGCCACCATTGCGGGTCTTTCCAATCGGTCCAGAAATCCCAGTCGCCGGCGAACAGCAGCCGCGTGATATCGGCGGCGCCCGCGACCACGAAGATCGCCGTGATCCAGAACACCGCGTCCCATGAGCGGTCGATCCATTGATACTTCGCGTTGAGCAGATCGCGCAACGCGAGCCTGCGCTGCTTCTCCGCCGCCGCAGCCGCGGCTATCGATGGTGCTGTCGCCATGCTTCGCCCTCGCGAGATTCCAGGAACAAGACTCTCAGGATTCGATCGGCGCCGTCGCGCCCCGCTCAACCGCCGGCGGCAGCCGTGTGCGTCGGGAGTTCCTCCAGCGCGCGCGCTCTCTTCTCAATCTGGAAGAGGTAGAGGATGGTTTCGCCCCAGACCGCGAACATCCCGCCCGCCAGCCATCCGTAGATGACAAACGGCCAGTGGAAGGGAACCGAGAAAAACTCCTCCGACATCCAGAGGCTGTGACCCCATTCGTTGAACGCGACCTCGACGAACTCGAGCACCGCCGCCGCGATGAGCAGAAAAAACGACCACGGGAATCCCTTCTCGGCTCCGTAAACCGCCGGAAGCCGAAACCGCCCGTACAGGTAGGCGCCCAGGGCGAGCACCACGGACATCGGGAAAAAGAAGTAGAACATCGGGATGTGAGTCGGGGTCAGCGCCGTGTCGCGGACCATCGTCTGATGCCATGCGCCGTCCCAGTTGGGCCAGAAGCTCGCCTCGATGTAGATGGAAAGGCTGGTCGCTCCGATAAGTCCCCACAGGACAACGACGCGGCGAATCTCTTCGGCAGGCGCGACCGCGGCTTCGCCCAGAAGACCGCGGCCGGTGCGCACCAGCCATCCGTACCACAGGCCGGCGAAGGCTCCGACGCTCAGCAGCTCGCCCCAAAACAACGTGCGGTAGTGAAGCGCGAAGGCGCGGCTCGAGGAATCGAGCCCCGCCGTGAAAGCAAAATTGTAGTCCCAAATCCAAAGGAAAAGATTGCAGGCCATAAGAAGCCCGCATCCGATGAATAAGGTCTTCCAGCCGATCAACCAGCCGGTGGGAGGACGCCCAGCCGCCACCTCTTCGATAGAGCTCATAAGCGAGACCTCGCCGAAAAGTTTGCTTTCCTTATGCCCGTTTAGACCGATTCGCTTCTGCCGTCAACAGGCGGAATCCCGCGCGAACGGGGCTATGTTTGGTTGATTTTGAGGGCAGCTGGCGAGAGAGGGCGATCTGGTGAGTGAACCTGGGCCGGACCGGACGCTGGTCCGGCCCAGGGGCTTTAGCGCCAGTTGTCCGTCAGGCCGAGATCGACGCGAGCGCGTCGACGTCGCTGACTGGCTCGGGAGAGACTCCGGCGCGCAACAGGCGCGAGCCCGGCGCGCGCCGGAACGGATCGACCAGTCCGAGCGCCTTGCCATGCTCGCGCATCGCAGGAATCACCTCGCTGTTGAGCAGCTGCAAGGATCGGATGCGGTCCTTGGCCGGGACCGGCCCGTCGAGCCAGAACGAAAATATCCCGGGACGCAGAACGTCGAGGACCTTGTTGAGCTTGGGAATCACGTTGTCCGGCGTGCCCGCGATCATCACGTAGTCTTTGAGCACGGCCGGGTAGCCGTCGTAGATATGTTTCTTGACGGCCGCGACCTGCTCCGGAGTCTCGTCGTTGCCGCCTTCGCCATAGGGTGATTGCGCGGCGGCGTTGGCGCCGAAATTGACTTCGGCCAGGCGCTTGGTTGCGGCCTTTGAATTGTACCCCGGCGGGAACATCCATTCGGGCCGCGCGAAATGCGCAAACGCTCCGCCGAACAGGATTCGCTTGCCCAATTCCTCGGCCCGCTCTTGCGTATCCGCGACCACGACCGGCTGCAGATAGCCGAAATTCTC
>DASXMQ010000126.1:0-9594 GCA_036495625.1 Binataceae bacterium (SeqCode) | reverse complement strand
TTCGCCGGGACGCTCATCATCTTCGCGCTGATATTCTGGCGGATTCCGGCGGCCAGGCTCGGCGCGGCGCTGGAACGGGTTCCGCTTACCAAGTTTTTCGGAATCTTCCTTCCGTTTTCGCTCTGCTATTGGGTAATCGATTCGTTTTGCCTGACCTGGGTAATGCGCCGCTTCAACGCCGAGGTGCGATTGCGCGATGTGATGCCGATCCGTGCGAGCATGAACCTGCTGGCACTGATAAACAGCAATCTCAGCCAGGGCGGCGTCGCATGGTACCTCCATCGTAAGACCAGAGTGCCGTTTCTGCAGATACTGAGTTCCATCCTGTTTATAGCGCTGATGGAGATATACCAGCTGCTTTTTTTCTCCACCCTGGGCGTGCTCTTCTATCGCCCGCAATCACTCGCGCAGTCGAGGGTCGTTCACGTTCTTCGAGTCGCGGATGTCGCGGCGTGGCTCCTGCTTGCCGCGATAATCGCGTTGTTCGCGCAAGCGCGGCGCAACCAAGGCGTCGGCGTGTGGATAGCCAACAGCAGGTTGGGCTCGATCGCTGGAACGTTCGTCGCAGCCCGTCCCATCGACTACGCGATCGTGCTGGGAATCAAGGCTCCCAATTTCATACTCTCCGTGGTCACGCATTCCTTCGCGCTCGCGCTGTTCGGTATCGCGATCCCCGTGGCGCGGCTGATGCTGTTTCTCCCGCTGGTATTCGTAGCGGCTGCGCTGCCGATCGCGGTGGCACACCTGGGCACGAGCCAGGCTGCATGGCTGCTCTTCTTCTCGGGTAGTGCGCCGGACGCGGATATTCTCGCCTACAGCCTCGCCGCGCACTTCACGTTCATGTTGTGCAACGGACTGATCGGGCTGTTCTACCTGCCGCGCGCGAGCCGCGAACTGACCGCGCTCGATACGGCTGAGGCGTGAAACGGAGCGCCCGGGTATTGGTGCGCTCGTTCGATGATCGCAGCGAGGTACCAGGCAGCCAACAGCGGTGAAAAGTCGCGGACCAGGAGACTGGACCATTGAGAGCCGGAGGCAAACGCGAGAAGCAGCACCAGTCCGTAATTGACGATGCCGCCCCAATGCCCGATTCGGCTCCGGACCGGAACCTAAGCGCCGTTTACCAATATTGAATCGATTGCGTATTGCGCGAACGAGGCTGCGATCAGGATGGGTACATAGGTTGGGATAGCGCCCGCGCAGGCTTCGCAAAGAAGAGCCGTCAGGACGAAGGCGATGTCGGCGATGTTGTCGAGCCATCGGCCGAACCGATCGGCGCAGCACATCCGGCGCGCGACGGGCCCGTCCACGAGATCAGAAAGCGCCGCGGCAAACGCGATCGGACTGAGTACTTCGGGGTGCCTGTATCCGTGAACGAAGGCCACCAGCCAAAGCGCGGCAAGCGCGAAGCGCGATGCGCTAAGTGCGTTCGCGGCGTATGTCCCTATGGTGCCAGGCGCGCGTGCAAGCCAATTGCTATTGCATACGCCATTAGCCGCCGGACTATTTGCGGGCTTCATCGATAGCCGGGGCGGGGGTGCCCGGTTGTGACTCGAATCCGTCGGGCAGATCGCGAACTGGAGTTATTACAATCGAGAGAATTTGACCTTTGTTGAACATTTCCTGGGTTGGCTTGTGGAACCCGAAGCGCACCATCAGATATTTTTTCGGATAGTCTTCGATTACGCGCCGTTCGAATGCTGGATCGGAGCTAATGCGGGCCTTGCCGATGAACGCCGGACCGTGCTTCCTGCCGATCCACACGATCACGGGGCTGCCGCGGCGAATACGCTTTGCCTTCCACGTCGTGGGCTGCGTCTGAATCAGCACGAGATGGTCCGGTGTAACTGTAAACCAGACCGGCGCGGCGCTGCTTTGGTTGCCGTCCTTGCGGACGGTGGCGATGTAAAGTACGCCGGCCGTCGCAAGCGCGTCGAGGTCGCGCGGTGAGACTCGCGCGCCAGTCTGAGCGCCGCCGGCGTTCGACTGCGCCGAAGCGGTGGTCGTGACGCCCGGACCTATCGCGAGACTGCCAAGCGCGGCCGCACCCCACGCGATTACCTCCCGTCGGGTAAGCGCGACGGCGGCGCGGCTCACCGCAAGACGGCCGTTCCCAATGGATGTTCGATTCACGGCGCCTTCCTCGGAGGTGGCTCGCCGGCCGTTATGCGGGTACTCATTTGCCATCTAGCCGCGGGTCGTTCATCGAGATGCATCGGGAATCCTTTACCTGTTCTATATCGGAAGCGCTTCCTTGCTTTAGCGCAAGCGAACTCAGAGCGGTGCGAAGCCGCTCGCATTTGTCCTCCGAACCAGCGCCCTCCTCGACTTTCCATTTCGACAGCGCCGCCGAGTCATCGTAATGGCCGCTCGTCTTTTTCGGCGGCGTGATCAGGAACCATCCGGAATCCGCGGCCGGAGATGCGCCGGTGGAAACCGAGATCGACGAGAGAAGCTTGATTGCGTGTTCCTTCTTGCGAGCGGGCAAATCGTCGGTCGAGATCATCGGCGCGTAGGTCGCTTCGATCTCCCACTGGCCGCTGAACGCGATTCGCTGCAGAAGATAGCGTTCGCCGCTCTGGCCCGCGCAGCCAACGCCGCGCAGCTCGAAAAGCAGTTCCCCGGCGCTCTTGTCGAGCACCTTGGCGCTGATTTTCTGACACTGATGTTTCGCCGTCTGCAAGATACTGTCGAGAATCGCTTGCGGCGAATCGATGCTTGGCTTGGGTCTCAGCGCCAGCACCAGGCGCACCTTGGCGGTTGCGGGCGCCTCGCCCTTGGGCACGAAAACTCTGACCATGGCGCGGCCGTTATGCTGCTCGCGCACCGCCTGCCAATCGTCCCATCCGACCCCCGCCGGCAAACTGAATTGCGCGTCGGACTTTTCATCGCCGCCAGCCGCGATGGCCGCGCTAATTGCGGGCCGAGCCAGAATCAGCAGGAAGGCCATAAGAGGGGCCAGGACCGAGGCGACCTCCGCCAAAAGAGACGCACAGCGGCGTGGTTCTCCCGCCGCGGCAATCGGAGCGCGTCCAGCGCCAGCCGTCATCGCAGGGCCGAGAACGCGGTCGGGTTCATGATGGTATTGCTGATGGAGGCGACCAGCGGACCGTCCTCCTCGCTCTTGCGGCGCGCGTCGAGCCATTCGGGATCGGCCTGGAAGGAGGCAAACTTTTTGTCGCGCTCCGCCAGCGACTCCCATTGCAGAATATAGATCAGGTCCTGGTTGGATTCGCCGATAGCCACGGTCCAGAAGCCGACCTGGCGAATGCCATGTTTTTCGAACAGCCGCATGGTTGCGGTTTCGAAGCGTTTGAGCAGGGCAGGAAGCCGTCCCGGCAGGCAATGATAGACGCGAAGCTCATAGATCATTCTGATTTCTCCATGCACGAAAAATTATCCGGCTGCGCCGACATCGCGGAACCGATTCATCGATCGATAGCGCACCAACTACAATTTGGCCCGAATGTCCGCAAGCACCGGCATCAGGTACTTTTTGAATTGACCCGGGTCCTCGGACATCGGGAAATGGCCCATCCCCTCCATCAATTTATAGGTGGCGCCGGGTACGGAATCGGCCAGGGCCTTCGACGCCGCCGGATACGCGGACCAATCGTAATCGCCGCTGAGCACGTAAAGCGCGCATCTGCGGGTGTCGATATTCTTCGCGGTCTCTCGCAGATCGTGTTCGAATGAATAGTAGTAGAGGTCGCCTTTGAATACCGGCGGCGCGCCCTGGCTGTATTCCCACACCGTTTCGCGCACGAAGTGTTCGGGCGCGTTGGGCGAGCACAGGCTCAGCATCAGCGCGGGTTTCGATTCGTTCGACAGGCGCGGATGATGGAACCACTGGTTGACCAGCCGATCGGTATTGCCGCTCCATAGCGCGGCTTCCAGCCCGATGCAGGCGCGGAATTCGTTCGGATAGTTGAGCGCCAGGTCAGCCGCGAGGTGGCCGCCCATCGAGCAGCCCATGTATACGGGCCGTTCGAGCGCGAGTTCGCGGCAGAGCTTGACCCAGTAGCGCATGAACCAGTCCTTGGTCAGCCGGTACTCCTGTTCCCAGTACCTGACGGAAACCGGGGGCAGCGATTTGCCGTGATAGGGCAGGTCGGCGGCGATCACGCGAAAGCGCGAGGTTATATCGCGGTCTTCGAGAATATGCCGGTACTGGCGTCCGTCGGAACCGGCGGTATGCTGGCATACCAGCGGAATTCCCTCGCCCGCCTCCTCGAGGTAAACGCGGTACTCGACTCCGTCGAGCTCGAGATAGATATAGCGGCCGGCGATGTCCGAGAATCTCGCCATGGTCCTGCCCCCTACGCGGCGCGCGATTCGATGATCGACTGGCGCATGATCGCGTTGATTCGGCGGATTGCATAGTAATACGCATAGACCGATTCGAGATCGCCGCCGAAGGTGAAGTCGTGATGGAACGAAGCCGCGAACCAGTCATGGTAGAAAGGCTGCGGCCGCCGCTCCATCATCCTTGTCCAGACTTCCGCAGGGCCGCCGATATTTATCGTGTAGGGATCGAAACCCTGGCTTCCGCGCTGAAAACGATCGACCCTGCCGTCGTCTATCCGCATGAAGTACTGATCCTTGCCGATGAAGAAGCGGATATCGCAAGACCAGAAGCGCGCGGCGAGGAGAAATTCCGGATCGCGGTTGAGGCGATCGCGAATCGCGTCAACCGGCAGGACCAGGTCCACGGTGGCTTCAGTATTCACCGCCGTTTCCTCCGTTGCGGTTGGCGAGGCCGACAACGCGTGGGCCCCGATTAAGACTCGCATATACACCAGATGGCCCGGTTTGCACAGGCTGAATCCGGCGGGCGCGCGCGCACCTCGGTCCTCGGGCGCGGGGCGGCCAGACGCCGCGGCAGAGAGGGCCTAGACCGGCTTGAGGTCCCAGATATCGCGAGCGTATTCGCGCACGGTGCGGTCGCTGGAAAAACAGCTTACGCGAGCGACATTGAGAATCGCCTTACGCGCCCAGAGCGCGGGCTGGAGATACTCCTCGGCTATTCGGCGCCTGGCCGCGACGTATGAGGCGAAATCCGCGACTATGAAATATTCGTCGCGGCTGAGAAGCATTTCCGGCAACCATCTGAAAGAACCGGATTCGCGCGGACAGAAGCGGTCGGAGGCGAGCGCGTCGAGAACGCGCCGCAGCGCCGGATCGGTTTCGTAGTATTGCCGCGGATCGTACGAGCCGGCCGCGCGCATCTCCGCGATGACCTCGGCGGTCAGGCCGAAAATGAAGATGTTCTCGGCGCCGACTCGCTCGCGGATCTCGACGTTTGCGCCGTCCAGGGTGCCGATTGTCAGCGCGCCGTTCATCGCGAACTTCATGTTGCCGGTGCCCGAAGCCTCGGTGCCCGCGGTCGAGATCTGCTCGGATACGTCGGCTCCGGGGATGATCTTCTCCGCCTGCGAGACGCGGTAGTCCGGCAGGAACGCAACCTTGATCAGCCCGCGCGTGCGGGCGTCGTCGTTGATGACCGCGGCGAGGCTGTTGACGAGCTTGATGATCATCTGCGCGGTCCAGTAGTTCGGCGCGGCCTTGCCCGCGAACAGATAGGTCCGCGGCACCAGGGGCTCGACGCCGTCTTCGACCAGCGCCAGGTACTCGTGCACGATCCCGAGCGCCATCAGGAGTTGGCGCTTGTACTCATGGATGCGTTTGGCCTGAACGTCGAAGATCGAGGCCGGGTCGACGTCCACGCCGACGCTGCGATGGACCAGCGCGGCCAGGCGCTCCTTGTTGGCGCGCTTGATCGCCGTGAAGCGGTCCTGGAACTCGACGTTGTCCGCCAGACGTTCGAGTCCGCGGACCTGTTCGAGATCCGTCGTCCATCCGCTCCCGATGGTTTCGTCCAGCAAGTGCGCGAGGCGCGGGTTGGCCATCAGCAGCCATCGCCGCTGAGTCACGCCGTTGGTCTTGTTGTTGAAACGGGCCGGCCAGAGGCGGTACAGCTCGGGCGCGAGCCGCGTCTTGACCAGCTCGGAGTGCAGCCTGGAAACCCCGTTGATCGAATGGCTGCCGACGATCGCCAGATGCGCCATGCGGACCTGGGGCTCGTGTCCGTCCTGGATAATCGAAATCCGGCTCGCCTGATCGGAGTCGTCCGGCCAGACCTCGGCGGCCTCGGCCAGGAAGCGGCGGTTGATCTCGTAGATGATCTCGAGATGGCGCGGCACCACGCGTCCGAGCAGTTCGACCGGCCAGCGCTCGAGCGCTTCGGGCATCAAGGTGTGGTTGGTATAGGCGACGGTCGCCCGGGTGATTTCCCACGCCGTCTCCCATGACTGATCGTGCTGATCGATGAACAGCCGCATCAGTTCGGCGACCGCGAGTGCGGGATGCGTATCGTTAAGCTGGATCGCCACCCGCGAAGGAAAATCGTGGATGTCCTCGCCGCGGCCGAAGAAGCGCCGCGCGATGTCGCGCACGGCGCAGGCCACGAAGAAATATTCCTGCAGGAGCCGCAGCTCGCGTCCCGCCTCTCCGGCATCCGACGGATAGAGGATTTTCGAGATGGCCTCGAAGCCCATCTGCTTCTCGACCGCCTTGAGATGACCGCCGGCGTTGAAGATATGGAGATCGAACTCGTCCGATGCGGTGGCCGAGAATAGGCGCACGAAGTTCACCGTATCGCTGCCATAGCCGGAGATCGGCAGATCGGCCGGGACGCCGACCAGGGTGCGCTGATCAACCCATAGCGATCGGTACTCGCCGTGGTGGTTGCTCGCCGGCTCGATGCGGCCGTACACCGGCACCACGCAGGCTTCGTCCGCCCGCGTGATCAGCCACGGCGAGATGTCGCGCCGCCAGTTGTCGGGCTGCTCGACCTGGTAGCCGTCCCTGATTCCCTGGCGGAAGAGGCCGAACTCGTAGTTGATGCCGTAGGCGTAGCCGGGGAAATCGAGCGTGGCCAGCGAATCGAGAAGGCATGCGGCGAGGCGACCCAGGCCGCCGTTGCCGAGTCCGGCGTCGGCTTCCTCTTCGAAGAGCAGCTGCAGGTCGATTCCGTTGAGCGCCAGGAATTCGCGGCAGGGCTCGATCGCGCCGAGGTTGAGCAGATTGTTTTCGAGCGAGCGCCCGACGAGGTACTCGAGCGAGAGGTAATAGAGCTTCTTCGCCCCCGTGCGGTCGATGCGCGCGCGGGTCGCGACCATGCGTTCGACCAGCAGGTCGCGCACCGCAAGTGCGGTGACGTGAAACCAGTCGCGCTGCGACATTTCCGCCCGCCGCTTCGCGATGGTGAAGCGGATGTGATGCCGGATCAGGTCGACTAGCGTGAGCGCCGCACCATTCGCGGGCGGAGCGAGAGAAGACGACATATTGGAAGAAATTACGGAGCGCAGCCATCCAACACAAGACGCGCATGCGCGCTTTGTGCACTCAAGTTCAGAGCGCTGCGATAAATTGCGCGATGCGGATAATGGCCGCGTTAAGATTATCGGCTTCGGCGCGGCCCGACCGCACGCGCGGCTTGAGCGAATGGTCGCCATCTTCGAGCCATTCAACCTGGATCGCGCGCGCGAGCTTGTAGCTTCTGACCTCGGCGGGCTTGCCAAAGGGGTCGCGGGTTCCCTGGAGGATCAACGCTGGAGTGCGAAGCTCCTCGAGATGCCGCGTACGCGTGCGCTCGGGCTTGCCCGGCGGATGAAACGGATAGCCGAGACAGACGAGTCCGCGCACGCCGGTTTCGTCCGCGATCATGCTTGCCATCCGGCCACCGAGCGATTTGCCGCCGATTATTAGGCTGTTGCCGCCGCCGAGTTCGTCGATCGCATCGCGCCAGGATTGCATCAGCACCGGCGCGGGATCGGGCGCGCCGCCTTTGCGGGTTTCCCGCCATCGCTGCATATAGGGAAACTCGAAGCGCGCGACGCGGATTCCGCCCTTTGCGACGCCGGAGGCGATCGTCTGCATAAAGGGCGAGTCCATCGGACCGCCCGCTCCGTGCGCGAGGACGAGGGTGCTCGCGGCGCTCTCGGGTCCGTTGAACAGAAACTCCGCCATTTCCTTCGATCATCCGATGTCCGAGTTGTCTGCGCACGCGCGCGCCGGCGGCGCGGGCTTGGCCTGCGCGCCCGGACGCAGTAAAACCCGAGTATCAGCCTCGCACACTCAGGGCAATTGCAGTATGAGGTGTCATCCATGAAGAAGCGAAAACTTGGCAACCAGGGGCTCGTGGTGTCCGAGCTGGGGCTCGGATGCATGGGAATGTCGCAGTTCTATGGCCCGCGCGACGACGTCGAATCCGCCGCGACGCTGGAGCGCGCGATCGAGCTCGGAATAGATTTCTTCGATACCGCCGACGTCTACGGCACGGGCCACAACGAGGAACTGGTCGGCAGGGTGCTGCGCAAGTATCGCAGCAAGGTGATCATCGCGACCAAGTTCGGCAATCAGGTGCTGGCCGACGGCAAGCGCGCGATCAACGGACGGCCTGAATACGTCCGTGCGGCCTGCGACGCCTCGCTCAAGCGGTTGGGCGTCGATCATATCGATCTTTACTACCAGCATCGGGTGGACCGGAACGTGCCGATCGAGGATACCGTCGGCGCGATGGCCGATTTGGTGCGGCAGGGCAAGGTGCGCTACCTGGGCCTGTCGGAGGCCGGGGCAAAGACGATTCGGCGCGCGCACGCGGTGCATCCGATTTCGGCGCTGCAATCGGAATACTCGCTGTGGACGCGCGACTACGAGGATGAAGTGATTCCGGCGCTGCGCGAGCTGGGAGTGGGTTTCGTGCCCTTCAGCCCGCTCGGGCGCGGACTGCTGAGCGGCGCGTTGAACCAGCTGCCGGCGGACGACATGCGCAAGAAAATCTCGCCGCGCTTCGAAGGCGACAATTTCGATTCGAATCTCAAGGTGGTCGCGCGCCTCAAGGCAATCGCCGACGAAAAAGGCGTCACGCCGAGCCAGCTCGCGCTCGCCTGGGTGCTCGCGCAGGGCGACGATATCGTCCCGATCCCGGGCACCAAGCGGCGCAAATATCTCGAAGAGAATGTCGCGGCGGCTGAGGTCGTGCTATCGCAGAACGATCTTGCGCGGATCGAGGAAGCCGCTCCCAAGGGTTTCGCTGCCGGCGGCCGGTATCACGACATGAGCACGGTCAACATTTGAACGATGCGCTCGCATACCAAGTATCTCACGGTCAAGGTTCCGGAGCGGATGGGTTTCGTAAACCTGACCGACGACGTGGCGCAGGCGGTAAAGGAAAGCGGCGTGCGCGAGGGACTGTGCCTGGTCAACGCGATGCACATCACGGCTTCGGTCTTTATCAATGACAATGAGCCGGGGCTGCACGAGGATTACCAGCGATGGCTCGAATGGCTCGCGCCGTACGATCCGAGTCCCGAGCGGTACCATCACAATCGCACCGGCGAGGACAACGGCGACGCTCATCACAAGCGCCAGGTGATGGGCCGCGAGGTGGTCGTGGCGATCACCGCGGGCAAGCTCGATTTCGGACCTTGGGAGCAAATCTTCTACGGCGAGTTCGACGGCCGCCGCCCCAAGCGCATCCCGATCAAAGTGATCGGCGAGTAGGGCGGCTCAGAGACCGCGACGCGGCGC
>DASXMQ010000125.1:0-14121 GCA_036495625.1 Binataceae bacterium (SeqCode) | reverse complement strand
GCGCCGCGGGGCCCATCCGGCGCACAACCTCGAACCGCGCGGCGCCGCACTCCAGCGCGTCGCCGCGCTGCGTGCGCTGCGGATGGTAACGCTCGCGCCGGAACTTGACGGTGCGCTCGAGGCGATTGCGCGCCTTGGCGCGCGCGGAATCGCCGTGTCGCTCGGCCATACCGACGCTTCGCTCGAGCAGGCCGAGGCCGCGGTCGGCGCGGGCGCGCGGATGTTCACGCATACGTTCAACGCGATGGCCCCATTGGATCATCGAAAGCCCGGAGCCGCCGCGGCCGCGATGCTGCCATCGCGTGCGTGCGCCGCCGTGATCGCCGACGGCATCCACGTGCATCCGGCGATGCTGCGTCTGCTCCTGCTCGCGCGCGGCGCGGGCGGAATCTGCCTCGCCACCGACCGCGTCGCGACGCGCGGCGCACAACGCACGGCGCCGCTCGCGGGCGCGGCCGCCGCCGCGGGCGGCGCGGCGCGGATGCCGGACGGGCGGCTTGCGGGAAGCGTCATCTCGATGCTCGAGGCCGTGCGCGTGATGGTCGAGCGCGCGGGCGCGAGCGTCGGCGAGGCGGCGCTGATGGCCGCGGCGAATCCGGCGCGCGTGCTTCGCCTCGGCAACCGCGGCAAAATCGAAGCCGGCGCGATTTCCGATTTGCTCGTGCTCGGCCCCCGGCTAGAGTTGAAGGCGGTGTTTATCGGAGGCCGCGAGCTCGCCTGAGGAACTCGCGCGCCGCGGCGCACGCCGGAATTATTTGAAGACGCGAGCCCAGTAACACGAACCCGGACATTTCGTATGCCGCTTAACAGGGAATTTATCGGCCGCAAATATCCGCCGCTCACCGCGACGGTCACGCTCGAAGCGCTGCAGAAGTACGCCCGCGCCTATAACGACGACAACCCGCGCTACTTCGATCCTTCCGCTGCGGGCGGTATCGTCGCGCCGCCGATGTACGGCGTGGTGGTCGCGTGGATGTCGGTGGTCGGCGCGGTCGGCGACCCCGCCCTCGGCGCGGACCTTCTGCGTCTGCTGCACGCCGAGCAGGACATGGAATTCATCGCTCCGCTTCGCCCCGGCGACGAGACCGCCACCGTCGCCCGCGTCGGCGCGATCGAGGCGCGGCCCGGCGGCGAGGCGATGACGCTCGAGCTCGACTCGCGCAATCGCGCGGGCGACCCGGTGCTGCGCACGCTCTTCGGAATCTTCATTCGCGCGGCCCGCCGCGATCGGAGCGCGAGCGGACGTTCTGAGCGGCCGGTCTCTCCCAAGGGCGATCCGATCCTCTGCGTCGAGCAGACGATCGATCGCGATCAGACCTTCCGCTACGCCGAGGCCTCGGGCGATCGCAATCCGATCCACGTCGATGAAAACGTGGCGAAGATGGCGGGCCTGCCGGGGATTGTCGTGCACGGGCTGTGCACGATGGCGTTCACTTCCAAGGTCATGATCGACGGGCTGTGCGCCGGCGATCCGATGCGCCTAAAGCGCCTGCGCGTGCAGTTCAGCCGTCCGGTTCTTCCCGGACAATCGATCACGACCAGGGTGTGGCCCGACGGCGAACGCGGGGGCCGCCGCGCCTACGCGTTCGAAACCAACAACCCCGAGGGGATGGCGGTGATCCGGGGCGGAATCGCCGAGATCGCTCCCTGAGCGAACCGCGCGCCCGATGCCCGAGCGGCTACTCCTCGGCCTTTCGCTCTCGCTGCAAGGCGCCTACGCCGCGATGGGCCGCCAGGCCGAGGCCGCGGTCAAACTATTCGTCGACGATCTCAACTCCGCCGGCGGCGTGAACGTCGGCGGCCGCGCGCACGAACTCGAGCTTCGATGCTTCGACGATCGGAGCGACGCGCGGCGCTGCGCGGAAATCTATCGCGCGCTCTGCGGCGCCGAGCGCGTCCATCTGCTGCTCGGCCCGTATTCGAGCCGTCTCGCGCGCGTGGCCGCGCCGATCGCCGAAGCGGGCGGAATGATGATGCTCAATCACGGAGGCGCCGACGACGGCCTCTATACGCAAGGCCTGCGGATGCTGGTCGGCGTGCTCACTGCGGCGAGCGATTATTTCGTCCCGTTCGCGCGGCTGCTCACCGAACTCAAGTTCTGGCGCAAGCGCCTTGCGCTCGTCACCGCGGCGACGCCTTTCGCGAGCGACGTCGGCGCCGGCCTCGAGCGCGCCTGCCATGAGCGGTCCGCGCGCTGGCACGGAGTGCGCGTGCGCGTGAAGTACCGCGGCGACTTCGCCCGCGACGAGGCGCTCGGGCGATTGCTGCCGGCGCTCGGGCGCAACCGGATCAACGCGCTCGCCGCCGCCGGCAGCTTCGCCCAGGACGTCGCGCTGGTGCGCGCGGTGGTCGCGGCCCATCCCAATCTCCCCGTGCTCGCCTGCGTCGCCGCCGGCGTGCACGGCTTCGGCGCGGAGCTGGGCGAAGCCGCCGAGGGTATTGTCGGCCCCAGCCAGTGGGAAGCGCACGCGCGGATCGCGCCGGAACTGGGACCGCCGCCGGACGACTTCGCGCGCCGGATGGGCAAAAGCGGCTTTCCCGATTGCGATTACACCGCCGCGCAGGCGTACGCCGCCGGACTTATCGGCGCCGCGGCGATCCGCGCGTGCGATTCGCTCGAACAGCCGAGGCTGCGCGCGGCGATCGGCGAGATGCGCACCAGCACGCTCTTCGGCGACTTCGCGATCGACCGCGTGACCGGTCGCCAGATCGCGCATCGAATGCTCCTGGTGCAGTGGCACATGGGCCGCAAGGAGATCATCGCGCCGCAATCGCACGCCGAAACTGCCGACCTCGAGGTTCCCTCCGGATGGCGCATGGTCGTCGCCTCGATGCGCGGCCAAAAATACACCCTCGGCGACACTCCGCGCGCCGAAGAAGAATCCGGCCGCGACGACGAATCCGGCGATAACGGCGAATCGCGATAAACGACGGCGCTCAGATCTTGCGCGCATCCTCCGGCGGCGGAACGCCGGCCCGGGCCGCCGATTCGATCACCGCGGCGCGGAAAATCCCGTGCGCCATGGTCGAAGCCGATTCCGCCGCGCGCGCCGCGTAGATGCGCATCCGAGCCTCGTGCGCCGCGCGATTCTCCGGCGCCGCGGCCACCGCCCAGTCGATAAGATGCGCCGCGAGCGCAAGCTCGCCGTCCGACATCCTCTGCAGCGCGCGGCCGAGCAGCACGTCGGCGCCGCCCGCCATCGCGGCGATTTCGGCCGCCTGCGCGCGATGCGGCGCGGGCTTAAGATGCGACGCGATACCGTCGTACCATCCGCCCTCCAGCCGCCACACGTTGCGCACGATGAACTCCGGCTCGTCGTAAACCGGCTGCAGGTAGGGCTTCTCGGCGAGCGCCGCCGGCGGCTTGACGCCCTGCGCGATGTCGTCGAGCGTCGCGCCCTCGTTCATCATCTTTAACGTCTGGTCGTAGAGGCTCTGCAGATACTCGGCGGTGTCGTTCAGCACCTGGCGGATGCGGATCGAGCCGAACACGGGAATCCCGTGGCCGGGCAGCATCACTTCCGCCCCCATCTTGGCCATCGCGCGCAGCGCCTCGGCCCACTCGCGCGCATAGCGCTCGGCCTTTTGCGGATTGCCCGCGTTGGGCGCGGCCCAGATGATGAAGTCGCCGGTCAGCAGCACCTTGCGGCCAGGGATGAAGACCCAGCAATGGTCGTCGGTCTCGCCGCGCGCGTGATGGCACTCGAAGCGCCAGGTCCCGGCCGCCACGTTGAACTGATGATCGAAGTAGGTGTCGGGATAGACGAATTCTTCGGGCCATGGCGCGGGTGCGCCGAACTGCCGCGAGTTGACGATTTGGTTGTAGCCGGCCGTGCGTTTGTAGCGGTCGAAACGCGCGGCGGTCGCGCGATGGCCGACCACGCGCGGGCGCGCGCGGCGGCTCTGCTGAGCCTCGGCCGCGAACCCGGTCATCCCGCCCGCGTGATCGACGTGGCCGTGGGTGTAAATCGCGGTGTTGACCCGGTCGGACGACCATCGCCGCACCATCGCCACCGTCTCCGCCTGATTGAAATGACTGCCGGTGTCGATCAGCACGAGTCCGTCCTCGGTTCTGACCGCGGCCATATTCGCGAACCAGCGCCAGAACATCACGCCCGCCGCAACCTCCTCCGCCTCGCCGGTTGGGATCAACGGATGGCGCTCGCGGATCGAAAGCTCGCCGCTCAGAAGTTTTTCCGACTCTTCCTTGAATCCCATCTCTTCATACGCTCCGCGCGGAATTATCGGCCGGCCGCGCCGCCCGCCGCAACCGCCAAAGCGGTCCGCGCATGCACGGCCTCGCGATTGAGATGGGCCGCCGCCGCGGCGAAAAGACCGTCGGTTGCGGAAGCGCAGGATAAAAAGTAAGATTTTTCTGGGTTTTTCCTCGCCCGCTTGAACGGCATTACGGACAGACAAGCTTGTTCACAGGCATTATCGAAGACCTCGGCACGGTCGCGGGAATAAAGCGCACCAACAAGGGCGCGCTGCTGAGTTTCGCCACCACGCTCCCGCTCGGGCGAATCTCGATCGGCGATTCGATCGCGGTCAACGGCGCGTGCCTGACCGTGGTCCGCAAACAGCGCGGCAACCGGCGCGCAACGATCGCGATGGACGTGTCGGCCGAGACGATACGGCGCACGACGCTGGGTTCGCTAGCCGTCGGCGACCGCGTCAACCTCGAGCGTTGCCTCACGCTGGATAAATTGCTCGGCGGGCACCTGGTGTCGGGCCACGTTGACGGCGTCGGCAGGATAGTTGCGATCGCTCCCGAGGGCGACTCGAAGCTTTACACCTTCGAGGTCGCGCCGGCGCAGGCGCGCTACCTGGTCGAGAAAGGATCGGTCGCGATCGACGGCGTGAGCCTGACCGTCTTCGCGATCGCTGCCCGGCGCTTCAGCGTCGCGCTGATCCCTCATACGCTCAAGCTCACCACGCTCGGACACAAAGGGCCGGGCGGCGCGGTCAACGTCGAGAGCGACATGCTAGTCAAATACGTCGAACGGATTCTGGCTGGGCGAAGCAATGGCGCCGCGCGCAAGGCCTCGCGCCCGAGCGCCGCCGACGCGCCCGTCAGCAAGACCGCCGGCGCCACGCGGCACGCCCGCGGCCGGGGAGTACTGCCATGAGCCTGATGCAGATACCGCGCAAGATCGAGTACGCGCTGAGGGCCATGATTCACCTGGCCGACCATCCCGAGGGCGTGGCGCGCGGCACCGAGATCGCGCGCGACGAGCAGATACCCAAGTACTACCTGGAGAAGGTGATTCGCGACCTGATGCATCGCGGACTGGTGCGCGCGCGGCGCGGGCCGGGCGGCGGCTATCAGCTCGCGCGCCCCGCCGACGAGGTCACGTTCAAGGACGTGATCGAGGCGGTCGAGGGGCCGATCACGCTCAACGTATGCGTGGACGGCTCGAGCTCGTGCGCGTTGCAACCGGCGTGCCGGATGTACCGCGTGTGGGAAGAGGGGCAGCACGCGCTGCTCGAGATTTTCTCGCAAACCACGCTCGAGGAGATCGCGGCCTCGCGCCCGGCGCCGATGCGCTTAGCGCGAGTCCAGCTCGCGGCCGCCGCCGCCAAGGAAGCCGCGGTCGCCGCCAAGGCCTGAGCGATCTCTCGCCGCGCTCCTTTCGCCCGCGGCCGGCGCCGACACGATCAACCCGACACGATCAAGTTGACCGCGGACACCGAATCGATGCACGAACCGCTCGACGGGCAGGCCGCGGACGCCACCGCGCAATTCGACGAAAAGTCGTTCTACCTCGAAGAGTTCTACGGCAAGAGCCTGCTGTTCGCGCTGATTCCGCCAAGCGGCGAGCGCCTGGGCGAGCTCGACTCGCTGGTGCGCACGCTGCGCGGGCTGCGGCGCAATCAGACGCGGTGCATCGTGATCGTCTCAGCCGACGCTTTGGCCCGCGTGATGCGCCGGCTCGGCAGACTCGCGCCCAGAGCCGCGCCGCCCGTGTTCAATCCCGGCGCCGGGCTGCGTTCGCGCCCGTATCCGCCCGATTCGTCGGTGGCGCAAATCTGGCGCGCGCTCAGCGCCGGATCGATCGTGGTGGCGGTAGCCGATACCGGCAAGCCCGCCGATTTCACCGTCTTCGCGCAGGAGCTGGCGAGCCGGCTCCGCGTCTTCAAGCTCATCCTGCTCGATCGCCAGGGCGGACTGACCGGCGCCGACGGCGAGCGGATGTCGTTCGTCGAGCTCGGCCGTATCGCGCACCAGGTGCGCAAGCAGCGCGCGGCGCGCCGGCGCGCGGAGTTGCGCGCGGTGGCGCGCGCGCTGCGCGACGGCGTCGGCTCGGTAAACCTGGTCGCTCCGCGCGAAGTTTACGACGAGCTCTTCAGCTTCGTCGGCACCGGCACGCTCTTCACCGAACGCCAGTACGGCTTCGTGCGGCCGGTTTCGATCGACGATTTCGAGGAAGTCGAGGCGCTCATCCTGCGCGGCCAGCGCGAGGGCCATCTGCTCGCCCGCTCGCGCGAGGAGATCGCGCAACTGCTGCCCTCATGCTTCGGCTACCGCGTCGGCGACGAGCATCTGGCCGGCGTCTGCTCGCTGCTGACCGAGCGGTACCATCGCGAGCGCGCCGGCGAGATCACGGCGCTTTATACGCTGACGCGGTTCGCGGGCGAGGGCGTCGCGGTCGAGCTGGTCAAGCAGATTCTCAACGAGGCGCGCGAGCGCCCCGTACGCTACGTCTTCGCCTGCACTGCCGAGGAGCGGGCGGCGAAGTTTTTCACGCGCCTCGGCTTTCGCCGGGTCGGCCCGCGCGACATCCCGCAGGCCAAATGGCGCGGCTACGACCGGGCGCGGATGTCGCGGCTCGAAATTTTCCGCTACGACCTCGACTGACGCGCGGCTACCCGATGGATTCCACTTCTGCCAGCAGCGGCGCGCGCGAGCGCCAGACGCCGCTCACGCGATGGCATCTTGTTGCCGCCGCGGTCCTGCTCGCGGCAGCCGCGCTGGTCCTTCACCGGCTCGACGCGGCCGAAGTCTGCGGCGCCAACGAGGCTATCGAAGGCGTCTTCGTCCAGCAGATGGTCGAGCACGGCGTGCTGCTCTTTCCGCTGGAGAACGGCAGCGCGCCGATGTACAAGCCGCCGCTCTTCCATTGGACCGCCACCGCACTCGACCGCATAGGCGGCGTCGGGCGGGTGGACGCCTTCAATCTGCGGCTGCCGTCGGCGCTCTACGCGGTCGCGGGCGTGGCGCTCACGATCGCGTTCGCATGGACGCCGCTCGGCCCGCAAGGAGCTGTGCTCGCGGGGATGGTCCTGGCGGCCTCCTACCAGTATGTCAGCGAAGGACGAGTCGGGCGGGTCGATATGACGCTGACGTTTTTCGAGACCCTGGCGCTGATGAGTTGTCTGTGGATCCTGCCGGCCGCGCGCGCTGAAAAATCCTCAGAAGGGGACGCTCGCGCCGTGGCGATTCGCTACCTCTTCGCGCTGGCGCTCGGTCTCGGCGTGATGGCCAAGGGGCCGGTCGCGATAATCCTGCCGCTCGGCGCGATCTGCGTGTTTCTGCTCCGCGAGCGGCGGCTTGCCGAGCTCGGCGACCTGTTCACGCCGGGTAGCTTGTTCGTCGCGATCGTGACGAGTCTTGGATGGTACGTCGCGTGCGCGATGGGCCGGCACTATGGATTCCTCGGCCGCCAGCTCGAAAGCGAAAACTTCGGCCGTTTCTTCGGCGCGCTGGGTTTCATGGCGCCGTGGTACTATCTGAAACCGATCCTGCTCAGCTCGGCCCCGCTCAGCCTTATCGTGCCGTTCGCGGCCGCGGTGGCGCTGCGCCGCCCCACTCATTCGCCGAACGCGGGCGCGGACGAGGATCGCGCGCGTTTCGACGCCCGCCTGTTCGCGACGTTCTGGCTGCTGACCGTCATTTTCTTTACCGTCGCCGCCTACAAGCGGCGCGCCTACCTGCTGCCGCTCTGGCCGTCGTCCGCGTTCCTGGTGGCCTGGGGAGCGGGCGCTCTCGCGCGGCGCGGGCGATGGGGCCGCGCCGCGCAAAGCGGACTGGTGGCGCTCTGCGCCGCGCTCATCGCGTTCAACTTTGTCTATCTTCCGCGTCACGAGGCGGCCGGATGCGCGGGCGGATCGTTTCGGGAGGCCGCGGCCCAGATCAATCGCGTGGTCGGAAGCGACGAGCCTCTCTATTTGTATGGCTTCGGCGATGATCCGGCTCCATTGCTTTTTTACCTCGATCGCGACGCGCCACGGGTCGAGGGCAAATTGGGCGACGCGCCGCCGGGCTACGTCCTCGTGCCGCAGAGCGCGTGGCAGGATCACGAAAGCGAGGCGCTCGATTTGAAGCCGGTGCTGAGCGTCGATGCCGGCGGCGACAAACTGCTGCTGCTGCGCCGCGGCGGCGCGATCGGGATGGCGAACCGGACATCACGCATGCCGCAGCTGTCTGCTTTTGTTCATCCTGAGCGAGCGCTGCGCGAGTCGAAGGATCCCGAATCTTTTTGCGAACCTAAAGAGGAGGCCCGGCGAACGGAGTAGAAGGATGACGGACAACGGCTTTTCCGGATAAGATCGATCCGGCTTCTATTAGGGGGGGCACCGCTTCGTGGAGAAGATGCATTTCACGCGGATGGACCGGGGTACCGACGAGGATTTCCAGATTCTGAAGCGCGTCCATGAGACGACGCTCGCCGAGTTGCCCGACCGCTTGATGGCGATGGTCAACGATCTCTCGGGCGACCAGGCCTACAACCTCGACCGCCGCGGCCACAGTCTGCAGGCCGCCACGCGCGCGCTGCGCGACGGCGCGAGCGAAGAATTGATCGTCGTCGCCATGTTCCATGACCTTGGCGAATCGCTCGGTCCGATGAACCACGGCGAGATCGCGGCTTCGATCCTGCGTCCCTTCATCTCTTCCGACCACTACAATCTGCTGAAGTATCACGGGCTCTTTCAAACTTATTTCTACGCACGGCACCTGGGACTCGACCCCAACGCGCGCGAGCAGTTCAAAGACGAGCCGTGGTATCAGCTCACGGTCGACTTCTGCGCGAAATACGACGAGGTTTCGTTCGACCCGGCGTATGCCGGCGAGCCGATGAGCACGTTCGAGCCGATCGTGCGCGGCGTGTTGAACAAGCAGTGGACGCCGCCGGGAAGGTCATAACCGAGGACTGAAATTTCGGCGCCCATCGTGGCGCTTCCTCATCCGAATTTTCTCCGTACCCGATGGTCCGGCTACACCAGGCGCTGCGGCCGCTTGGCGGCGCCGTGTTCGATGTCGGGGCGACGGTCACCTGCGAAGTTCCCAGGCTGGATGATGCGATTGACGGCGGAGCATGCCGTCCGTTGTAACCGCCGCGGAGAATAAACGTCCTCTGCCATGGGAGAGTGCGCTTCGCCCGTTCGTCCTATGGGGACGCGGATTCTCCCACACCGCACGAGGAGATAAAGGCCAATGGCTGAAGAACCCGGGACCACTCCAGACGAGAGAGAACGGTCGCAAGAGCGCCTCGCAGCGCGTCTCAATCATTTTGAGCAGGAAATGCTCAGAGAGAACCGCTGGTGGCGAGGCGGCTTGATCGCTGCGCTCGTCTTAATCGCCGTGGCGATCTTCCTCGCTCCGCGTCACCATCGCTCAGACCAGATGTTCGTGGCGGCCGCGGATGGACCGGCATGGGGCTTTCCGCCGTTTCCGCCGCGGCCATACAGGGGTTGGGATGGACCATGCGGTCCTGCGCGAGGGATGCCTTGGGGCCCATGGGGTAGCCAACCGCGGCAGTGGAACGGCCCCGGCCCTCACGGACCTCAAGGCCAGCAACCATAAGCTCACTTGCCGCCAGCCACATCTCACTCGGCGCATTGTCCGAGAATGTGATGCATAGAGCCTGCGACTGCCCTTAGCGGCCTTGAATGCTGAATCGAGCGCGTTAGTTCCATCAGTGTAGTCGAGCGAGGTTTCATGAGTACAGACATCAACGTTTCAAATCGCAGGCGCGGGCTTAACCGGATCGCTCCGCGAGTGATCTTTGCTGCTTTTGCGGTGCTGACTCTGTTTTTTAGCGAAGCGCATGCTCAAGGTCTTGGAGGTCTGGGGCAGCTTCTGGGCGGCGGCAGCGGCGGCTCCAGAAATCAGCAGCGGAATTCGAATTCCAATCAGCCGAGCAACGCCATCACCGTGGAGAGGAATATCGCGCCTTACGTGGGACGATTTGCCGGCAAGCAAAAAGCTTCTTCCTACCAGGGAGACCTCAACGCGAATTTCGCCTGCTACCCGGCGCACGACGCGGAGCTTCCGGAGTCCAGAACTTTTGTGTGTTACACGGCCGAACAGCAACCGCGGGCGCCTGACGAGCAACAGCAACACCTGCCCGAATAGGCAGGTCGGCCAGATGAACGAACCGGACATGCGAACAGAGATGCCGCCCGATGGGGACCGGTCGGTCACCCGAATGCTGGAGCGTCTGATAACGGCGGCCGAACAAAAGATCGAGACTGAAGAAAAGACCCGGATGAAGCCGCGACCGCCATCCGCGAACGCTCGGCTTTCACGGATTGGGCTTCTCCGTCACGCCTCGCGTCCTTCAATCTTCATCCGCTTCGCGCTGCTCTCCGGGGTCATCGCGCTCGCAGCCTGGGGCTGCGGTTTTCTTTCACTTATCTTCAACGGCGAGGACCCAAAGGCCATCCAGGGGGCGGAGGCTTGTGACCAGCTCTCTTCGGGTCCCGTCTCGGAGCTGCCGATGCTCGTCGAGCTTCGGACGGATAAAAATGGCGTGACCAGCTACCGCGATATGCGCCTCGGCGGCAGCGACGTCGATCCGCAATGGATTCCGACCCGCGGTTGGGTCCCGGCCGGGAACTTCATGACGATGGGTTTTCAGCCCCCGCTTCAAAGCGCGCTGGCGCCTGGTTCGGTGACCTTCGTTGCGTATGCGCCCTCCAACCCGCTCGACGACGCGGAACAGAACCAACTCCATGAGCTCGATTCGGTGTTCGGTCCGGAGCTTGGCACCTTCCGTTGGAACGGCCGCGTGTTTCGTTACTCCGTTATCCACAATCTGCCGTGCGGTCCGCCCCCGCAATAGTGAACCCGCGGTCGGCCGCAGTGCCGTTTCTTCAAGACCGGTCCGCGGCGCGAGATGCGCTTTCCTTGCGGAGGATGAAACCACCGACGATAACGTGCGTCTATACGGGATATTCCGCGGACCGCGGGCTGGCGCCTGTTGCCCGGCTGCGACGCGATGAGCGACGAGCGGACGAATGGGACTCCGGGAATCGCTCGCGCCGGGAACACGGATTGTCAGACCGCGGAGCGATGACTGGAGCGGTCGTGCGCCATCGTTTCCCTTGATACCCGAATCTCAAGCGGGCGCCGCGGCCGAGGGTGTCCCTGGCGGAGAAGCAATGAGACCAACGAGACGTTTCGCTACACCTCCCGGAGATAGCCCGACGCGGCGGGCAGCAGGCGTGGCCCTGCTCACCGCCGTCGTCGCGGTGGCCCTGGTGATGACGGCCGTGCGGACACAAGCCGAAGACCAGCCGGGAAACACCAACGGACAGCTCGCTAATCAAACGGGGCCCACAGGCACGCAAAATGCCCCAACGGGGTTTGCGGCGAATATCCCCGCGGGCGCCGGAGCGCGTTATCAAAGCTCCCCGATCTTATCGCTGCCCGAGATGTTCGTTCGCCAGTGGTACCTTGGCAAGGAAGCTATCCCGATAGATCAATTCGCCCATACTGAAGATAGCGTGACCGAGAAGGTCACTCTCAAGGAAGCGATCTATCTCGCCTTGCGCAACAATCCGGGATTGGAATCGGTCGCGCTCGATCCGGTAGCGGCAACCGAGAGCGTCAAGTCGGCGAACGCCGTATTCGACCCCCAGTTGAGCTCGCAAATTGACGTCGAGAAGCAGGTCACGCCGGTAGGCTCGCCTTTTCAAAACCCGGGCAGCGTCGCCAACACGCAAAAGTTCTACGATTGGAACTTCGGCTTGAGCAAGGTGCTGCCGCTTTCCAATGGCACCTTTGGCCTAACCTTCAATAACGATCGCCAACTGACAAATTCCTCCTTCAGTCCGGTGAATCCCGTATGGACACCGACCGTGGTGATGTCGCTGTCGCAGCCGCTGCTGCAAAATTTTGGCTGGCAGTTTGCCACGATCAACGTCCGCCTGGCCGAGTCGGCGCAACGCTCGTCTCAATGGAATTACGCCGGCTCGCTCAACGACTTCGTTCAACGAATTGGCAACGATTACTGGGGCGTCGTGCAGGCCCGGGAAAATCTAGCGGTGGCCCAGGCTGCGTTAAGCTTCAACGACGACCTCGTGCGCGTCAACCGCGCCAGTGTGCGAGTTGGCCTGATGGCGCCGGTCAATCTGACCGAAGCATTGGCGGCTGATTCCACGGCCCGGGCGAATGTGCAGGCGTCACAGGCCGGTCTCGACATAGCACTGACGACCCTGCGGCAGGACGTCGGATTGAATCCGGACGATGCCGCGCTGGCCCGAAACGTCGATCCGGTTCAGCAGCCCGACCTGACTCCCGGCACGGAAGAAAATGAAAGCGAGCAGGCTGCTTTCAACCAGATGGTCAGCTACAGCCCGGGACTGGCCGGTATGCGCGAAGCGATTCGCAGCGCCGTTATCCAGGTCAAGTTCGCGGAAAACCAAACCCTGCCGCAACTCAACCTGGGCGCGCAATTTGGCGTGACCTCCGAGGCCGGCGACGCCTTTTGCACTTCCACCATTACCGTACCGTCCTACGCCAATTCTTTCGTTCCTCGCGGTCCGGTCGTGCGGCCTGGCCAGTTCAACGCAGCCCAACTTCCCTTCGGCGGCGGCTACGGCTCCGCTCTGAACCGGATGCTTAATTTCTCATTCTACGATTATGCCGCGGTCCTGGGCTTTTCGATGCCGCTCGACAATGCCGCCCCGCAGGCCGCGCTCTCGCAGGCGCGCATCGCGCTCAACCAGAACCGTTTGCAGTACCGGCAGGCCTTCTACCAGGCCGCCCTGCAGGTCAAAAGCGCGCTCATCAACCTCCGCGCCTTCCGCAAACAGGTCGTGTCCACCGCCGACGCGACATCCTACGCGGCGGAGAGCCTCCACGACGTTCAGGCCGAATTTCGCGTCGGGACCGCCACTACCAACCAGTTGTTGCAGTATCAGAGCAATATGGTGACCGCCCAGGGAAACCAGGTGCAGGCCGATGCAGGCCTCGAGAACGCGCGTCTGGCGCTATGGCACGCCGAAGGCACGCTGTTGCGGCATTTCAATATCGACTTCGAGATTCGCCAGCCTCATCAGTCGCCCTGGTATTCGCGCTTCTGAGCGTAAACGTGAATAACCGCCCGGTTCCGGCCCACAGCAAGGTGAAAACCAGCTAGTGTCCCGCTCAAAACATGGATGGCGAGCACGGGCGCAGGCGCATCCCGTGTCGCTTGCGTTGAAGCTTGCAATCATGCTCGCGCTCTTTGGGGCATTCGCGATTGGATTGGGAACGGGGCGCGCACAAATGCCGGCGCCCAATCCCCTCGTGGTCCCGCCGTTGCCGCCAAGCCCGCCGGCTCAGTTGCCGGCGCCCGCCAGCACGGCTATCGCGCCAGCGCCCGTGTCAGTTCCAACTCTGCTGATCGCGTATTCGACTCCGGGGCCGCGCACCTTCAACTGCAGTTGTTCCGGCGCCGGCTCGTTCACCCGCTGGATGGGCCAGGTGACCGCTGCGAGCTACTTCAGCGCCAGCCAGAGCGCAAGCGGCGCCTGTGCCTCGGCCTACGCGGGGAGAACGTCTCCATCATACGGAACGGCGGGGGGTATCGGCGCCGCCAATTTCTTCGGGACCTTGCCCGGCGCGGCGCAGAACGCCGGCGCCGCCAATTCGTTCGGCTCTCCAGGTGTGGCGCAAAGCGCGGGCTCCGCCACCTCGCTCGGTTCATTGACGGGCTCTCCGCAGGGCATCGGACAGGCCAATTCGTTCGGATCACCCCAGACGGCGCTTGGTCTCTCCAACGCTCAGAGGCAAAGGCTCTGTTCACAATGCACCTGCGACTGAAGTGACCGAAATCCAGGAAACCGCCGCGGGCGGCATACGTATTACGGCACAAACCCGCCCTGGACCGACCGAGGTCGCGGGTCCGTGCC
>DASXMQ010000124.1:0-8467 GCA_036495625.1 Binataceae bacterium (SeqCode) | reverse complement strand
AAATCGCTCGCGCCGAACTGGCCTCGCAATTTTCGACCCTCCCTCAAGGGGAGGGTTGAATCGACTCCGTGAATGCGAAGCGGCGATTCCCGCAACAGGGAAAATCTCAGCGTATTATAACACTTCGCGGTACGGCGATTTTCATTGCGCTGGGAATTACGCTGCGAATTATCTTGAAGCCACGTGCTTGCCCCCTCCACCGCGGAGTTTAGCCTCCGGCCGCGCTTCGCGCGGACCGGGG
Organism: Binataceae bacterium (SeqCode); assembly: GCA_036495625.1. Lineage (GTDB taxonomy): Bacteria > Desulfobacterota > Binatia > Binatales > Binataceae > JAKAVN01. Next base: position 8,226 of record DASXMQ010000124.1, on the reverse strand, counting down.
GGCGGTCCCCCTCCCCCACGCGTCCCGCGCGGGGGAGGAAAAGAGAGAGCGGGCGCACGACGCGCTTTCCTCCCCCGTGCGCAGCATGGGGGAGAGCCTGCCCCGCACTTGATGCGGGGTGGCGAGCGATCCGGCGAGGCCGGATCGTGAGACGGAGGGGGCAAGAAAATTCACTGCGCTGGGAATTACGCTGCGAATTATCTCGCGCCTTTCGCGTATTCGTCGATCGCCCTGGCCATGGCGATGTCGTTTTCGGTCAGCCCGCCCGCATCGTGCGTGGTCAGCCGCACGTCAACGGTCTTGTAGACATTCATCCATTCGGGGTGATGGTCCATCTTCTCGGCGAGCAGCGCCACGCGCGACATGAAGCCGAAGGCCTCGTTGAAATCGCGGAACTCGAGTTTGCGGGCGATGACGTCGCGGCCGGGCACCTCGCGCCACAGGGGAAGCTCGGCAAGCGCGGCCTTGCGTGCCGCTTCGTCGAGTTTTTTCATCGTCTCACCTCGCTTTGGTCTCCATGCTAGCCGATTGCGTGCTGCCCGTCGCTGGAAAACGTGCGCCAGAACTTCAATCCTCGTCATGGCCGGGCTTGTCCCGGCCACCCATGAACACCGCGCGCAAGCCCCATGTACAAATCAGTCCAGTCGGGATTGTCGCGTTCGATGAGGTTGATCTTCCAATCGCGCTTGTACTTCTTGAGCGATTTCTCGCGCTGGATCGCGGCGACCATGCTTTCGTGTCGTTCGTACCAGACAAGCCGCTTCAGGCTGTATTTCTTCGTGAATCCTTCCATCACGCCATCGCGGTGCTGCCAGGCGCGCTTAACGAGATTGCTGGTCACACCAATGTAGAGCGTGCCGTGCTTTCTGTTGCTCATCATGTAAACGGCGATGAACGGGTCGCGAGGAACCATGGCAGGTACGTTTTCATAGGTGGCCGGGACATAAAGCTTGTCCTCCGGCCGCGCTTCGCGCGGACCGGGGGGCCCGGCCATGACGATATTATGATGGTGTGAGGGTAGCTACTCCAACCGGTATGCGCGTTCGGGGCGATAGAGGCTGCCGTTCGCCGAGAGAACGCTCGAATAGAGAATGAAGGCGTTCACGTCGAAGGATCCGCTCGCATAAAGCGCGTGCGCGGCGAGAAAGGTGATGATGCGCTCGCGGGGCGCGCCCCTGAGCCTTGCGAGCGTCACATGCGGAACGAACTTCCGTTCCTCCGCCGGCAGGCCGATGCGCTGCACGGCACTTTCGATCTTGCGCTGCAGGTGCAGAACCGGCTCGGCGTCGCGCACGCCCGTCCATAGCGCGCGCGGATTCCTGCTGCCGAATTCGCCGACGCCCTTCAATTCCAGTGCGAAGCGCGGCGCGCGGATGGTGGCGAGCGCATCGTCGATCGCGGAGGCGCCGCTCCCATCGACCTCGCCGATGAAGCGCAGAGTCATGTGCAGTTGCTCGCGCGTGCTCCAGCGCGCGCCGGGCACTCCGCCCTCGAGCATGAGCAGACCCTCCGCGACGGAATCGGGAAGAGCGAGCGCCACGAAAAGCCGGATCACGAGGCGGCGCTCGCGCGGCCAATGGACAGACGCCCGAGCGGCAAACGGTTGCGGAAGATTGTCACCACCAGGCCATAGGCGAGGCCGCCGGCGGCAACGGCAAGACAAAGAAGCGTGACCTCGTGCCAGGCGCCGGCCTGCAGCACGCGTCCACCCCATTCGACCGCGACGGCGCTCGAGATTCCGACGGCGGCGGCGGCGAGCACGATCGGGGCGAGCGCGCGCCGGAAGCCCGTGCCGAGCCGCAAAAGACCACGCCTGTGGCCGATGAAGGCGAGCAGGCCGATATTCATCCAGGCGCCGATCGAGGTGCCGAGCGCGATGCCGGCGATGCCCATGCCGAGCCCCCACACGAACAGGAATTTGAGCGCGATGTTGAGCGCGATCGCGGCCACCGTCACGCGCGCGGGCGTCATTGTGTCGTGCCGCGCGTAGAAGGTGGAGGCGAAGATGCGCACCAGCGCCATCGCCGGCATTCCCACGCCATAGGCGGCAAGCGCGATCGCGGACAGGGCGGCAGCATGCCGGTCGAAGGCGCCATGCGCGAAGATCGCCCGCATGATGGTGTCGGGAATGGCGAGGAACACGGCGGCGAACGGCAAGGTCAGCATCAGCGAGAGCGCGGCGGAATGGTTCTGCGCGTCATCGGAACCGCTCCTGTCATCGAGCGCCAGCCGCGACGACATTTCGGGAAGAAGGACGGTGCCGAGCGCAATGCCGAGAACACCGAGCGGCAGCTGGTTGATGCGATCGGCGTAGTAGAGCGCGGTCCGCGTGCCCGTCGGCAGGAGGCTCGCGATCACCGTATCGATGAAGGGGGCAACGACATAGCTTGCCGCGCCGATTGTCACCGCACCCAGTGCCACAAAGAACTCCTTGATCTCCGGCGTCCAGCGCGGCCAAGCGATGCGCAGCGACAGGCCTTCGCGTTTCGCCGCCCACAGCATGAAGAAGAGCTGCGCCACGCCGCCCAGAAGAACGCCCCAGGCCGCGGCGAACGCCGCGTTGGGAAACCAGCGCGATGAGAGAAGGGTTGCGATCATCGCCAGATTGAGCAGGTTCGACCACGCCGCCGCCGCCCAGAATTTCTCGATCGCGTTCAGCATCGCGGAGAGCTGCACGGCCACAAGGGTGAGAATGAGATTGGGAAAGGTGATGCGCGCGAGCTCGACGGTGAGCGCGAGCTGGCGCGGATTGTCGGCAAAGCCCGGCGCCAGAGCATGGACGATCGCTGGCATGAAGATAAGCGCGAGCACGAGGACGACGAGCTGCGCCACCATCTGCCAGGAGAAGACGCGGTCGCCGAACAGTTCCGCCGCGCGCACCTCGCCTTTCGCGCGCAGCGCCGCATAGCGCGGAAGGAAAGCGGGATTGATCGTGCCCTCGCCGAAGATGGCGCGGAAATAATTGGGAAACAGGAAGGCGACGATGAAGGCGTCCGACAGCACGCCCCGGCCGAGAATCGACGCCATCAGGATGTCGCGCACGAAGCCCGTGAACCGCGACAACAAAGTGAAACTGCCGACCGAGAGCAGCCGCCGGAACATCAGCGCCCGTCTTTCTTCCGCGGCACTTCCGCGATCAGCCTCTGCACATAGGGAAAGAGCCGCGCGGCGATCACCTTCACGCCGGCCGGATTGGGATGGATGCCGTCTTCCTGGTTGAGCTTCGGATCGAGCGCCACGCCGTCGAGCACGAAGGGATAGAGGATGGCGTGATAGCGCTGGGCGAGGCGGGGATAGATCGCATCGAAAGCCCCGGCATATTCGTGGCCAAGATTGCGCGGCGCCTTCATGCCGAGCAGCAGCACCGGCACATGGTTCCTGTTCAATTTTTCGAGAATGGAGGCGATGTTCTGCTCCGTCTCCGCCGGGTCGATGCCGCGCAATGCATCGTTCGAGCCCATCTCCACGATTGCAGCGTCCGGGTGATCGGCGAGCGACCAGTCGATGCGCGAGAGTCCATCGGCGGAGGTGTCGCCGGAGACGCCCGCATTGACAATGCGGGCCTGGATGTGCGCCGCATCGAGCTTCGCCTGCAGGACGGCAGGCAATTCCATTCCCGGCGGCACGCCGAAGCTCTGCGTCAGGCTGGTGCCGAAGGCGAGAATCTTGAGCGGCGCCGCCGCAGCCTGACCGGCGAGCGCAAAGGCAAGCCCGGCGAGGAGCAAGCCGATCAGCTTGAATCGAACGCGGTTCATGCCATATCGCCTATCACGCCCGCGCAAGAACGGCACGCGAATCGATCCGGTGAACTCTCATGCCACGATTTTCACTTAACCTCTCCTTGCGGGCAAAGAGTTCTTACCGGGCCCCCGCGGAGGCCCGAGACTTGAAGAGGAACATTGAACCGCCAAGGCGCCAAGGCGCCAAGAAAGGGATGCACACCACGGAGACGCGGAGCGCATGGAGAAAAAGAACTGCGCGCGAATGCGCGCAACAAATTTCTCAACCCTCTCAGTGCCTCAATATTTCGATTTCAGAGCCTTGGCGTCTTGGCGTCTTGGCGGTTCTCTTCCGTCTCTCCGCATTTCCGCGCCCAAACGCAGGAAGTTAGAAACAGGCCGGCCCCGCAACAATGTCTGCGCCCGCCATCGTTCTCGAGAATGTGCGGCTCGATCTGCCGAGCGCGGCGGGCGTGGTGCATGTATTGCGCGGCGTGTCGCTCTCCGTTGCAGCGGGAGAATCGGTGGCGCTGCTCGGGCCGTCCGGCTCGGGCAAGTCGTCGCTGCTGATGGTCGCGGCCGGACTCGAAAAGCCGACCAGCGGACGCGCGGTGCTCGCCGGCACTGATCTCTCGGCGCTCGATGAAGACGCGCTGGCGCGATTGCGGCGCGGCACGGTCGGCATCGTGTTCCAGTCGTTCCATCTCATCGCCACGATGAATGCGCTCGAGAACGTGGCGCTGCCGCTCGAATTCGCACGCGAAGCGGATGCGTTCGCCCGTGCGCGCGCAACATTGGAGGCGGTCGGCCTCGGCGCACGCGCGCATCATTATCCGGGGCAATTGTCGGGCGGCGAGCAGCAGCGCGTGGCGCTCGCGCGCGCGATGGTGGCGCGGCCGCGCGTGCTCTTCGCCGACGAGCCGACCGGCAATCTCGATACCGAGACGGGCGCCGAAGTGGCCGAACTTCTCTTCGCCCTGCCCGCCCGCGCTAACACGACCCTCTTTCTCGTCACGCATGAAGAATCTCTGGCGCGGCGCTGCCGGCGAATCCTGCAGATGAAGGATGGCGCGATCGTGGCCGCAGCATGAATTCGCTCGCGCTTGCCTGGACGCTGGCGCGGCGCGAATTGCGCAGCGGACTCTCGGGCTTCCGCATCTTCTTCGCCTGTCTCGTTCTCGGCGTCGCCGCCATCGCCGGCGTCGATTCCATCGCCGACGCGCTGCTCGCCGGACTCGCGGAGAACGGCCGCGTGCTGCTCGGCGGAGACGTCGCGGTCGAACTCGTGCACCGGCCGATGACGAAAGCCGAGCATGATTTCGTGGCGGCGCACGGCGCGATCTCCAACACGATCTCGATGCGCGCGATGGCTTATGCAGGCGGCGGCGCACGCACGCTGATCGAATTGAAGGCAGTCGACAAATCCTATCCGCTCTACGGCCGCGCCGGTCTTTCGCCGGCAATGGATCTTCGCAGCGCGCTCGCCTGCTCGTCCGATATGTGCAACGCGGTCGTGGAGCAAAGCCTGCTCGACCGGCTGCGCGTTGCGCGCGGCGGCACGCTGCGAATCGGCAACCAGGCGTTCCGCGTGTCCGCCGTGCTCACCGACGAACCGGACCGGCTCTCCGGCGGCTTCAGTCTCGGCCCGCACGCGATCGTCTCGACCGCGGCGCTCGTTCGCACGGGGCTCGTCACCACCGGCAGCCTGATCGACTACACCACGCATGTGAAATTGCCCGCGAACGCGTCCATCGCCGCATTCCGCCGCGACGCGCGCGCGCAATTTCCGGATGCCGGATGGCAGATCCACGATCGCGATCACGCCGCGCAGGGCACCGACCGCTTCATCCGGCAGGTCAGCGTGTTCCTCACTCTCGTGGGCCTGACGGCGCTCGCGGTCGGCGGCGTCGGCGCCGGCCAGGCGGTACGCGCCTTCATCGACCGCAAGCGCGAGGAGATCGCGACGCTCAAGGCGCTCGGCGCTGATGGCGCGCTCATCTTTCTCACCTTCTTCCTGCAGACCATGGCCATCGCGGCACTCGCATCGATGCTCGGCCTTCTGCTCGGCGCCGCGATTCCGTTTCTGGTCGAACGATTCTACGGCGCGCAGATTCCGGTTCCGGCGAGCTTCCGCATTTTCCCCGCGCCGCTCGTTCTCGCCTTCGTCTTCGGCATGCTTTCGGCGGCCGCTTTCGCCATTCCGCCTCTCGCCCGCGCCCGCGAAATCGCACCCGCGGGACTGTTCCGAGATCTGGTGGCGCGTGCGCGCGCACGCGGCCACCTGCCCTATCTCGCCGCTTCGGCCGGCGCCACGCTGCTCATCGTCGCGCTCGCACTGGCGATCTCGCCGCAGCGTTCCTTCTCGCTGTGGTTTCTTGCCGGCGCGGCTGGCGGGCTAATCGTGCTCCGCCTTGCCGCCACGGGGTTTCGCCTGTTGTTGCGCAACCTGCCGATGGCCTCGCGACCCGCACCGCGGCTCGCCATCGCCAACATGACGCGGCCCGGAGCGGCAACCGATTCCGTCATCGTGGCGCTGGGATTGGGACTCTCCTTGCTGGCCGCGGTGACGCTGATCGACCGCACCATTTCCGCGCAGGTGAACGGCTCGCTGCCCGGATCGGCGCCGACGTTCTTCTTCGTCGACATCCAGCCCGCGGACGCCGCGGAATTTGACCGCACCATCGAGCGTTTCGCCTCCGCGCGCGACTTCAAGCGCAACCCGATGATCCGTGGACGGATCACTGCGCTCAACGGCGTGCCCGCTGCAAGTGCGAAGGTCGCCTCCGATTCGCGCTGGGCGCTGAACGGCGACCGCGGCATCACCTATGCAGGCGCGAAGCCAAACGACGCCGAACTCACGGCAGGACGCTGGTGGCCGGCCAATTACCGCGGGCCGACGCTCGCTTCGTTCGATAGCGAGCTCGCGCAAGGCATGGGTCTGAAAGTCGGCGACAGGCTGACGCTGAACGTGCTCGGCCGCGAGATCGAAACCCGCATCGCCAATCTGCGCGACGTCGATTTCCGCACCGGGCGCCAGAACTTCGTGCTGATCCTGTCGCCCGGACTGATCGACAAGGCGCCGCACAGCTACCTCGCCACCGTGCGGGTGGCGCCGCGCGACGAAGACGCGCTCTACCGCGCGGTCACCGATCGCTTTCATTCGGTCTCGACGATAAGGGTGAGGGACGTGATCGCCCAGCTCGACCGGTTCCTCGGCCAGCTCGGCTTTGGAGTGCGCGCGGCGAGCTTCGTCACCATCCTGGCCGGGCTGCTCGTGCTCGCCGGCGCGATCGCGGCGGGACAGCGCGCGCGGCTCTACGATTCGACGATCATGAAAGTGATCGGCGCAACGCGATTGCAGATCGCGCTCGTCTACGGTCTCGAATACGCGCTCATCGGCGCGCTGACAGGCGTGCTTGCGCTCGGCGCAGGAACGGCCGCGGCGTGGCTGGTGGCGCGGCGCGTCTTCGAAGTGCCGCTCGCCTTCGATTGGGGCGCGATCCTGCTGACTATTATGGGCGGAACAGCGGCCACTCTCCTGTTCGGTCTCCTCACCACCTGGACCGCGCTCGCGGCAAAGCCGGCCGGGCAGTTAAGAAATCCGTAATACCGCCCAACCAACGTCTCCTTGATCCGGCGCGGCCCAAGCCCGATATTAAGCGCGACCGGTCCGATTTTCGGACCCAAGAGGATTTGCCAGATGGCTGACTACGACAATCGCGTGATGCGCGGGCAAACCGCGGTGGCCGGCGCCATCGACGCCGGGCTGCGCGCCTACATGCTGCGCGTCTACAATTACATGCTGATCGGGCTGGCGCTGACCGGCGCCACCGCTTGGCTGACCGCCGAAACCTCGTTCGGCGAGCTGTTCTATCGCGTCAACCCCTACACCCACACCATGGGCCTGACGCTGCTCGGCATGATTGCGCTGTTCGCGCCGCTGGGGCTGGTGCTGTTCATGTCGTTCCGCATCGACCGGATGAGCGTGGGCGCCGCGCAGGCGACGTTCTGGGCCTATGCCGGTCTCGTCGGCATCGGGCTGGCGCCGATCCTGCTCGTCTATACGGGCGCGAGCGTGGCGCAGGTGTTCTTCATCACCGCGGCGACCTTCGGCGCCATGAGCCTGTGGGGCTACACGACGAAATCCGATCTCTCCGGTTTCGGCTCCTTCCTGTTCATGGGCCTGATCGGCGTGGTGATCGCCTCGGTCGTCAACCTGTTCCTGCATTCGGCGATGATGACCTTCGTCATCTCGATCATCGGCGTGCTCGTGTTCACGGGCCTCACCGCCTACGACACGCAATGGATCAAGGAGAGCTATGTCGCCTCCGACGACGGCACCGTCACCGGGCGCAAGGCGATCTTCGGCGCGCTGAAGCTCTATCTCGACTTCATCAACCTGTTCGTGATGCTGATGCAGCTCCTCGGCAACCGGCGGTAAGAGTGACCGGTTTAACTCTTTCAGATTGAACTACGCGCTTCACCTCCCCCTTGCGGGGAGGTCGAA
>DASXMQ010000123.1:0-7226 GCA_036495625.1 Binataceae bacterium (SeqCode) | reverse complement strand
CATAGCCTTCGGGAACCAATTCCATGAAGGTGCGAAAATACTTCTTGCCGTTCTGTCCGCCGACCAGGGGCACTTCCCAGTTCGGATATCCGAAGTGGCAATTGCCGTGCGTGGCGGCAAGGAACGGCCCCTGGCCGATGATCTTGAAGTCGCCCCAGGTATAGACCGGGTCGCCGGCGGCGGCGACATCGCTGGAAAACCACGCAGCGCCCGGCATTCCCGTCTCGAAGCGCGAACTATCGGGAACCGACCTGATGCGCTTGGTTTCCGGCGAATAGGCGTGAGCGGTCGGCATTTTGTGCTGGTCGTATGCCCAGACTTCGAGCGATGCCGTTCCGTTCATGTCCTCCGGAGCCGTCATGAGCAGACTGTTTCTCCTGAGCTCCTTCTCGTGGCCCGGGAGGTAAGGCTTCGGGTCCAGCGTCACGCGTCCAACCGTGCGATATCCGACGAATATGTAGTCGTAACTATAGTTGACGTTGCCGTCCGCCGTGGTCTCCCACTCTCGAGAGGCATACGCGGCGCTGTCATAGTAGAGAGTGGATGACGTGAGCGCATTCTGAAGCAGGAGTTCCTGCGCCGCCTTTGCGTCGGGAAACGGATTACCGCCGATCCACGGCTTGCCGTCTTTGGTCCAGACATTGCCGTCGGGTCCGATGCGATGAACTCCCCTGTTGCTCATCGTCGCTTCCATATAGGGGCGTGCGCAAAGCCTGGTTACGTCGGTTTCGGTCGCGATCAGGTCGATCGTCCGCTTGTCGTACTTGACCTGCCAGTAGGCGACTTCGTCGAGTATATCCTTGACCAGATCGACGTTATCCGCGTTAAGAACATCGCCAGCCTTGAGCTTGCCCTTGGTGTAAGCCTCGATCGAAAGCAATTCGGGCGGGTACGCCGCCGCGCAGTCGCCGTTGCGGCCGATTGTATCGATCAACGGCGCGAGCAATCCCGCTCCCACCACACCCTTGGCGAGCTGCTGCACGAAGTGACGCCTGGTCCATCCTTCTCCATATCTGATCAAACGCATCGTCCTCTTTATGCCCCTCCGGTTTCAGGTTTCAAGTACGCGAGCGAGCACTAACAGGGAAGACGTGCCGCGTCAAAAAGAAGCCGGATTCGAAAGCGACTTTGAGTCCGTTCCGGCAGCCCAGGTTGTGACTGCACCAGGGCTTCGCCCCCCAATGAGTGTGTGTTGACCTCTGAATGTTTCTGATGCGAAGAAAGAGATGTCCGCAATTCGCTACGCCGCGGCTTTACAAAGCGCGTCTCATCAGAATTTCGCCCCACTACGTTACCGCGGAGCCGGGAGCAGACATGAGCCGACATGAGCATCAAGGTCACGGCGGTCATCCGCTCGAGCATTGCCGCGGCGATCGGCACGGCGCACGCCAGCCCGAGCGCTTCGATCCCGCCCGCGCGGCGTTACTCGACGATCCGGCGCGCCTGGAATATCTTCCGCCGGAGAGTCTCGTCGAATTGCTCGATGCGCCCGCGGGCGCGCGGGTGGTCGATTTCGGCGCCGGCACGGGCGCGATCGCGATCGAGCTTGCTCGGCGCCGCCCGGACCTCGAAGTTATCGCGCTCGACGAACAGCCGCAGATGCTCGACCTGCTCAAGGCCAAACCGGCCGCGCGCGAGCTGCGCAACCTGAAACCCGTGCTAACTGGCGACATGGCGCTTGCGCAGAGCGCGGAACGGGTGCTCGCGATCAACGTGCTGCACGAGTTGGGCGATGAAGCGTTGGAGGACCTGGCAGGAATGCTCAAGCCGGGCGGCTCGGCGTTGGTTGTGGATTGGAATTCCGAGGCGGATCGTCCGGTGGGACCACCTCGCGATCACGTGTACAGTCCGACCGAAGCGCGTCAGCGGCTGGAGGCCGCCGGCCTCAGCGCGAGCGAGCAAGCGCCGCTCAAATATCACTATGTATTCGTTGCCGCGAAGCCCTCGAAGTGACCGGGCCGCGCATCAGCCGCGGCCCATCGAGTAAAACTCATCGTTCGGGCGCATGTCGCTCAGGTTGGCCAGCCGATTGGACATCGCGAAGAAGGCCGCGATCGCACCGATGTCCCAAATATCGTCCTGGCTGAAGCCGTGACCTTTGAGGATCTCGAAGTCCTGTTCGCCGATAGCGTAGGGCGTGAGCGCCGCCTTCAGCGCAAAATCGAGCATCGCGCGCTGGCGCGGCGTGATGTCGGCCTTGCGATAATTGACCGCCAGCTGATCCGCGATCAGCGGATTCTTCGCGCGCAGGCGCAGGATCGCGCCGTGCGCGATCACACAATAGTGGCACTGGTTGGCGCCGCTGGTCGTGACCACGATCATCTCGCGCTCGGCCTTGCTGAGGCCTCCGCCGCGGTCCATCAGCGCGTCATGATGGGCAAAGAAGGCGCGAAACTCGTCGGGACGATGCGCCAGCGCGAGAAACACGTTGGGAATGAAGCCGGCCTTGGCCTGGACCTGCTCGATTCGCGCGCGAATGTCATCCGGCATCTCCTTGAGCGACGGAACCGGAAACCGGCTGATCGGATGATTCATGAAACACCTCGAAATATCGGCCAGAGGTCTTGTTACCTTGACGCTTTCAGCGGATCAGCGAATTCGGTCTCGAATTTGCCCGCCTTGAGCGCTTCGAGGCAGCAGGCGATGTCCTCGTCGATGGTGCCGCCACTCACGCCGATCGCGCCGAGAAATTCACCGCCTTCGACGATCGGCAGTCCGCCGGCGACCATGCAGATCCGCGGATCGGTATGCTGCAGGCCATAACCCATCGCGTCGGGCATCATCACCGCCCGCACCATCGCGGTCGGCCGCTTGAAAGCGATCGCCGTCCACGCCTTTTTGATCGCGATATCGACGTTGGCGATCCGGCCGCCTTCGGGCCGTTCGAACCCGCGCAGATGGCCGCCGAAATCGACAATCGCGGTGGTGCTGGGCTTGCCGCATCGCCGGGCCTCGCGCCCGGAGGCTTCGAGCAGCTTGCGCACCTCGTCGAGCTTGAGTTCGCGCATTGGAGTTCTCCTTTTTCCGCCCTGTGAACTTCATAAACCCGGGGAGTGTTCCCGATGGCCTGAGTGCTTCAGAACCTGGGCCGCGCCACGTTCGCCTACTGCAATTTTCCTGCGAGGCGCGGGAAAATCAATCGACCATCAGCACCGTGCGCGCCACCTCACCCGCCTCCATCGCACGGAAGGCTTCGTTGACGTCCTCGAGCCGCCCGTGGCGGCTTACCATGTCGTCGAGGTTGAGGCGGCCTTGCCGGTAGAAATCGAGATACTTGGGCATGTCGAGGCGGAAGCGATTGGAGCCCATGTAGCAACCCTGGATTCTCTTTTCGACGAAGAAGTGACCGGCGTTGAGCTCGATCTTCTGCCCCGCCGGAATTGCGCCGACCAGCGTCGCGGTGCCATGAATGGCGAGGCAGTAGAAGGCCTGCTCCGCCACCTGGCGGTTGCCGATCGCCTCGAAGGAATAGTCCACGCCCCCCTGGCTGAGCCGCTTGATCTCGCGCACTGCGTCGCCCGACGAGGCATTGACCGTGTGCGTGGCGCCGAAGTGCTTGGCCATCTCCAGCTTGTTGTCGAGCAAATCGACCGCGATTATCTGCCGCGCGCCCGCGATTCGCGCGCCCTGGATCACCGAGAGCCCGACGCCACCGGCGCCGAACACCGCCACGGTCGAGCCCGGGGCGACCTGCGCGGTATTCAAGGCCGCGCCGACGCCGGTCGTGACCGCGCATCCGAGCAGCGCCGCGCGATCGAGCGGGATGTCGTCGGCGATCTTGATAAGAGCTCTTTCGTGCAGCAGCATTTTTTCGGCGAAGGCCGCCAAATCGACAAACTGATGGATCGGGTGCCCGTTTTGCGAAAGCCGCGGCGGCTCGCCCGCGGAGCGCTGACAATCCGCGCGGTCGGCGCACAGGTATGGGCGTCCGGACAGGCACTGCACGCAGTTGCCGCAATAAAGAGAGGTGCATGCGATCACATGGTCGCCCGGACGCACCGAGGTGACGCCGCTTCCCACCGCTTCGACGATTCCCGCGGGCTCGTGCCCCAGGATTGCGGGAGGTTTGAGCGGCAGCAGACCGTGCACGTAGTGAAGATCGCTATGGCACACGCCGCTCGCGACGGTCCGCACCAGGACCTCGCGTGGTCCGGGCTCGTCGATCTCGACTTCTTCGATTGTGAGCGCCTGCTTCGGCGCGCGAAACATCGCGGCCTTGATTTTCATCTTTCCTCGTCTCGTCCGGGCAAAGGTCAGCGCAGCCTTCTTACCACTTTGGCCGGATTCCCGGCCACCACGGTGAACGGTTCCACTTCGAAATCGACCACCGCGCCGGCGCCCACGATCGCGCCTTCGCCGATTCGCGCACCCGAGAGCAGAATCGCGCGCGCACCGATCCATGTATTGTCGCCCACCACGATCGAGCCCGCGGGCCGTCCGGGCACTCGATCGTCCGCGGGGACGGCGGCAAAGTGGTCTGCGATTACCACTTCGTGAGCTATGAACACATAGTTGCCGATCTTCACCGTGCCGTTGGTATTGATGGTCGGTCCGACGAGAGCGGTGAAATCGCCGACTTCGACGGTTCCATCCGGGCCGACCTCGAACATCCCGCCGATATACACTCCGACATCATGACCCATCCGCAATCCGACCGTCTGCCGGCTGCGAAAATGCAGAAAAGCGTAACTGCTGTATATCCAGCAGCGCTCGCCGAACTCGACGTTGGACGGAATTGGGCTCGCGAACCAATCGTGCGGCAGATGGCGGTCTTTCATTCAGACTGAACGTCTTTGCGCACCGGCTGATCGTCTTTGACGGAGCGCGCGGGATTGCCGGCGTAATATGCGCCCTGCGGAACGTCGTGCGTGATTACCGCCCCCGCCCCGATCCGGGCTCCCGCGCCAATCGTCACGCCCTTGAGGATAATTGCGCCGATCCCCACCCAGACGCCGTCGCCGATTTCGACCGGACTCGTTTCGATATACGGGCGCAGGCTTTTGTCGCCGTGAGGCGAATTGGCTATCGCATCCAGTTTGCGGGCGGCGGGATCGGTCGGATGAAAGTCGCTGTCGGCAATCGTAACGTTGTACGAGATGACCGCCCGCTTGCCGATCGTGATTCCTTGCGCGCACATGAAGATCGCACCGACCACGATCGAATCGTCGCCGATCGACAGCGTTCCGCCCGGTTCCACGTTGAGGTCCGTAAAACTGTAAAGTCTCACGCGATCGCCGAGAATGAGGCCCGGAGTGCGCTCGCTGCGGTACCGGTCGAAGCTGCCTTTGCGCTCCAGAAAGCAGTCCTCTCCGAGGCGCACGTTGGGGGGAAGCGTCGAATAGTCCCAGGCACCGGTGTAATTGTCCGCGCGTTCCACTCTCTTTACCCGGGAGATGCCGTCAAATCCTGTTTCTCGTCTGGAGCCAAGCTGGATTCAGATTCCGCACGTGCGCCAAAATCCTACAAGCCGAAAATCTCCGCCATCTCGTCGAGCACTTTGTTCGCGTCGAAATAGCCGGAGGCGATCTCCCGCGCCGCGCGGCAATGGCCCGCGTAATCGGCATTTACGCGCTGAATCGCGGCGACGGCGCCGTCAGCGTCTTCGAAACCGATCAGGCCGCGGCCTTCCGGCATGTACTTTTCAAAGCCCGTTTTTTGGGTCACGACCGGCCGGCCAGCCGCGAGGTAGCATACCGACCGATCGCTGAACCATCCCGAGCGCGTACGGACGTAGAGATCCTTGGCGACGGTGAACTCGCCGCGCGACCGGAAAAGATACTGCCGGTAGGCGTCGAGATCGAGCGACATCGGCACCACCGGACGAAAAGTGAACCCGCCTTTGAGCGCTCGTTCGTAGTCGGGGCCGGAATTGAGGTTGGTCGCAAGCTCGATCGGCTGCCCGGCGCGGCGCGCCACTTCGAGCACGTCACGGAAGTTCACGTGCTTCGACCAATAGTAAGTCTCGCCCGCGATCTGAACGTCGAATCCCTTGTTCTCCCAGGTTCCGACGGTCGTGAACTTGTCGGGTTCGAGACCGCCGGCTTCTTCGCGCCACTCCGCCATCACCACCGGCGGCCGCGTGCGATGCCATTCGAGACCGCCGGTGGCCAGGCGGCAATCCGGAGCGCCGAGGTTGGCCGCATAAGTGAAGAATATATCGTGTACCTCGGCAGTCTCGACCGCGCGCGGGTTTTTATTCTCGATCGCGACGCCCAGGGCGCCCGGATCGGATTCCAGGTAGGCAAGGCAGCGTACGCGGCGGTCGGGCGTCGAACGAGTCGCGCCACAGAGGTTAATCACTACGTCGGCGTCGGCGAGAACCTGATTGCAGCGTTCGCGGGTCATCCCCAGGTAGTCATTGTGCTCGGAATCGAAAAAGGCCCAACGATCCTCGAAGCCGTAACGTTTAAACAGCTCCGCGAGCGTGTCGATGTTCTGTTTCGGGTCAGATACAAGACTTTCGCGAACCGCGTCGTACACCCATGCGCCGTGATTTTCAAAGTAGTAAACGTCAAGGCCGAGACTGCGAAACCCGATCAGATGATGAAGCAGCTGCCACACGACGCCGGCGAACGGATAGGCGATTGCCAGATGTAGGATTACGATTCGCCCCCTGCGCTTGTGCTTCACTGATTCCTCTTCATCATCCGCGGTGACTCCCGCGCCCGGCCTCTGGTTTGGCAGAGACTCAGGCGCCAAATCTCTCCGCCGCTCGCGCCTTCGCCTTCGCGGCCTCCGCCTCGCGGTTTTTCGACGCCGCGGCGGTTTCTAGCGAGCGCAGAAGACCGCTCGAGATTGCGGCTATCTCATCGACCGCGGCGAAAAACGCAGCCTCGTTCGCTTTCGAGGGCTTGCCGAAACCACTGATTTTTCTCACGAACTGGAGCGAAGCGGAGTGAATCTCCTCGCGCGTGACCGGCGGATCGAAATTAAAGAGGACTTTGATATTCCTGCACATTCGCTGCTACCTGGATGCCTCGGGCCTTTACGCCTGCTCCCGCGACGCCGCCCTCACGCGCCCGCAGCGGCGAGCTTGGCCTCGTCGGCTGCGGAAGGCGGCGTGACCTTGTAGAGCTTCTCCGCGTTCGACCAGAGGATCTTGCGCCGCACCGATTCATCGCAGTCGGACAGACCGCCGGCGATGCGCGCGTGCACCTCGTCGCCATAGAGCGAGGTGGGATGCGGAAAGTCGGTTTCGAACAGAATGTTGTCCACGCCGATCTTGT
>DASXMQ010000122.1:0-3549 GCA_036495625.1 Binataceae bacterium (SeqCode) | reverse complement strand
CTCGGAACGCCCGGACGCTACGGATCGTACTATTCGATGTGGTATCCACTCCTGTCGCTTCTGGCGTCGCCGCTCGTGGCAATCGGAGTTTACATCAGTCATCGGCTGGGTTTGCCGCAGCACTATGTCGCAGCAGCGTTTGCGCTAATGCTGTCGCCTATTATGACCGCCGGCGCGGCGCTGATGGTCGCGTTGCTCGGCCGGCGGCTGGGCGCAACGACCCGCGGCGCCGTGCTCGCTGCGCTGGGCTTCGCCTTCGGCACGATCGCGTTGGTGTACTGCCGGAGGTTTTTCGCCGATCCGCTGCTCGCGCTGCTGACGATATCGGGGATCTATTTCGCGGTGGGCGGGAATTGGCGTTGGGCGAGCGCCGCCGCGATGCTCGCGGTGTTGGCGAAGCCCACCGGAATCGTGCTTGGCCCCGCTCTCGCCGCGTATCTCTGGTGCAAGCGGCGTCCGGCTGGCCAATACGTCGCGCCCGCGGGCGCGACGACCGCAGGACTTGCGATCTACTTCGTCTATAATTGGGCGCGCTTCGGAAATCCGCTGACTTTCGGCGAGCCGGCGCACTTTTCGCTGCGCGTCGTGCCGATCGCGCTCGTCGGACTGCTGACGTGTCCGGGAACGGGACTGATCTGGTACTGCCCCGCGGTGGTCGCCGCGGCCGCCGCACCGCGCGCAATCTTCAAGCGATTGGAGAGCGCGCTTATCCTCGTCGTCGCCGCAGCCTATCTGGCGGAGCATGCGCTCTGGGTTTCCTGGGATGAACCCTGGTCGTGGGGTCCGCGCCTGCTGCTGCCGGCGGTGCCGGGATTGATGGCGCTGACTGCGCTACTCGAGCAGCGGCGGCGGTGGCTACTGGTCGCGCTGACGGTCGGCGGGTTTGTGATTAACGCGCCGACGCTGATTTCGTTCTACGAGCGCTACTACCAGGAGGCGGAGGCCTCGCATATCAGCGATGCGGAACGAACCTGGAATTTCCGCTACGCGCCCATGACTCGCATCCGGGGCGCCGCGTGGCGCGAGAGTGCGGACGCGTGGCGCAATGCGGACGAGGTCGGCGCGTTCGTACATCAGGCGGGAAGGGCGCCGCTCGCGACCAGCGTCGAAAGCTCGCGCGCGCTGAAAATCCTCAACCTCTGGTGGTGGATGCTTCCGGCGCTCGGGATTCCGCGCGCGGCGGGCGCGGCCGTTTCCGCAGCACTGCTGGCCTGTGGGCTGTGGCTTATCGCGCGCGCGCTGGCCCGCGCACGCGACGACGACGAGGTCCCGCCGCCGCCCGGGTAGCGTTGGGGCGGGCTTATCCCTTGCCCTCCTTGAGCGCCTCCTGCGCGGGCGGCGATGGAGCCGGCGTGCCTGCCGGGTTTTCGACCACCACTTCGGCTCCCGCGGGCATCATCGCGGAGCCGCCGCGGACCTCAGGCGCAAGCGCCGCGTCGTGTCCGTCTACCGGCGCCGCCGCAACCTCGCCGAGAGGCGCGCCGGCCGACGATGCCATCGGCATCAGGTTTGGCGTCCCGGGCATCGCCAGCGCGAGCGCGGGATCCTGGGCGATAGCGTCGAGCGCGCGGCGCGAAATCTCGTCGGCGACCTGCACCGAGTGCCGCGTGTCGGCCGGATAGCGAATGGTAAGCTCGATTCCGTTGGCGCCGAGGCGCAGGCGGCTTTGCGGACGCGGCGACTCGAACTTCATGCTGACTTCGCGCTCGAGGTTGCTGTACTGGCGCTGCACGGCGTCGCGGTAGCGAGCGTAAACGTCCTCGACCACTTCGAGCAGCCGCTTCTCCGCCACCCGGTAGTCGCATTCCGGCGCCAGCGTGAGGCGGAACTCATTCCACACGAAATTGGTGCCGGGAGCCTGCTTGAAGAAGTTGCCGTTGGACTGAAAGACGATCGAATTGGGAAAGATCACCACGCGGCCCGTCGGCTGGCGCGAGTTGCCGTCGCCCACCAGTTCCATCAGGGCCAGCTTGAACAACCCGATGTCGATCACGTCGCCGCTGATACCGGCGATCTGAATGCGGTCGCCGACGCGGATGCCGTAGCGGCCGGTGACGAAGAAGTAGCCTGCGAAGGACAGGATCACGTTCTGCAGCGCGAGCGCGATGCCGGCCGCCGCAAACCCCATCACGGTCGCGAGCGTTCCGAGCTGGCTGGCGAAGTCGAACAGCAGCACCAGAGCCACTACCAACGCCACGGTCAACCTGCGCAGCTGGAGCAACTGGCGACGCCGGCGGAGGTCCTGCACATAGCGCAGCGTCAGCCTGCGCCAGACGAACGCCCCAATGAAAATCGCGAGGAGGACCACACCAAGCGCGGAGAGCCGGAAGATGAGCCGGCGGAGCTGGTCGTCGGACCGCCGCTTCACCGTGCCGATCCACTGCTCGAGATTCGCCGAATAGAGCTGCAGCACCACATCCTGCTTGGTCAGCGGCAAGAGCGCATCGGCGATCATTTTGTGGCGCTTGATCAGATCGTCGAACTGCTGCTTTCGCACGCGACTGGCGGCGAGGTCATCGCTATCCGGCGTGGCCGCAAGCGCGTCGGCGCGCGCGTTGAGCTCGTGCAAGCGCGCAACCAGGGGCGTGCGGGCGGCTTCGGCCTGCGATGCAAGGCGCCGGGTCTCGCTGATCCGCGCGTCAAGCGAGTCCTGCGCCTTGCCGAGCTGCAGGAGCGCCTCGACCGCCCCCAGCAGGCCGCTATCGGGCGCCGGTGGAGTCACGCCGGCGCCCTGCGTCGCGACTGCCGCCGCAGGTTGGATAGCCGCAGGCACGGCCGCCGCGGCCTTGGACGGCGCACTCAACTGCGGGATGCCGCGCTCGAGCGCGTCGATCTGCGCCGAGAGGCCTGCGCCCTGACCCGGAACCAGGACATTGGTGGTCTCGAACTGAACGATCGCGTTGTACGAATCGAGCCGCGCCTGCGCGAGCTCCGTCTGGCTCTGCACGATCGCGAGCTGGCGTGCGAGCGTTGCGCGCTGCTCTCTCTTGGCGCTCGCCATCTGCGCATTGAGCTGAACCGTCTCCTGCTTGAGCTTATCCAGCGCCTTCCGTTCGTCCTGGATCCGAGCAGTCAGGCCATCGAGCCCCGGCAACGCAGTTGACGTTCCGCCCTTTCCTGCCCCAGCAGCGCCCGGCGCGGCTGGCCCCGCGGTGGCGTCGGCAACGGCCTTTTCAGCCTTCAGCAAGGCGGCCTCGGCGCGCGCGTATTCAAAGGCGAGCTTAACCGCCTCGATCGCCATCCGGCGGTCGTCGTCGACGAAGAGCATCTCGGCCGGCTCGGTCGCCAGCCCTTCTTCGGTGTCGAGTGCTCGGTACCATGCGATGGTGTAGCCCAGGAAGTTGACTACGGCAGCGCGTTCGTCGGCCTCCGGCCTAACGGCGGGCATCTGAGACGTCGCAAGCGCGCTCGGCTGCGCCGCGCGCGGCGCCGCGGCACCGGCGGCGGCGCGGATGGGCGGCGGATTCTCCGCCGCCGCCGCCCATCCGCGGTGCGTCGCATCCGCACCGAGGCAGAGCGCAAGCGCGAGCATCAGCGCGGCGGCCACCC
>DASXMQ010000121.1:0-1628 GCA_036495625.1 Binataceae bacterium (SeqCode) | reverse complement strand
TCACCGGCGATCCGCCGAGGCGCGCGGGGAGTGCCAGGTAGTCGGCGCGATCGGCGAGCGGCACCACCGCGAGCGGCGTGCAGGACGGAGCTGCGTGCGCCGCCGCCGAGGCCAGCAGCAGGACTGCGAGAAAGCCCCGGCGCACGCTCAGACGATCTGGTTGCGCAGCTCCGCCCCGCTGCGCCACAGCCGATCGAGGTTCTCCAGCAGCAGGTCGATCACGCGATCCTCGTAGCGGCGCGTCTCGCCGCCGGTATGCGGGGTCAGCAGCAGGTTGGGTGCGCGCCACAGCGGCGATGCCGGCGGCAGCGGTTCCTCGCGCGCGACATCCAGCGCCGCTCCGGCGATGCGGCCTCCGGCGAGTGCCGCGAGCAGCGCCGCCTCGTCGACGCAGCCGCCGCGCGCGACATTGACCAGCACCGCCCCCGGCCGCATCCGCGCCAGCGCCGCCGCGTCGATCAGGTTCGCGGTCTCCGGCGTGAGCGGGCAGGTCAGCGCCACCACGTCGGCCTGCGGCAGCAGCACCGGAAGTGCCCCCATCCCGTGCACCTCGTCGGCGGTCTTTGGCCCGGCCTCCGGGTGGCGGCGGATCGCCAGCACGCGCATTCCGAACGCGCGCGACAGTTCCGCCAGCCGGCCGCCGATGCCGCCGAGGCCCACGATCAGCAGCGTCTTGCCGCCGACCTCGTCCTCCCGCTGCGAAAGCTCGCCGATCATGCCGCGCCAGTGCCCGCGCGCCTGGTTGTCCCGCGCCTCCGGCAGCCGCCGCGCGAGTGCCAGGATCAGCGCCATCGCGTGCTCCGCGACCGCCCGCGCGTTCGCCCCCTGCGCGCTCGCCAGCCGCACGCCGTGCGCCGCAAGCGCCGCTCGGTCGTACTGGTCGGTGCCGGCGCTGATCGACTGGATCAGCCGCAGCCGCGGCGCCCGCTCCAGCAGCGTGTTGCGCCAGAGGCCGGAGACCACGAGCACATCCGCCTCCGCCAACCGGGCGGCGAGCGTCTCGGCGTCGCGCACCTCGAACGCGTTGATGCCGGTCTCGCGCAGGCCGAAGCGATCGAGCAGGCGATAGGCGACATGGGCGAAGCAGACGACGAGGTCCGCGCGGGCGGGCAGCATGGCTGGCATCCCCGGTTTGGCGTTAGATGACCCATGTCCGCGCCGCACCGCAAGCGGCCCGTCCGTCAAAGGAGAGTCTCGTGGCCGCCCTCGATCCCGCCAAGTTCCGCAATCCGGCGCTGACAGCGACAGGCGAGCGCCGCGCCGTCGTGGCACTCGGGCGGCTGCACACGCTCTGGTTCAACACCGGCACGCTCTGCAATGTTACCTGCGCGCATTGCTACATCGAGTCCTCGCCAAGCAACAACCGGCTCGCCTATCTGACCCTCGCCGAGGTTAGAGTTCCGGCACTAAAAGGGTGGTATTTCAAGATTGACTCCACACTGGCTAGCGCCAATGCTTCAAAGTCTCCCACCTATCCTACACAAATAGTACTAAAACTCAACATCAAGCTGTAGTAAAGGTCCACGGGGTCTTTCCGTCCTGATGCAGCTAACGAGCATCTTTACTCGTACTTCAATTTCGCCGGGTCTGTGGTTGAGACAGTAGGAAAGTCGTTACGCCATTCGTGC
>DASXMQ010000120.1:0-8350 GCA_036495625.1 Binataceae bacterium (SeqCode) | reverse complement strand
CAAACGCCTCGACCAGCGCGCGGTCGATCGCTTCGCCGTCTGCGCCCGGCGCCGCCGTGATCTCGCCCTGGAAATAGCGCGCCGCCATCGCGAGCACGCGGCTCGTCAGATTTCCCAGGTCGTTGGCCAACTCGGCGTTGTAGCGCTCGACGAGCCGCTCCTCGGAAAAATCGCCGTCCAGTCCGTAAACCACCTCGCGCATCAGGAAGTAGCGCAGCACGTCGGCGCCGAAGGCCTGCTCGTAAGAAACCGGGTCGCGCACGTTGCCCGAGCTCTTGGACATCCGCGCGCCGCCGAAATTAAGCCAGCCGTGAACGTTGAGATGCTTGAACAGCGGCAATCCGGCCGCGAGCAGGATCGGCGGCCAGTACACCGCATGGGTCTTGAGAATGTCCTTGCCGATGAAATGTTCGGTGTTGGGCCAGACCTTGGCAACGAAATCGGGATCGTTGGCCGCAGGATGGCTCACGTAGGCCCAGAAAGCGTCGTACCAGACGTAGGTCACGTAGTTGGAATCGAAGGGCAGCTCGATTCCCCAATCCAGTCGCGACTTGGGCCGCGAGATGCACAGGTCGCTCAGCGGCTCGGCGAGCATGTTGAGCGCCTCCTTGCGGTAGCGCTCGGGCCGGATGAAGTCGGGATTGCGCCGGATATGCTCCAGCACCTGCGCGCGGTACTTCTCGATGCGCAGAAAGTAGTTGCCCTCGCTGATTAGCTCGACCGGGCGGTTGTGGGTGGGACAGACGTTGCCCGGCAGCAGTTCCTTTTCGGTATAGAAGCGCTCGCAATCCACGCAGTAGAGCCCTGCGTAATCGCTGAAGTAGATGTCGCCGCGTGCGTGCGTGCGCCGCAGCATCTCCTGCACCCACTTCTGATGAACCTCGTCGGTGGTGCGCACCCAGTAGTCGTAGCTGACGCCGAGCCCGCGAAACGCCTGGTCGAACAGCGCGCTCATCTTGTCGGTATAGGCCTGCGGTTTGAGCCCCTCGGCCAGGGCGGCGCGGCGGATCTTGTCGCCATGCTCGTCGGTCCCGCTCAAAAAGCTCACGTTGTCGCGGCCCAGCTTGCGCCGCTGGTAGCGCGCGAAGACGTCCGCGGCGAGCGCTTCGTAGGCGCTGCCGACGTGTGGGGTGCCGTTGCAATAGAAAATCGCGGTGGTGATATGGATGCGGTCGGCCATCTGTCCGATGCGGCTTTTTCCGCGGCGATCCGCGCGCCGGTTGCCGATGCGCGGAACAGCGGCTTTCCGATGCTACTGGTCGGGGGCGGGGCGGCTCAAGCCTGCGGGCGCGAGTCCACCAGATCCTGCAGCGCGGCTTCGACCACGCCGCCATCCTCGTCGCGCTGGATCAGCACGGTCTGCTTGAGAATGTTCTGACGCAGCACCTTGCCGTCGCCCTTGACCGACTGGACGCGCTTGCCGAGGTTGGGCAGCCCGCGCCGGAGTTCGAGGTAGGTCGCATATTCGTAGCGCAGACAGCACTTGAGCCGCCCGCACATCCCGGCGAGCCGCGACGGATTGAGCGCAAGCCCCTGCTCGCGCGCCATCTTGACCGTGATCGCCTCGAAGTCGCGCAACCACGACGAGCAGCACAGTTCGCGCCCGCACGGGCCCACCGCGCCGGTGACTTTGGTCTCGTCGCGCGCGCCGATCTGTTTCATCTCGACCCGCACGCGCAGCGTATTGGCGAGATCGCGCACCAGGTCGCGAAAATCGATCCGGTTTTCGGCGGTGAAGTAGAACACCGCCTTGCGCCCGTCGAGCGTGTAATCGACGTTGATGAGCTTCATCGCCAGGTTGCGCTCGCGGATCCGATGAAGACACAGCCGCCGCGCCGCCGCCTCGCGATCGATATTCTCGGTCTCGCACTCAACGTCGCCCGCCTCGGCCAGCCTGAGCACCGGGCGGAGCGCTCGCAGATCGATCGTGCGGGAAGGCTCGTGCGGCTCGACCTCGACCGTTCCGATACGCACGCCGGCCTCGCTCTCGACGACCACGCGGTCGCCGCGATTGAGCGCGAGCCCTCCGGCGAGGAAATTGTACAGATGACCGACCGCAAGGAAGCTGACCCCGACAATCCGGGGCAGTTCCGGCGCGCCTTCGAAGGGATCGATCTGGTCGGGCACTAGCGGCCGCTCCCCAGCGCCGCGCCCACGCTCATCCACCACTGCTCGGCCTGGAGGCGCGGATTCGCCATCGCGTCGATCGCGGCGCCCGCCTCGACCGCACCCTTGAGGCTCGCCAGGAGCGCATCGAGCGCGAAACTTTCGGCCATTTTCGTCATCGTCTCCGCCACTTCGGGCGCGGCCGCGGCCGGCGGCGTCCGCAGGAGCTTGCAACACAGTATTTCCTCAAGCACTCGCGCGATCAACTCGAAGTTCTCGGCCGCCTGCTCGCGGCTGGCGAAGAATTCCTGCGCGAGCGCCTGGGCCCGCGCGAACTCGAGCCGCCGCGCCCCGCCGAGCGCGCCCAACAGCTCGCGGATCGGCGGCTCGGCGCCGCCCGCGAGCCGGAGCGCGCGGCCGGCGCTGCCCCGCGCCAGACGCGCGAGCGCAGCGGCGCGCCCGGCGTCGAGGCCCAGACGCCCGGCGGCTATCGCCTCGATATCGGCTACGTCGAGCGGCGCAAAACGCACCAGGCGCAGGCGCGAACGCACCGTATCGAGCAGCGCGCGCTCGCTTTCGGCGACCATGAAGACAATCGCGTGTCCGGGCGGCTCTTCGAGCGTCTTGAGCAGCGCGTTTTGCGCCGGGATGCCGAGCGTTTCGGCGTCGTCGATAATCGCGACCCGCCGCGCGCCGCGGCTCGGCCGCGTGCCAAGGCGCGCGATCAGCTCGCGCACCTGCTCTATCAGCACCTCGCTGCGGCCTTCGGCGCGCGCAATCGCGGTGAAGTCCGGATGCACGCCGCCGGCCACCTGCACGCACGACGCGCAGCACTCGCATCGCGGCGATGATGCCGCGCCCGCGCGCTCGGCGCCGCGTCCGCGGCGCGCCGGCTTTGCCCCCTCGCGCACCGGGCAGCTCTCGACCCGGCAACAGAAGCCGGGTCCTGGCGCGCGCTCGCAGAGCAGCGCGTGAGCGAATCCGCGCGCGACCATGGCCTTGCCCACCCCGCGCGGACCCGCCAGCAGGTAGGCGTGCGCGGGACGGGAAAGAAGTTCCGCGTTGAGGCGCTCGATGGTTTCGCGGTTGCCGCGCACTCCGTCAAGCGGCATCAGTGACCCACCAGCCGCTCGACCGCGATGAGGACCTCGGTGCTGACCGTCGCCAGCTCGCGCGTCGAATCGATGACCGTGACGCGGTCCGGCTCGGCGCGCGCGATGGTCGCGAAGCCCTCGCGCACCCGGCGATGGAATTCCGCCTGCTCGCCCTCGAAACGGTCGTAGCCGCGAACGTCGCTCCGCGCGCGGGCGCGCGTGCGCTTGAGTCCGACCTCGACCGGGCAGTCGAGCACGATCGTGAGCGCGGGGTGGATGCCGTCGCTTGCAAGCTGGTTGAGCTCGCCAACGAGTTTGAGATCGAAGCCGCGGCCATATCCCTGGTATGCGATGGTCGAGTCGGAGTAGCGGTCGGAGATAACGATCTCGCCCGCTTCCAGAGCAGGGCGCAGCTTTTCGCGCACGTGCTGCGCGCGGTCGGCCAGCACCAGCAGGAGCTCGGACGCGACTCCGAGCGAGACCGCGGGATCGAGGAAGATGGCGCGAATAGCTTCGCCCGCGCGCGTCCCGCCGGGCTCGCGCGTCAGCGTCACGCGCCGGCCGCGCCGGCGCAATTCGTCGGCCAGGATCGCCGCCTGGGTCGTCTTGCCCGAGCCCTCGACGCCTTCGAGCGTGATGAAGATGCCGGCCGCCATCAGCGCGATAGATACCAGCTTGTCAGCTGCGGTTGAAAGAGGGTGTAGAAACCAGCCGCCAGCGACAGGAAAGGCCCGAACGGAACGGCGGTCGCGAGCAGCGCGTGTTCCTCGTTTTCCGCGGCCGCGCTGTCAGGCGCCTCGGCGCCGATCGCCACGGCCGCCCCCTCGGCGCCGCCCGCCGCGCCAGTCATCGCAGGGATGGGAGGAGAGGCGGCGGCCTCGCGCATCCCGGGCGGCAATTCGGGCGGACCGGTGGGAGTTCCAAACAATCCTACCGCGAGCCCGCCGAACGACCCCAGCAGCGCGCCGAAAAACAGCGTGAACAGCACGCCCTGCCATCCGAGAAACGCCCCAACCATCGCGAGCAGGAAGACGTCGCCGAGGCCGACGCCCTCCTTTCCGCGCACGAGTTGGTAAACATAGCCGGTCAAAAACAAGACTCCGCCGCCGGCGGCTATCCCGATGAGCGAGCTTTTCCATCCAACCTCGGGCATGAACAGCGCCGCCAGCGCAAAACCCACCGGCACCCCGGGAAACGTGATCAGGTTGGGGATGAGCCGCCAGTCGTAATCGACCAGCGAGGCGATGAGGAGCGCGGTGACGAAGATGAAGCGCGAAATAGCGTTGCCCAACGGGAAATTGACGTATAGCAGGAGCGCGGCCAGCGCCAGCGCAAGCTCGCCGGCGGGATGGCGCGCGCGAATCGGCGCTCCGCACATCAGGCAGCGCCCGCGCGAGGCGAGGTAGGAGAAGACCGGAATGTTGGCCCACCACGGAATCGGGCGCTCGCAGTTCTCGCAGAACGATCGCGGAGCCGCGATCGAGATGTCGCGCGGCAGGCGGTAGGCGACCGTCACCGCAAAACTACCGACGCAGGCTCCCAGAGCCAGTGCGGCTACGTCGCCAATAATCGAAGGAACCTGCTCCATCGCCCCCCAACGGCCGATTCTACCACACCCGCCAGCGTCATTTTATGGCTCTGGTGCGCCCGCCGCCAGCCGTCTCGATCGCGGGCTATCGCCCGGCGCGCGTTCCCAGCGCGCGGCGGATTCGCTATGGTCCGGCAAAGTCCGTCGAATACCCGGCTTGGGGGCTGTAATGGCGCAGGAACCGCTGGAATTCTGGTTCGAGTTCGCAAGCACGTATTCGTACCCGGCCGCTTCGCGAATCGAGGACCTGGCGGCGGCGGCCGGCGTGCGCGTGCGATGGCGTCCGTTTCTGCTCGGCCCGATTTTCGTGTCTCAGGGATGGGGCGATTCGCCGTTCAACATCTATCCGTTGAAGGGCCGGTATATGTGGCGCGACATCGAGCGGCTGTGCGAGAAGTACGGACTCCCGTTTCGCCGCCCGAGCAGGTTCCCGCGCAGCGGACTGCTTGCCGCGCGGGTCGCCTGCATGGCGGCCGACGAGCCGTGGTGCCCGCGCTTCGTGCGCGCGGTCTTTCGCGCCAACTTTGCCGAAGATCGCGAGATCTCGCGCACCGAAACGATCGCGGAGATTCTGGCCACTGTGGGCCAGACGCCGCGCGAGGTCCTCGCGCGCGCCGAGGCGGAGGAGAACAAGCAGCGCCTGCGCGAGGAGAACCAGATGGCCGTGGTCAAGGGCATCTTCGGCGCGCCGACCATGATCGTCGGCGAGGAACTGTTCTGGGGCAACGATCGGCTCGAAGACGCGATCGCGTTCTATCTTCGATCAGACAAGAACGGCGGATAAACGCTCCGGCGTCAGCGCTGGCAGCGCGGGCAATAGAAACTGGCGCGCTGGCCGACCGTCACGCTGCGGATCGCGCTCTTGCATACGCGGCACGGCTCGCCCGCGCGACCATAGACCATCAGTCGCTCGGCGAACCGTCCCGGCTGGCCGTCAGAATCGCGATAGCTGCGAAAGGTGGTGCCGCGGCTGCCGATGGCGGCGCGCAGAATCGGCGCCGTCGCGGCCACGATGCGTTCGATCTCCTTGCGCGTGACTTTCGCGGCGCGCCGCGTCGGCCGCACCGCCGCGCGAAACAGGATCTCGGAGGCGTAGATGTTGCCGATGCCGGCGACCACGCGCTGGTCCATAATGAGGTTCTTGATCGCGGCGCGCCGCCCGTGCGCCATCCGCGCCAGGTACTCCGCGTTGAACGACGCGCCGAGTGGCTCCGGACCGAGCGCCGCAAGCTCGGGCGCCGCGGCGAGGCCTCCGGGAGCAACCAGCCGGATTAGTCCGAAGCGGCGCGGATCGTTGTAAACGAGCCGCGTGGAATCGTCGAGCGCGAACTCGACGTGGTCGTGGCGCGGGTCGAATTCGGCGTCGTCGAAGTCCTTGCCGCGATGCGTCAGGCTGCCGCTCATCCCCAGATGAACGACCATCGCGGCCCCGTCGCTCAGCTTGATAATGAGGTACTTGGCGCGGCGTCCCAGGCGCACGATATGCCGGCCCTCGACGCCGGCCGCAAGATCGTGCGCCACCTTTTGCCTGAGCCGCCGCTCCGCGACGCGAGCGCGTTCGATCGTCCGGCCAACGGCCGAGCGTGCAAGGATGCGGCGGAGCGACTCGACCTCGGGCAGTTCAGGCATCGCGGGGCACCGCGGGTGAAGAAGGTATCGCGCCCGCGCGTTCGAGCGCGCCGGCGAGGCGCACGAAGTCGCCGACCGCAAGCGTGGCGGGACGCGCCGCAGGGTCGATTGCCGAGCGCGCGAGCGCGCCGGAGATAGCCTGGGGCGCTGCGCTGAGCGCGCCGGCGAGCGCATTGCGGATAGTTTTGCGCGGCGCGGAAAACGCGGCGCGGATGACGCCGAGCAGCGCGAACTCGGAAACGGGCGCAAACGGCGCGCGCGCATGCGGCGCAAAAACGATGACTTCGGCATCGACGCGCGGCACGGGACGGAAATTACCAGCGGCGACGCGGAAATGTTCGCCGGTCTCCCAATAGAGCGCGGTGAAAACGCTGAGCGCCGAGTAGGCGCGCTCGCCCGCGCGCGCGCGGATGCGCTCGGCGACCTCGCGCTGGAACATCAGGACCATCCGCCCGATCGCGCCGCGCATCTGGTCGAGCCGGCGCAAAATCGCCGCGGCGGCGTTGAACGGCAGGTTGCCGATTACCTTGACCGGCGGCCGCTCAACCATCTCCGCCAGTTCGACTTCGAGAAAATCGCGGCAGATGACTCGCACGGCCGGATGTCCCGCAAATGCGCTCTGAAGGCGCTCGGCAAGCCGCGCGTCCAGCTCGACCAGCCATAGCCGGCGCACTCCGGCGCGCAAGATCCGGTCGCTCAGGATTCCCAGTCCGGGGCCGACCTCGACTACCTCGTCGCCGGTCGCGATCTGCGCCGCGGCGACGATGCGGTCGGCGATGGCCGGCTGGATGAGAAAGTTCTGGCCGCGCGATTTGCGCGGCCGCACGCCCGCGGCTTCAAGCTCGGCGCCGACCGCCATCGGCGATCGGCGGCCGGCAGGCATGACCCGTGGCGCTTCCATCGCTCGATCGCGTTTACAGCGAGAGCGAAGCCTCGGCGTCGAGGCCCAGCGAGTCGCGCTCGCCGCGCAGCAGCCGATAGCTTCCGGCCATCGCGATCATCGCCGCGTTATCGGTGCAGAACTTGAACGACGGCGCGACCAGGGTGCGGCCCTCGGCGGCCGCCGCCTCGGCGAGGCGCTCGCGCAGCCGCGAGTTGGCGGCGACGCCTCCGGTCACCGCGATCACGTCGACGCCGGTCTCGCGCGCGGCGCGGATGGTCGGTTGAACCAGCATGTCAACCACCGCTTCCTGGAAACTCGCCGCCAGGTCTTCGCGCAAGAGCGCGGCGCCGGCCTCCGCGCGCAAAAGCGTCGCGACGGCGGTTTTGACGCCGCTGAAACTGAAATCGAGCGGTGCGCCGCGCACATGCGCGCGCGGAATGCGCACGCGCTTGCGGTTTCCGGACCGCGAAAGCTCGTCGATTACGCGACCGCCCGGATAGCCCAACCCCATCAATTTGGCCACCTTGTCAAACGCTTCGCCCGCGGCGTCGTCGCGCGTGCGGCCCAATCGGCGATAGCGGCCGAAATCCTCGACCACGAAGAGCTCGGTATGCCCGCCCGACACGACCAGCGCAAGAAACGGCATCGCCGGTCGATGCTCGAGCAGCGGCGCGAGCAGATGTCCTTCGATATGATTCACCCCGCACATCGCGATTCCGAGGCTCTGCGCCAGCCCCTTGGCGCACATCAGGCCGACCAGCAGCGAGCCGACCAGTCCCGGCCCGCGCGTCACCGCGATACCGCCGATATCGCCGAGCGTACATCCCGCGGCCTCGAGCGCCTGCTCGATCACGGGCAGGATCGTGACGACGTGGTTGCGCGAAGCGAGTTCCGGCACCACGCCGCCATAGCGGCGATGGATTTCGTCCTGGTTGGCGATGACGCTCGCGCGGATGGTGGCGATGCCGGGGCGGTCGGTTTCGATAACCGCCGCGGCTGCGTCGTCGCATGAGGTCTCGATTCCCAGAATCAGCATTTCACTTCTTCACT
>DASXMQ010000119.1:0-18318 GCA_036495625.1 Binataceae bacterium (SeqCode) | reverse complement strand
CTCGGCCATCTGCGCCGCAAACTCGTTCCATCCGCGCGGGTCCTTGTTCTGCAATTGCACGCGCGTCGAGCCGAGCGCGTAGCGCTTGGCGCCCTCGGCCATCCCGATACGGTCGAACATCTGGGCGGCATGCTCCGCTTCGTCCTGGAACTGCGCGCGCTTGCCCTTTTCAGCGCCGTAACCGCAGCCGCCGATCACCAGCGAGCGCGCGCGATCGCCGTAGCGTATCCCGAAGTGCAGCGCCGCGAAGCCGCCCATCGAGATGCCGACGATATGCGCCTGGTCGATGCCGAGTGCGTCGAGCACGGCGCGGATATCGTCGCGGGCGCGGGCTTGCGAGTAGCTCGAAACCTCGGCGGGAACGTCGGACGGCGGGTAGCCGCGCGCGTTGTACGCAACGCACCGATAGCGGCGCGAGAAGTGCCGCAGCTGCGGTTCGTAGCTGCGGTGGTCGCCGGCGAATTCATGGACGAAGACGATCGGCAGGCCCTCGCCGGCCTCTTCGTAGTAGAGCTTCACGCCATCGTCGGTCGTAAGCTGCGGCATCGCGACATCTCCTGTCTGGCCGGGTAACGTTCCCTCGATGCAATACCACGACTGCGACGCGCAAGCATCGATTCGATGCGGTTTAAACCGGTTTGTAATCCGGATGTTCTTGATGCAAATCTTGGAAAGTTTTGAAGGTTCTGAACGACTCGAACCGATGGGAGCGGGCCCTGGAGCGCGGCGCGGGCCGAAAATGGAGCCGTTATGAAATGTAAAGCGATCGTGGTGCATCAGACCGGTGCGCCGGAAGTCCTGCGCTACGAGGACGTCGAGGTTCCCGCGCCGGGTCCGGGACAGGCGCTCGTACGCCATCGCGCGGTGGGGCTCAACTTCGTCGATATCTACGTGCGCTCGGGCGTCTATCCGCCGCCATCGCTGCCCTACACGCCTGGCACCGAGGCAGCAGGCGTGGTCGAGGCGGTGGGTCCGGACGTGCGCGAGGTTCGCGTCGGCGACCGGGTCGCGTACGTGGGCGGTCCGCTGGGCGCGTATTCCGAGGCGCGGGTGATGCCTGCGCGGGTGCTGGTCAAACTGCCGGACAAGGTGGACGAGGCGACCGCCGCGGCCGCGATGCTCAAGGGACTGACGGCCGAGTATCTGATCCATTCCACCTACGCGGTGAAGCCCGGCGACACCATCCTGCTGCACGCCGCCGCGGGCGGCACCGGCATGATTCTTTCGCAGTGGGCCAAGCATCTCGGCGCGACGGTGATCGGCACCGTTGGCAGCGACGAAAAGGCCAAGGTCGCCGCGGCCCATGGCTGCGCGCACGTGATTAACTATTCGCGCGAGGATTTCGTGGCGCGCGTCAATGAAATCACCGGCGGCAAGAAGGTGCCGGTGGTCTATGACTCTGTGGGGCAGGCGACCTTCATGAAGTCGCTCG
This sequence comes from Binataceae bacterium (SeqCode), assembly GCA_036495625.1. GTDB lineage: Bacteria > Desulfobacterota > Binatia > Binatales > Binataceae > JAKAVN01. The sequence goes on along the minus strand of DASXMQ010000119.1, from coordinate 16,886 downwards.
ATTGTCTGCAGCCGCGCGGCCTGATGGTCAGCTTCGGGCAGGCCTCGGGCGTCGTGCCGCCCTTCAGTATCAACATCCTGAGCGGCAAGGGCTCGCTCTACCTCACGCGTCCGACGCTCGCCACTTACACGGCGCGGCGCGAAGACCTGGAGGCGGCGGCGCGCCGGCTGTTCGACGCGCTGGGCAGCGGCGCCGTGCGCTGCGAGGTGCAGCGCACGTTCAAGCTCGCCGACGCGCCTGCGGCCCATCGCGCGCTTGGCGACCGCGCGACCACCGGCTCGAGTATTTTGCTCCCGTAGGCCGGAGGCCGAGAGGTTGACCGGAGATGGCGGGCAATCTTTAATCGCGGCATGACAGGAATCGTCTCATACGGATCGTACGTCCCGTACCGCCGCCTCAAGCGCGCGGCGATCGCCGAAGTGCTCGGCGTGCCCGCGGCCAAGGGCGAACGTTCGGTCGCGAGCTTCGACGAGGACAGCGTTTCGATGGCGGCCGAGGCCGCGCGCGACGCGCTGCGCGCGGTCGGCGCGGATCGGGTGCGGGCGCTTATGTTCGCGACCTCCACGCCCCCCTACGCCGAAAAGCTCAATGCCGCGATCGTCGGCGCCGCGGCGCAATTGCCGTCCGAGAGCCGCGCGGCCGATCTGACCGGCTCGGTGCGCGCCGGTCTCGCGGCGCTGCTGCAGGCGGCCGACGCCGCGAACGCCGGCGGATTGGCGCTCGCGGTGATGTCCGATTGCCGCCTGGGCGCGCCCGAAGGGCGCCTCGAGCAGTCCGGCGGCGACGGCGCGGCGGCGTTCGTGATGGGCACGGGCGGCGACGTGATCGCCGAAATCGTCGCCAGCGCCTCGTTCACGCGCGAGTTCCTCGATACCTGGCGGATGCCCGAGGAGCGCTTCGGCCACTCGTGGGAGGAGCGCTTCGCGCTCACGCAGGCCTATGTGCCGCTGCTCGGCAAGGCGATCCAGTCGGTGCTCGAAAAGGCGGACGTGGCTCCCGCGGCGCTAGCGCGCGTGATCCTGGATGCGCCCAACCCGCGCGCGGTGGAAGAGATTGCGCGCGCGATGAAACTCGATCCCGCGAAGCTATCCGATACGCTCGCCCTGACAGTCGGACAGACAGGCGCCGCGCATGCCGGGTTGCTGCTGACCGCCGCGATGCCGGCGCTAAAGCCGGGCGACCTCGTCCTGATGGCCGCGGTCGCCGACGGCGCCGACGCCGTGGTGCTGCGCGTGACGCCGGCGGCGGCGAAGTTTCGCCCGACTCATTCAGTCGGCCGCATGATCGAATCCAAGGGCGACGTGACCTATGGCAACTATCTCAAGTGGCGGCAAATCCTGCCCACCGAGCCGCCACGCCGGCCCGACCCGGAGCGTCCGGCGGCGCCTCCGATGATGCGCTCGGAAAAGTGGAAATTCGCGCTCGTCGGATCGCGATGCACCGCGTGCGGGACGCCTCAGCTTCCGCCGCAATTGGTCTGTGTTAAATGCCGCGTGCGGGGTAAGATGGAGCCATATGGATTCTCCGATCGCACCGGGCGAATCGCGACCTACGCTGTGGACCGGCTCGCCTATTCGCTGAACCCGCCCACCGTCAACGCGGTGGTGGACTACGAAGGCGGCGGGCGTTTTTTGTGCGAGATGACCGATTGCGAGCCCGATAAGGTTGCGATCGGCGACGAAGTGGAAATGACCTTTCGCCGCCTGTTTACCGCCGACGGCGTGCACAACTATTTCTGGAAGGCGCGGCCCAAGCGCTAGGCACCAAGGAGAACATCTGATGGCAAGCAAGGGAATCAGGGATCGCGTCGCGATAGTCGGGATGGGGTGCACCAAGTTCGGCGAGCACTGGGACAAGGGCGCCGAGGATCTGCTGGTCGAGGCCGCCTACCAGGCCTACGAGTCCGCCGGGATCGGTCCCGATGACGTTGACGCGTACTGGCTCGGCACGATGGCCTCGGGAATTTCGGGGCTGACGCTATCCGAGCCGCTCAAGATTCAATACAAGCCGGTGACCCGGGTCGAGAATATGTGCGCCACCGGATCCGAGGCGCTGAGGCAGGCGTGCTACGCCGTCGCATGCGGTGCGTTCGACGTCGCGATGGCGATCGGAGTCGAGAAGCTCAAGGACTCGGGGATGTCGGGGCTGGTGATCACCAACCCGCCCAACGACGGCACTCCGGCCGCGATGACGCCACCGGCGCTGTTCTCGCTGCTCGCGCCCGCCTACTTCAAGAAGTACGGACTCGACCCCGACAAGGGCAAGGACGTGCTCTCACGCATCGCGTGGAAGAACCATCGCAACGGCGCGCGCAATCCCAAGGCGCAGTTTCAAAAGGAAGTGCCGATCGAATCGATCCGGAACTCGCCCAAGATTGCCGACCCGCTCGGCATCATGGATTGCTCCGGCGTCTCCGACGGATCGGCGGCCGCGATCGTGGTCCGCGCCGAGGACGCGCACAAGTACTGCAAGAACCCGATCTATATCAAGGCGCTGTCGTTCGTCGCGGGCCCGGCCGAGGGTCCGCTATCGCCCGAGTACGATTTCACCTCATTCCCCGAGGTCGTCGCCTCCGCGCGCGACGCCTACGCGCAGGCCGGCGTCACCGACCCGCGCGCGCAGATAAACCTCGCCGAGGTTCACGACTGCTTCACCCCGACCGAGCTGGTGCTGTACGAGGACCTCGGGTTCAGCTCGCGCGGGACGGCATGGCAGGACGTGATGGAAGGATTTTTCGATCTCGAAGGGCGTCTCCCGGTGAATCCCGACGGCGGGCTCAAATCGTTCGGTCATCCGATCGGAGCTTCGGGACTGCGCATGATGTACGAGATGTGGCTGCAACTTCGCGGCGAGGCGGAGAAGCGCCAGGTGAAGAATCCCAAGCTCGGTCTGACGCACAACCTGGGCGGCCAGCCGGGCCGCTGCGTCAGTTTCGTCTCGGTGGTCGGCAATTCGGCGGGTTAGTCGCTTGGCGCATCGAATGCTGATGGCGGCCTCACGGGCTCCGTGAGGCCGCTTTTTTCTCGCCGATCAGCCTGAATCGGGGCGTCAAAGGCGACCTGTGCTCAATAACGCTCAGGTTCGCCAGCCTCTGCGATTACGCAACATCGGATGGCAGCGCCGCCACATTGGCATAATAAAGCCAATCTAAAGCGCTTGATCTGCAATAAAGATTCTATCGGCACATTAAATGCTTTCTTGAGCCGTCGAGGACGGAATCTGGCAGTCGCGGATTGCCCGCTACGGCCTGACCCGGGGAATAAGCCGATGCTGACCATTACAACCGAAAACCGCGAAACCAAAAACGCAATCGAACGCTACGTGATGGCCGCGATCGTTGACGCCAGCGAAGTTTACACCGACAGGAAATGGCTCGCCTGGGCCGAGAACTGGGTCGTCGGGCGCGACCGCAGTTTCGCCTCGGCCACAAAGGCCCATCTTATCGCCCGTCAGGCCTGCGAACGTGAGTCATCGGAAGCGGCTGCCCGGAGGGCCGACGCGGACGAGAGCGCCGAGGCGGAGTTCTGCGCGCAGGAGACTCCGGCTGAGCTGGCCGCATGGGCGGCCGGACTAGCGGTAGTGAGAGCGCCTATCTCGCTGGACCTGATGGCCGGGTTTCGGCGTATCGAGTTTGCCGTGCGCACACGGCTCGCAAGCCTTCGTCCGGCCGGCCACGCGAGTGCGGCGCGTCCGGCGCTTGCCGGCCGCGCGGTCGCGCTCGCGCGGCGCGCGGGCGCGATGCTGATGCCGACCGAACTCACGCAAACGGCGCGTTCGCAGCCTGGTGCCGCGCAAGCGCGGCGCGCGACTCGCCTTGACATCGATATGCCCCCGGCATAGAAGCAATCGCAACCGGCTAGTACCCCCACACGCAAGCGCGCAACCTTCGCGAGCTTCTCTGTTCGAGCGCTTCCGGCGAATAATAGAGGAGGGCACAACAGATGCCCGCAAAGCTGTACGTAGGCAACCTGGCCTTTTCGGTGACCAACGAGGATCTGGAAGCGCTCTTCGGTCAGGTTGGCAAGATCGACAACGTCGCGGTCATAACCGACAAATTCTCGGGTCAATCGCGGGGCTTCGGTTTCGTGCAGATGGCCGATTCCAATGAAGCCGCGCGCGCGATCGAGGAACTGAACGGACACGAGCTCAAGGGCCGCGCGATCAAGGTAAACGAGGCGCGCGAGCAGGGGCCGCGTCCCGGTGGCGGCGGCGGCGATCGTGGCGGCCGGGGCGGCCGCGGCGGCGCGGGAGGTGGTGGCGGCGGCGGCGGTCGACGCTGGTAAGAGCTTCGCGACGAGCGCAATCGCGGCAGCGGCGGCAATCTCCGCCGACGCATTCGACGGAATTCTCAGGTAATTGGCTAAGGAATTCGGGAAGGAAACTCAGCTCGGACTGCCGTCGCGCGATGCTTGCGCGTCCGCGACCGCGTCCATCTCCGAGGCCCAGCGTTTGAGCAGCGCCTGGAGGTCGTCGATATCGACGGGCTTGCTGATATAGTCGTCCATACCTGCGGCGTGGCACTTTTCGCGCGCGCCGCTTAGCGCATGCGCGGTCATCGCGATAACGATCGTATGTTGTCCTGATTCCGCCTCGCGCCGGCGAATCTCGGCCGTCGCTTCATACCCGTCCATTCCGGGCATCTGACAATCCATCAGGACTATCGGATAGCGCCTGCGCGCGAGCGCGTCGAGCGCTTCGCGGCCATCGTTGACCACGTGAGCGGCGAAGCCCAGAATCCCGAGTTGGGTTTGCGTCAGTTTCTGATTGACCGGATTGTCTTCGGCCACAAGGATTGTAGCCATCGTGCCCGCTCCTTGCTTCTCGTGGTTGCCGACATCTGCGGCGTCTCCGGCCGCGTGATCCTGACCGTTCAATTGTGGAAGGGGTTTGGCCAGGCGCACAGTGAAGCGGAAAGTCGAGCCCCGATTCAACTCGCTCTCCAGCGCGATCTGCCCGTCCATCTGCCGCACCAGTTCCGCCGAGATCGCGAGTCCCAAACCCGAGCCGCCGTACTTGCGGCTGGCCGAGCCGTCGACCTGCGAGAACGGTCGAAAGATTCTGCTCTGATCTTCCGCGGCGATGCCAATGCCGGTGTCGCTAACTTCAAACTGCATGACGGCGTCGCTCGCCGATTCATCGCGTTGGCGCGCGCGCATCATGATCTCGCCCCGCTCGGAAAACTTGACCGCGTTGCTCACAAGGTTGGTTAGGATTTGCTCGAGGCGTCGAGCGTCGCCCACAAGAGGCGCCGGCAGCGCCTCGTCGAGATCGAGCGTGAGCCGGAGGCCTTTTTTCTGCGCCGGTCCGGCGAATCGCGCGGCCACTTGCTCTATCGAATCGCGCGGGTCGAACCCGGCCTCCTCGAGCACGAACTCACCGTCGGAAAGATGCGAGAAATCCAGCACGTCGGCGACGATTTCGCGGAGGACCTCGCCGCTTGCGCGCACGGTCTCGGTGTATTCGCTCTGTTCCGGATTAAGCGGCGTGTCCAGCAGAAGCCGGGTCATCCCGAGAATGCCGTTGAGCGGGGTGAGAATCTCGTGGCTCACGTTGGACAGGAACTCCGAGCGCAGGCGCGCGGCGTCGAGCGCGAGGCGATAAGCGTGGGCCATATCTTCTTCGGCCTTCAGGCGCGGGGTGACGTCTCGATTAACGATCAACCCTCCATAGAGAACACCGTCCTGATCGATAACGGGCCGGCCCGAAACCTCGAGCCACACATCATCCTTCATGTTCGGGCCGCTCAGCAGCAGGCGCCGGTTATCGAATGATTCGCCGCGCACTGCGCGCGCGAGCGGCCATTGATCGAGCGGCAGGGGCGGCGCGTCGCGCGCCGTGCGCAGCGTGAATTCGCCGGCGACCTGGGCGACCGTTATTTTCTCGCGATTCACACCGCCGATTTCTCTCCCCGCGCGATTGACGTGGGTATATTTCAGGTCGCGGTCGCACACGATCACGCCGTCGGTCACGGTTTCGAAGATGGAATTCATCAACTGAGACTGGCGGCGCAGTTCGGTGGTCTGCTCGGCGACCTGGCGCTCAAGCCCCTGGTTGGCCTCGCACAATGCATCCTCCGCCGCGCGCTGGCCCGCGACGCTTGCGTCGAGCCGGCGTATCGCGCGCCCGATCAGAAGACTGACGAGGCACACGGCTATCACGCCTGCGCCACCCCCGATCGCAATAGTCTGCGTCTCCCATCGCGCCGCCGAGGCTTCCGCTGCGCGACGCTGGTCGAGCAGCGCGGTTTCTACACTGGCGAGGTCATTTAGTCGTACCGCGATGTCGGATGTCAGCCGATCCGCAGCGCTTGAATCGAGACCGAGCACGGCATCCTTGCCGACCACGTCACGATCCCTGGCGGCATCGTTCATCAGCGAGAGTTTGGCCGCGACCGTCGGCGCCAGCGCAACCACGCGCTGCCGCTGGTCCGGATTGTCGGCGGTTATCTGCTCGAGCGCAGCCAGTTGCGTTCGCACCGTGGCGCTCGCCTCACGCACCGGCTCCAGGTAACGCTTCTCACCGGTCTGGAGGTAGCTGCGCTCGCCCGCTTCGGCCTGCTGGATACTAAAACGGAGCCGGTCGATACCCCGCAGAACCCGGTCGGTGTGCTCAACCCACGCGCTGCTCCCAGCATAGCGCTCGGCACTGCGATAGGAGGCATAGCCCATCGCGATAAGCGCCACGATGATCACGACAAAGCCCATGCGCAGTTCGAGCACGAGCGATCGGATTCCGATCGTTTGCTTATCGGCGCTGCGCTGCGGGGCTTTATTTTCCGCGGGTGGGTGCGCTGTCACAGGAGTCCTCGGTCCGACCCACATCCGCAGCATCGGGCGTGCCAAGAAGGGGCTGAACGTACTGAACGCCCACGAAAGCGCGCGCTTACGTCTATTGAGTGACAGGGCAGCGTTCGTTGGATTTCATTTCAGACACTGATTGTCTCAAGACTGAACGAGCCAAAGCGCAGAACGTCTCACTTGCGAGATGCCGGATGACGGGTTTTGAGCCGCGGCGCCTGAAAACGGTGCCGCTTCTTAGCAGCTAAAACAGGATCAGCGGTTTGATCATGCCGTCGAGCTTGTGCTCCATCATCTCGAATGCGCGTTCGAGTTGATCGAAGCGCATGGTATGCGTAGTCAGCCGCGTCGGATCGATTCGGCCGCCCTTAAGCAGCCGCAACAGCCGTTCCATCCTGAGCCGCCCACCCGGACATAGCCCCGTGCGAATCGTCTTCTCCGCCATGCCCACACCCCATTCCAAACGTGGGACGTGAACGAACTCGCCCTTGCCGTGATAGCCCGCGTTGGAGATTGTGCCACCCGGCTTGGTGACGCGAATCGCGTTTTGAAAGGAGAGATCGCCGCCCAGCGCCTCGATTGCCGAATCGACGCCCTCGCCGCCGGTCAGTTCCATGATACGCGCGACGGCGTCTTCCTTTTCAAAATCAACGATGGCGTCCGCGCCGTACGATCGCGCGAGTTCCTGGCGGCGCGATACCGAATCGACCCCGATAATCAGGCCCGCGCCGAGCATCCGCGCACCTGCGACCGCCATCAAGCCCACCGGGCCAAGCGCGAAAACGGCGACCGTGCCGCCGGCCGGGATGCAGGCGTTTTCGGCCGCCATCACTCCGGTCGAGATCATGTCGCAGCAATACACTGCCGCCTCGTCGGCGACCGCGGACGGTATGTGAGCCATGTTGGCGTCGGCCTCGTTGACGTGAAAGTACTCGGCAAAAACGCCATCTTTGATGTTGGCGAACTTCCATCCGCCAAGCGCGCCGCTGGATTGCGAGGAGTGCCCCGCCTGCGCAGCCACGTCGCCCCACTCGGGCGTAATTGCGCCCACGAGGACCTGGTCGCCGGGCTTGAAGAGCTTGACCGCCGCGCCGACCTGATGGACGACGCCGACCGCCTCGTGCCCGAGCGTGAGATTGTCGCGCGGGCCGATCGCGCCGTGGACCGTGTGCACGTCGGAGGTGCAGATGAGGGCCTTGGTGGTCTTTACCACCGCGTCGGTCGGACCCGGAGTAGGAATCGGTTTCTCGGCGAAGCCGACCTTGCCAATCCCTTTCATCACGAAGGCTCGCATCGCGGTTGACCTCCATACACCGGGGAGTTCGGAGCGCACTTACGCAAGTCAAATGCGCGCTTCGGCGATTGAATGTCAAGAACGAAAGATGCGGACTGGCGCCGCCGGTGCAAAAGGATCAGCGAGAGGAATCAGCGAATGCGCGAATCTGCGGCGGTGTTCAGGAGGCGCGCCAGGGCGGCTCGCTCTTGCCGCCGGCGATCGTGCGCAGCCGCGTCCGCCGCGCCGCTTCGAGGCTGACCGCCGTTGCGCCGCCGCGGCGTCCCTTGGGCGGCGCCGCCCCCGCGCTGTCGGCGCCCATCGCGCGCAGCGGCGATTGCCATCGCCGGTCGGCCGAAGAGCTCCGCGGCGCACGAACCCGCGAGCGATCGAAGGCGACCAGCATAAGCGCCGTGAACCAGCAGGTCACGATCACTGCGGCGCTCGTGTAGGCGGCTCCGTAGAAACCGCCAAGGATCGAACCTACCACGGCGCCCATCGCGAACACGGCAAAATGCCACAGGCTTATCTTGCGGGCGTCGAACTTGACCTTCCGCTTGTTCATCTCGGGGGCGCCTTAAGCTTAGCTCTCGATGGCCCCATTGTCGCGCCCCCGCGGTTTCGTGACAAGAGTCTTGTCAACAGATATCGTGCGCCGGAGTGATTTTCGTCGCTCGCGTTGTCGGCTGCCGCGGTTCCCGTGCGGCTTGAGCCGCGCGTGGGAGGAGGCGCCGTCAGGCTCGGTTTTAACCGCCACGGCGCGCGCGCTAAAGTTACAGCACCGGAGAGAATGATCGGATGCCGATGGACGAACGTTACGAGCCCAAGAAGATCGAGCCCTACTGGCAGGCCGAATGGGACCGCGCGGATCTCTATCGCACGCGCGAGGACCGCGAGCGGCCAAAGTTTTACGTGCTCGAAATGTTTCCCTATCCGTCGGGCGACGGCCTATCCGTGGGCCATCTGCATAACTACGTGCCTTGCGACGTGATTGGGCGTTACAAGCGGATGGGCGGTTATAGCGTGCTGCACGCGATGGGATGGGACGCGTTCGGTCTGCCGGCCGAAAACGACGCCCTGCTCAAAGGGCTGCATCCCAAGCAGACGGTGCCGCGCTATGCAGCCAACTTCAAGCGTCAGTTGAAATTAGTCGGCTGCGCCTACGACTGGTCGCGCGAGATCAATTCCTCCACGCCCGAATACTATCGCTGGACGCAGTGGTTTTTCCTCCTGATGCTCAAGCGCGGGCTCGCCTTTCGCGCGACCGGCTCGCAATGGTGGTGCGAGCTTTGCCGCACCATCCTGGCCAACGAACAGGTGGTCAACGGATGCTGCTGGCGGCACACCGATACGCCCGTAACCAAGAAAGACCTCGAGCAATGGTTCTTCAGGATCACGGCCTATGCCGACCGCCTGCTCGACGACCTCGAGGGCATCGATTGGCCCGAGCCGATCAAGCTGATGCAGCGCAACTGGGTCGGGCGTTCCGAGGGCGCGGAACTCGCCTTTCCTGTCGAGGGCCATCCGGGCAAGGAAGTCCGCTTCTTCACCACCCGGCCCGATACGGTTTTCGGCGTATCGTTCATGGTGCTCGCGCCGGAGCATTCGCTGGTCGCCGAGATCGCGACGGCCGACCGCCGCGCCGCGGTTGAGGAGTACGTTGCGCAGGCGCGCCGCCAGAGCGAGATCGAACGGCTATCGACGGTCAAGGAAAAGACCGGCGTCTTCACCGGCGCCTACGCGCGCAATCTGTTCAACGGCAAGCTCGTACCGATCTGGATTGCCGACTACGTCCTGATGGGCTACGGCACCGGCGCGATCATGGGCGCGCCCGGCGAGGATCAGCGCGACTACGAATTCGCCACCAGGTACGGACTGGAAATTCCGCTGGTCACGGCGCCTGTTGACGGCAGCGCGCCGCCCGCCGGCCGCGCATACCCGGAATACGGCATCAATATCAACTCGGCGAGCGCCGAGCTCAACCTCAACGGGATGAAAACCGCCGACGCGCTCCGCGCCGTGTGCAAATATGCCGAGGAGCACGAGATCGGCCGCGCCACCGTTACCTACCGGATGCGCGACTGGCTCATCTCGCGCCAGCGCTACTGGGGATGCCCCATCCCGATCGTTTACTGCGCGCGCGACGGGATCGTACCGGTTCCCGAAGATCAGCTTCCGGTCCTGCTGCCCGAGATGACCAACTACCAGCCCTCCGGCACCGGGCGCTCGCCGCTCGCCAACGTGCCCGAGTTCGTCAACACCACCTGCCCCAAGTGCGGCGGCCCGGCCGAGCGCGAGACCGACACGCTCGACGGTTTCGCCTGCTCGTCGTGGTACTTCCTGCGTTTCGCTTCGCCGCACTACGATCGTGCGCCGTTTGACCGCGCGATGGTGGACTACTGGCTGCCGGTCGACCTCTACGTCGGCGGCGCCGAGCACGCCGTGATGCATCTGCTGTACGCGCGGATGTGGACGAAGGTGATGTTCGACGCGGGCCTGCTGAACTTCAAGGAGCCGTTCGCGGTCCTGCGTAATCAAGGCATGATCTGGGCCGCCGACGGCCAGAAGATGTCCAAGAGCAAGGGCAACGTGGTCACGCCCGACGCAATGGTGGACAAGTACGGCGCCGACGCGCTCCGGCTCTGGGAGCTTTTCATGGGCCCGTTCGAGGAGCCGACCAACTGGAACGAGGAGGGCGTTTTCGGCACGGCGCGCTATCTCTCGCGCGTCTGGAACGTGGTGCGCCGCTTCGTCGAGGCCGGATCCCCCGAGGGCAATCCCGGCGCCGAGACCGCGCGCCGCGCGCATAAGACGATCAAGACCGTCACCGATCATATGGAGCGGCTGCGCTTCAATACCGCGCTCGCCACGCTGATGGACCAGCTCAACTACCTGGTCAAGCTCGCGCCCGCCGACGCCGGCCGCTTTGCGTTCGAGAGCTACGCGGTGATGCTGGCGCCGATGGCGCCGCATATCGCCGAAGAGCTGTGGCGCGCGCTCGGCCATACGACGTCGGTCCATCTCGAAGCGTGGCCGAAATTCTCGGAGGAGCTTACGCGCGACGAGATGGTCACGGTGGTGGTGCAGGTCAACGGCAAGGTGCGTCACCGGCAAGTAGTCCCGGCCGGCACTTCAAAGGAGGCCAACGTCGCGCTCGCGCGCGAAGCCGAGCCGGTCCAGCGCTATCTCGGGGGCAAGCCGGAGAAGGGGGATCCCATCTTCGTTCCTGACAAGCTGATCAATTTCATCACCTGATCGACGAGCGTTTTTTCTCAAGGAGCAAGCCCGATGGCCGAAAACGACGTCCTGAGATTCGAACGCCGCGCCAATCACGTCGTGTTGACGCTCAACCGGCCCGAAAAACGCAACGCGCTGAACGGCGCGGTGTTCGAGGCGCTCGACCGCGCGTTCGCCGCGATCGAGGCCGACAAGAGCATCCGCGCGATGGTGCTGCGCGGCGAGGGCGCGGCGTTTTCCTCGGGCGTCGATCTGCGCGAACTGGAGCAGGTCGAGTCGAGCGGCGGGCGTTGGACCGTCAGCCCGCCAGAGGCCTTCCGGCGCCTCGAAGCGCTGCCCATCCCGACGATCGCGGCGGTGCAGGGCGCGACGCTCACCGGAGGGCTGGTGCTCGCGCTGCTTTGCGATCTGCGCGTTGCGGCGGAGAACGCGGGATTGGGGATGACCCCGGCGCGAATCGGCCGCGTGCCGGAGTATTTCGTCTTCCGCAAGTTCATCGCGGTCATCGGTCCGGCCCACACCGCGGAGATCATGTACACCGCCGCGCCGATCGCAGCGAAGCGCGCGTACGAAATCGGCCTCGTCGATCGCGTGGTGGCCGACGAGCGGCTCGCGACCGAAGCGGAGGCGATGGCCGAGCGGATCGCCGCCAACGCGCCGCTCTCGTTGCGCGCGATGAAGGCCTCGATCCGCCGCTGCCTGAGCGACACCTACAACGCCGCGCACGAGGATATCGACGAGATGCGCAAAGCGGTGCTCGGCAGCCGCGACGGCAAAGAAGGCGTGCGCGCCTTCCTGGAGAAGCGCAAACCCGTCTGGTCGGGCGAGTAGCAAGCGCAGCGGCGGCGATGCGGCGGTCCTGGCGGCCGCGCCGGCCGTCTTACGCAAGCCTGTGAATTCCGCCAACTCTTGATGCGCGCGGCGCACTCGTGCGATTCTCGGGGCGCATACGCCCGCGTCATTCTGAAACTTTACCTCAAGCTCAAGGAGCCGCTTTCATGGCCGAGGATATTCTTAAGGTCGAACGCCATCCCAACTACCTCACCATCACGCTCAACCGCCCCGAGAAGCGCAACTCGCTTAACGAGGCGCTGCTCGCCGCGATGGATAAGGCGTTCGCCGCGGTCGAAGACGACAAGGAAATCCGCGCGGTCATCCTGCGCGGCGCGGGCAAGAGCTTTTCCGCCGGACTCGACCTGGCCGAGGCCGATCGCCTCGAAGGCGGCCACACTCCGGTCAGCATCGAGCGCACGTTCCATCGCCTGGAACAGATCCCGGTGCCGACCATCGCGGCCGTGCAGGGCGCGGCGCTGGCCGGCGGATGCGAGCTGGCGCTGCACTGCGATCTGCGCGTCGCGGCCGAAGACGCGCGAATCGGGATGACCGTCGCGCGCGTCGGACTGGTGGTCCCCTACGACTTCATCCGCAAGCTGATCGAAATCATCGGGACCGCGAACACCTCGCAAATCCTCTACACCGGCGAGCCGGTCAATGCGCAGCGCGCGCTCGCGATGGGGATGGTGCACGAGGTCGTGCCCAACGACAAGCTCGACGCGGCCGCCGTCGCCTGGGCCGAGAAGGTGTCGGCGAACGCGCCGCTCTCGCTGCGCACGATGAAGCGGAGCTTGCGGCGCTCGCTGAGCGCGGCCAACGACACGTGGCACGACGACATTCTGGAGATGGGCCGGATGGTGCGTGCGAGCAAGGACGCCCGCGAGGGCGTGCGCGCGTTTCTGGAAAAGCGCAAGCCGGTCTGGCGCGCCGAGTAGCCTTTTCTGGCTTTCTCCCTCCGCCAAGACATTGGAGGAGAGGGAATTAAAATCATCAACCGCGCAGGCTTGCGGTGCTCACACTAGGAATGGATTCTTCAGCACGATCGTCGCCTCGCGCGGTGCGCCCACGCCGACCATCGCGAGCGGCGCGCCCGCAAGCTCCGCGACGCGGTCGAGGTAGCGCCGCGCGTTGAGCGGCAGGTCATCGAGCGCGCGAGCGCCGCTTAGGCTTTCGCGCCATCCGGGCATTTCTTCATACACCGGCCGCACGCGCTCGAGCGCGGCGCGTCCGGGCGGCATCTCGGCGTAGCGCTCTCTCCCCAATTGATATGCCACGCACACACGCAGCGGATCGATCCCGGTGAGCACGTCGAGCTTGGTCAGCGCGAGCCCCCACATCCCGTTGAGCCGCACCGCAAGCCGCGCGAGGACTGCGTCGAACCATCCGATCCGCCGCGGCCGCCCGGTCGCGCTGCCGAACTCCTCGCCTTCGGTGCGCAGCCGGTTGGCGAGCGCGCCCTTGATTTCGGTCGGAAACGGCCCGCCGCCCACGCGCGTCGTGTAGGCCTTACTGATGCCGAGCACCGCGTCGAGGCGGCCGGGAGCGAGCGGCGCGCCCGAGAAAACCGCGCTTGCGATACAGTTGGACGAGGTCACGAACGGATAGGTGCCGTGGTCGATGTCGAGCATCGTGCCGTGCGCGCCTTCGAACAGGATCCGCTTGCTGGCGTCTGCCGCTTCGGCGAGATAGGCGCCCGTATCGCAGAGATAGGGCAGGACGCGCGCGCGCACCCGCTTCATCTGATCGATGATCTCGGGAGCCTTGAGCGGCTTGGCCTTGAGCACGGCGCGCAGATACGCGTTCTTGTCCGCGATATTGCGCGCGAGCTTCTCGCGAAACCGCGCGAAGTTGGCCAGTTCGTCGAAGCGCAGCCCTGCGCGCGCCATCTTGTCCTCGTACGCGGGCCCGATACCGAAGCCGGTAGTCCCGATCGCGCGTTTGCCCGCCCGGGACTCGCGCGCGCGGTCGATCGCGCGATGATACGGCATCACCATGTGCGCGTCGCAGCTGAGCTTGAGCAGCGCGGGGTCGGTGAAGCGGCCGCGCGCGCGCAGCGCCGCAAGCTCTTCGCTGAGTGCGATCGGATCGACCACCGTGCCGTTGCCGATCACGCAGACCTTGTTCGGATGCAGCGCGCCGGCCGGGATCAGACGCAGGATGAATTTTTCGCCGTCCACGACCAGCGTGTGCGCCGCGTTGTTGCCGCCCTGGAAGCGGACCACGACGTCGGCGTCGGCGGCCAAAAGATCGACGATTTTGCCCTTGCCCTCGTCACCCCACTGGGTGCCGACCACCGCCACTGTCTTCATTGCGTCACATCCGTGCGCGGCGCCGCCGCGCGGAGCTCGCTTCGGCCGCCGGGAATATTCGCCCTGCGGGCCATTCTAGAGTTTCAGCAGCGCGGCAGAGACGATGGCCGGGATGGTCTTTAGGCGCTCGAGCACCTCGGCTGGAACCGCGCCGTCAACCTCGACCAGGCTGAGCGCCATTCCGCCGGCGCGATCGCGTCCCAACTCCAGCCCCGCGATATTGATCCCGGCCTGCCCCAGTATCGAGCCCACCGCGCCGACCACGCCCGGCACGTCGCGGTTGTGCAGCATCAGGAAATATCCCTCGGGCACCGCTTCGACGCGGTAGCCGTCGATACGCACGAGCCTGAGGCCGCGGTTGCCGATTACGGCGCCCGCGACCTCATGGATGCCGCGCGCCGTGCGCACGCTCAGCGTGAGCGTGTTGATGTAGTCGGTGGTCTCGCGCGAGCGGCTTTCGGTCACGGCGATGCCGCGTTCGCGCGCGATGAACGGGGCGCTCACGTAGTTGAAATCCTGGTCGAGGAAGCCGCTCAGCAGTCCCTTTAGCGCCGCCGCCGTGATCGGCTCGGCCTTGAGTCCGGCCGCCTCGCCGCCGAGGCCGACCGTGATTTGCGCGGGCGGCTCGGCGATAAGCTGCGCCGCGAGCCGGCCCAGGCGCTCGGCCAGCCGCAGATGGGGGCCGAGCGTCTCCAGTTCCTTGGGCGAGAGCGCCGGCATGTTGACCGAATGGCTGATCACGCCGTGGATGAGAAATTCGGCGGTCTGCTGCGCGATGTCGATCGCGACCTGGATTTGCGCCTCGTCGGTTGCGGCGCCGAGATGCGGCGTCGCGATGACGTTGTCGAACTTGAGCAGGGGATGATTCCCAGGCGGGGGCTCTTCGACGAACACGTCGAGCGCCGCGCCCGCCACCTTGCCCGTGGCGAGCGCGTCGGCGAGCGCCTGCTCGTCCACGATTCCGCCCCGCGCGCAGTTGATGATCCGCACGCCCGGCTTCATCATCGCGAAGGCCGCCGCGCCCACCAGCGATTTGGTATCGCGCGTGAGCGGCGCGTGTACCGTGATGAAATCGGCGCGCCGGTAAAGCTCCTCCAGCGTCACCATCTCTACTCCGATCCGAGCTGCCGCCTCGCCGGTCAGAATCGGATCGTAGCCGATCACTTTCATCCTGAGCCCGAGCGCGCGGTCGGCCACGATGCGCCCGATATTGCCGAGCCCGATCACGCCCAGGGTCTTGTTGCTTACTTCAATCCCGATAAACTTGCCGCGATCCCAGCGCCCCGCGCGCACCGCCGCGTTGGCCGCCGGAATATGCCGCGCGAGCGCCATCAGCATCGAGATCGCGTGCTCGGCGGTGGTGACGCTGTTGCCGAGCGGACTGTTCATCACCACGATTCCGCGCCGCGTCGCCGCTTCGAGGTCGATATTGTCCACGCCCACGCCGGCGCGCCCGATGATGCGCAGCGCGTCCGCGCGCTCGATCACTTCGCGCGTCACGTGCGTCGCGCTGCGCACGACCAGGGCATGGTAGGGCGCGATTATCTCCGCCAGTTCCGCGGGCTTGAGCCCGGTCCTGACCTCAACTTTGATCTCGGGATAGCGGCGAAACACCTCGACGCCCTGCGCATTGAGGGGATCGCTCAGCAGCACCCGCATTGCCGTCTCCGCCATGGCGTTCGCTCAGGCCGCCTCGGCGATCCGGCGCGCGACCGCGGCCACGCCCGCGCCCGGCTCGAAGCGATGGCCGAGGTGCCGCAGGGCCATCTCGAACGCGCCCACCGCGATCAGCATGTCGAAGGGGCCGAGATATCCCATGTGCCCGATGCGCACCAGCTTGCCCTTCATCTGGTCCTGTCCACCCTGCACCGCAACGCCCAGTTCGTCGCGCATGTAGCGCACGAGCTTCGATCCGTCGAGCCCGGGCGGCGTCAGAATTCCGGTCACGCCGGGGGCCGGATTGTCGGGCGCGATAAGGCTCAGTCCGAGCGCCGGGGCGGCCGCGCGCGTCGCCTCGGCCATTGTGCGATGGCGCGAGAACACCTGCGGCAATCCTTCGGCATGGATTATCTCGAGCGACTTGTTGAGCCCGAGCACCAGCGAGACCGCCGCGGTCCATGCGGTGGTATGTTCGTCGCGCTGGGCCTTGAGCTCGCGCATCAGGTCGAAATAATAGCGCGGCGTGCGCGCACGCTGGGCGCGCTCGACCGCGCGCTCCGACAGCGCCAGCATCGCGAGCCCCGGCGGCAGCATCAGGGCCTTCTGGCTGCCGGTGACCAGCGCGTCAACGCCCCATTCGTCCATCTTCTGCTCGAAGACGCCGACCGAGGTGATGCCGTCGACGATAAGCAGGGTGTCGCGCGCGCGCGTGACCGCGGCGATTTCGGCCACCGGATGCACCGCACAGGTCGAGGTCTCGCTCGCCTGCATCAGCAC
>DASXMQ010000118.1:0-16089 GCA_036495625.1 Binataceae bacterium (SeqCode) | reverse complement strand
TTTTTGCTTCTCCTCGAAAGTTAGAAACTGTTTGAGCCGGTTGAATGCGCCAGCGAAGCGGCGGCTACTCGAGCACGCCCAGGATATCGTCCTCGCGCAGGATGAGATGCTCCTCGCCTTCGATCTTCACCTCGCTGCCCGAATACTTGCCGAACAGGATCTTGTCGCCGGCCTTCACGTCGGGGGTGAGCAGCTTGCCCTGCTCGGTCATCTTGCCTTTGCCGACGGCGACGACTTTGCCCTCCTGGGGTTTTTCCTTGGCGGTGTCCGGGATGATGATCCCGCCTTTGGTTTTCTCCTCTTCCTTGATGCGCTTGACCAGAATGCGATCGCCCAATGGCCTGATTTTCATGGGGACCAGCAGCCTCCTTGCCTCGATGTAATTGTGATGTCAGGCGGAACCAATTTCCGCGCTCGTAAATTAATCATGGACGATTAATTGTCGATTGGCACTCGCGAAGCCCGAGTGCCAATCCGGAACCTTACATTAGAACTCGTCGAAACGCAAAGCTCGAGGCATAGGAACGATCATTGCGCTACGACGGTCAAACGCCAGAAAAGCAGCGTTAGATGATTAAAATGAAATTAAACCTACCGGCCGGTAGCTCAGCCTTCGAACTCGACCTGGCGCTCGAGCTTTTCGGAAAGCGCTTCGGCGAGCCGGATGTACAGGTCCCGACCGTCCTTGTCATCGGTCCATCGATCCGATGCAGCGTCGTAGTCGAAATGCCATCCGTGAGCGCCGGCCGCGAGCCAGACCTGCGAGGTCGCGCTCTGGCGGCTCAGCACGAAGCGCCCGCCGTCGGGGAATTCCATCGTCAGCGCGCCGTCGCCGGTGCTGTAGTCCACTTCGTCGGGGTCGAAATCCTCCAACCACTTCGCCACGCGGGCGAGGCACGCATCGGAGCGAGCGGCAAATTCCCTGGAGTCCATCGGAGAGTTGTCCTGGCGCGCCGGCCCGATCAGCGCGGGCCTTTCTTGCGCAGCTCCTCTTCGCGATAGCGGCGGAACAGGATGTTCCATTCGCTGCTGCCCTCGACCACGCCGCGCTTGAGTGAGTTTATCTTGCGGCGGACGATTTCGTCGATCGCGTCGCCCTGCTCTTCCCAACCGGCGATCAAATCGCGGGCCTGGCGCAGCGCCAGGGCGAAGTTAGGTATCTCGGCCAGCCCCTCGTCGCGAAGCTTCGCGATCGATTCACGCGCCAGGTAAAGCGTCCGCTCCTCGCTGAGTTTCATCGCATAGCCATTGCGGTCGTGTCGCGCGCGCAATCCCGCCGCGCGCCGCTAGAGAGTGAAATTCCGCTTCTGCGCGAGGCGCTGGCGGATCATCGAGCGCAGCCGGGTCGCATCGACCCCTGGATTGAGCCGCGCCTGCTCCTCGGCCATCTTGTCGGCCTCGTCGTCGATCCGGGATTCGGTCTCGAAGTTCTGCGACATCAGCTCGACCACGCAGGCGACCAGGTCTTTTTCGTCGGCGCGCGGCTTGATAATGCCGCGGGAGACGAGCCCGCGCACCAGATGATTCGCCAGAGAATCGATTTGCGCTTCGCGGAGCATATTGGGGTTTACCGCCTGATGAAAAAGACTCCCGACCTCGAAACTTCTCTGTCAACGATGTTCCGGCGGCGGCAGTGCCGGGTCAAGTGGCCTTTTGGTCGCACGTTACGGCTTGGGCGATTTGACCCCGTGCTGCTGGGCGGTCTGCTCGATTTCAACCTGGCGATAGGCTTCGTTGGTGGCCGGACCGAGCGCCAGATAGAGCTCCTTGATATGGCCGATGTTGGCGCCGAAATCGCCGCGCCACAAATCGAGCGGCGTCTGCGATTCGCCCCGGCCAAGGCGCGAGCGCGAGCACACGTCAACTTCGCTGCGCGGAGTCACGATGATCCGCACGTCGTCGGAAAGGCCAAGTACCCGCGTGTGATACACCGCGTTGATCGTGAGCGTCGCGGGATCCGAATTGACGATTTGCCATCCCGGAAGTCCGCTCACTGTCGTGGCCACCACCTGCATCAGCCGCGCGGGCGGGATTCCGGGGTACGCGTTGCGGACCAGCTCCGGATAGTCATCCTCCGCGCCCGCACTCGCTGCGCTGGCCGCCGGAGTCGCGGCGGGCGTGGCAGCATGCGCAGCCTCAGTCTGCGCCGCCGTGCGGCGCACATGGCGGCGTTCGTGATGCTCCGCGTCGGCAGGCCCACGGGAGGCAAGCTGGGCCGGGTCGGCGCAGGCGGCGGCGCCATCGCCCTTTTCGCTGGTCGCCGCCCAATTCACGGTCAGGAAGCGCTGCAGGCGCCGAGCCGGGTTGGGCGGCCCGGCGAGCGACACGTTGTTCATCAGGATCGCCGTGCCACCGATGATTACGGCCATCGCGCCGACGAAGACGACGAAGCGGAAAAAGGTACCAATCGGGCCGCGCACGTAGATACTGAGAACGATCAGGACCAGCGCGCCGAGCAGAAGCTCTGCGGCAAGGCGTTCAGGCCCGGGAGCCGTGAAGCTGCGTAACTGCGCAAGTGGTAGCGCGTCCATCGGCGCTGCTATCCTATTATGCCGCTGACCCGGCTGCTATAAGGAAACTTCGCCGCCCGCCGGGCACGCCGGCAGGCATCTGAAATCCGCGTCGGCAAGCCAATGCAGCGTCCGCTGGACGTATTTCCTGCCGCGAATGTTTACGCTTAGGCGGGAGCCGTCGCGAAGCCGCCGCCGTCGCCGCGCAGAATCGCGTCGAAGCGCATCCCGCCGAGATAGTGCCGGTATGCCTCTTCATCGGTGATCGCGGCGCGGCGCACGTCGCGCCGCAGAATCTGCCATACCCCGCCGACCATCGGATGGCGGCCCTGGCGATAGCTGAAGAAGTAGTACATGAACTGCCGCAGCGTGGAGCGGCGCGATTCGGCGCTCAATCCGCGCCCGCCGACTACGGTGAAGATGGTCTTCAGCAGGCTCGCGAACGAATAGAAGCCGGTGAATGCTTCGCGGTAGGCGCGCATCCATGAATCGGTATCCAACCGGTCGTGCTTGAGCGTGACGTGCTGGGAGTCGAGATTGTTGAAGTCCCAGTCGATGATTGCACCTTCCTTGGCGTAGCGGACCTGGTCCTCGGTGCCGGGCAGCGGCGTCATGATGAAGAACGACACTATGTCGAAGCCGAGTTTGCGCAGCGTCTTGGCCGCGATCCGTCCGCAATCGGCGCCGTCGAAGGGGAAGCCCAGCATGTAGCCCGCGTGGACGGAAACGCCGACGCGATGCCAGTTCTCGACCACGCGGCGATACTTCTCGAGCACCCGCGCGCGCGCCTCATCGAGCTTCAGCCGATGCTGCCGGTCGTCGGTGTTCTGGTACTTGGTCGCGTGGTTGAGGTTGTCGGGATTGAACGACTCGATTCCGACGAAGGCCTGATAGCATCCGGCGCGAGCCGCCAGTTCGACGAAGCGCTTGCTGCGCCGATGCTTTGCGCCTTCGGTCTCGCCCGGCGCGACGTTGGCATAGCAGGAGGCGTCAACGTCAACCTGCATCATGAAGCTAAGCTGCGGGAACTCCTTCTTGACTTCGACCAGGCCGGTCAGGATCTCCTCCCAGCGCGGGCTGCGGAAGAAGTCGTCATCGACCAGGAACAGTGATTCGATTCCGTGGAAGCGGATCGCGTCGCGCACCCAGTGGACGACGGCCTCGGGTTCGCGCGAGCGCATCGTGCGGCCCATCACGTTCTTGACGCTGCAATACGAGCAGGTAAACGGGCATCCGCGCGAGGTGTCGATCGTGGTCATCGCTTCGTTGAAGAAGCGGGTCAGGTAGCGATCGTCGATCACGGGCAACTGAGCCTCGCCGATCTGCGGCACGATGATATCCTGCTGGCCGGTCTTGGCGCGGATGCCTTCGGTGACCGAGTAATTGAGCTGCAGCTCGCCGCGGAGGAAATCCTCTATGATCTGGCCCCACAGGTTTTCCGCTTCGCCGACGATCGTGGTCACGCCGCAGTGGTTGAGAAACTTGACCGAGTCGGGATAGCCGCTTATGTGAAAGCCGCCCATCATGGTGGGCAAACCATGGGCAACGAACTGCAGGGCGAGGTCGCGGCCGCGCGGATATTGGTTGGACTGCACCCCGGACAGTCCGATTAGCAGCTCGACGCCGTCCTCGCGCGCCTTTTCCTTGATCGCGACGATCGTTTCAGGCGACACCGCGCCATCGCAAATCTCGTCCCACAGCACGGTCTGCAAGTAAACGTTGCGCTGGGCCGAATAGAGCTTGTTGAAAGTATCGTTGAGCGCTGCCAGCACGGTCAGCGTGTTGTTGGGCTGCACGCCATAGCGGAAGAACTGGACGTAACCGTTCTCGTCGTAGCGCGACGGCTTGATGAAATAGACCCTGATCGTGCGGCACGGCTCGGGCCGTATCGAACCCTGGCTAAGCGCGTTCTGCGAGGCGCCAAGCTCCAGCGGGCGTGCGGAGCCTTTGGCGCCGTAGCGATTGCGTCCGATAACCAGGTAGCCGCTGACGCCGGCGACCAGCGCAACGCATGCAAGGCAAACCAATAGCACCATCATTCAGATCCTCTTCCACCGCTCTAAAAAATGCCGCAACTACGGGCGAAACGTTTTCTAACCGAACGGTCAGAGTTAACTAATCCAGACCTATGAAGTCAACATCGCAGACCTGCCGCACATCCACAATTCTATTGAAAAAAAGCCCGACGATTCAAGGGAAATTTCCAGCCTAGCGGAACATTTCTACAAGCTTGATCAACCCGAGGTCGCGGTAGCGCTCGATCAGATAGCCTTTTATATCCTGCACACTCGCCATCTCCAGCGTATCGTGCGCGATCAGCCGCGCGGTGCGGTAGTTGGTCTTGCGCACGATCTTGCGAATCACCGGGATGAACAGCGGGCTCAGGCTCAGCTCGTCGAGGCCCATCCCGACCAGGAGCAGCGTGGCCAGCGGATCGGACGCCATCTCACCGCAGATGCAGACGTCCTTGCCCGCGGCGCGCGCCACGTTAACGACCTCGGCAATCGCCGAGAGCACGGCCGGATGGAGCGCCTCGTACAGATGCGCCACGCGCGGGTTGTTGCGGTCGGCGGCGAGCAGGTACTGGATAAGATCGTTGGTGCCGATCGAGAAGAAATCGACCTCGCGGATAAGCCGCGGCGCGAGCCATACGGCGGAGGGCACCTCGACCATGATTCCGACCTTGGCCGCGGGATTGTGCTCCAGTCCTTCGCGGAACAGCTCACCTTGCGCCTCGGCCAGGAGTTCGCGCGCGCGGCGCAGCTCTTCGAGGCTCGAGATCATCGGGAACATGATCTTCACGTCATGACGCACGGCGGCGCGCAGGATGGCGCGGAGCTGAACCTTGAACAGGTTCGGCATCTCGAGCGAGATCCGAATCGAACGCCATCCGAGAAACGGATTTTCCTCGCGCGGCACCCGCATGTAAGGCGGATACTTGTCGGCCCCGATGTCGAGCGTGCGGATCGTCACCGGACGCTTGCCCACCGCGTCGAACATCTTGGTGTAGAGCGCGATCTGCTGGTTCTCGTCGGGAAAATCTTCGTAGGTCAGAAACGAAAACTCGGTCCGCATCAATCCCACGCCCTCGGCGCCGTACTTGAGCGCGAGCGGGATGTCATGGGGCAGCGCGATATTGGCGAGCAGGCGGACGCGGTTGCCGTCGCTGGTGGCGGCGGGCTCGTCGCCCTCGCTCATCAGCTCGCGCCGGAAGGTGTCGTAGCGCTTGTGCAGCGCCTGGTACTCGCGTTCGACCTCGGGCGCCGGATTGATGTAAACGATGCCGGAATTGCCGTCGAGCACCAGGTTGTCACCCTCGGCCACTGATTCCATCAGATGATCGACGCCGACCACGGTGGGAATCTCGAAGGCGCGCGCGAGCAGCGCCGCGTGCGAGGTCGTTCCGCCCGACTCCAGCGCGATTCCGACCAGGTTGTCGTGCGAGACCAGCGTCAGCTGCGAGAGCGTCAGCTCCTCGGCCACGAGGATGGTCGATTTGTTGAACTGGTTGCGCCGATCGTCCTGGCGCATGTGGCGGAGCAGGCGATGGCCGACGTCGCGAAAGTCGGTGGCGCGCTCGCGCAGGTAGCCGTCGGCCACCGCCAGAAGCTGCGCGCTCAGCTCGTCGATCACCCGGAACAGCGCGCTCTCGGCCGCGTAGCCGGTGGCGACGATGTCGCGGATGCGGCCGACGAACTCGTCGTCCTGCAGAATCATCTTGTGGGCGTCGAAGATCTTGAGCTCCGACTCGGGCATCAGCGGCGCCATCCGATGCCGCACGGCGTCGAGCTCCGTGAGCGAGCGGGTGAGCGCCTCCTCCAGGCGCTTGTGCTCGGCGCGAATATCGCGGGTTTTGAGATTGCGATCGATGGTGCTCAGGAACGTGCCGACGACGTGCACGATGCCGTGGCCGAAGCCGGGCGCCGCCGCCAATCCAACCAGGCGCGGGCGGCGCACTTTGACCGGCGCCTTGACCCGAGTCTCGCCGCCGATCTTTTCGTAGCCCTTGAGCTGGCGGTTGGCCTCGATCATCCGACGGCGGTACTCGTCGCGCTCCTTTTCCTTGGTCGCGAGCGTTTCGCGCAGCCGAAAGTGCGAAAGGATGTGCGCCACCTGGTTGGCCGCGGTCTTGAGCAGGCGCACCTCGCCCGGGCTGAATTTGCGGCTGCGCAGCGTCTGCACGACCAGCACGCCGATCGGCTTCTGCCGCCCGTCCTGCACCGGAACGCCCAGAAAGGCGTGGAAGCGCTCCTCGCCGGTCTCGGGGAAATACTTGTAGCGCGGATGGCTGATCGCGTCGGAGACGGTGACCGGCTGGCCATGCTCGACCACCAGGCCGACCAGCCCCTCGTTCACCCGCATCGAGACCTTGCCGACCGACTCCGTCTCCAACCCGACCGTGGCGCGCAGCACCAGGCGCTCGCGCTGCCCGTCGAAGAGATAGAGCGTGCAGACCTCGACCTCCATCCCGCCCGCGATCGTGGTGACGATTTTGTCCAGGGTCTCGCGGAGCGAGTTGGCGGCGTCGCCGCCGATGGCGGAGATATCTTCGATGAGGGCTAGACGATCGCGATTAACTGCCATGACGCGGGATTCGCGTCGATTTTAGCCCGTCGGTGGTTTGTTCCACAACTACGATTCTCAAATCCTCACACCGGCGGCGCGAGGATTCAAGGCGTGACGATTCCCACTCGGTGCGCGGATCGGAGGCGCGGCCCGCATTCAGCCCGGCCAACGCGAGGGAGCCGCCTGCGCCCTCTGCCAGATGCAATGACAGGCGGCGCCTAACTTTCGAAGCGCGCCTGGCCCAGGATCTCGTTCACCGAACGCTTGCCGTTCTCGACAAGCAGCGCGTCCAGTTCGCGATCGATGCGTGCGAGCGCCCCCGCACCTTCCTTGATCAGCGCCGAGCCGACGCCGACCGCCTTCGCGCCGGTGAGATGCGCTAGGTAGGCGTCGCGTCCCGTGTTCACTCCGCCCACTGCCACCACGTCATATGCGCCGGCGCCCAGCCGCCAGAAGGTATGCGTCTGCGAGAGCGGGCGCGCCGCGCCCTTGATCCGGCCGCTCGCGATGTCGACCTCGAGGTCCTTGGGCAGGTCATTGGCGCACACGGCGATCGCGACGCCCGTCTGTTTGAACACATCCGCGATCGCCCCGGGCTCGATCGCGCCCGGACGCGGCGGGAGCTTAACCGCGAGCGCCGCCGCGATCTCACCGCGCACCCGCGCGATAATCGTTTTGAGTTTTTCGGCTGAAGCAAACGGCGCCACCGAGTTCATCACGTAATCGTCGGCGAGGTTGAGCTCGACGATTTTCACCCCGGCGCGGTCGAGGATGGCCGCGACCCGGGCGATTTCGTCCTCGGTGTTGCCGACCACGCTCGCGATGATCGCTTTGCGCCGCGGCGCAAGTTCGCGCGCGATCGCGGCAAAATGCTCGACGCCGCGGTTCTTCAGATTCTCCGGCGCCTCGAGCCCGGCGATGTTGCACGACTTGAACACCAGGGCGCCCTGATGCTGCTCGCTCAGCTCGAGGATTTCGCCGCGCTCGGCCGAGTGCGGGCCCGAAGCGTTCATCACCGATGAACTGAGTTCCACGCCGCCAAGACGAATCGCTGTCCGTTCCATGTCGCATTTCTCCAAAGGGCCGCTTCGACCTACTTCCTACAGCGCGGGCGCATCGTCGGGCAAGCCGCAAAGGAGCACCGCACGCGGCCCCACGCTGCCGTTGTCGCAGCGAGGCGAAGCGGCTAAGTTTTTGAGGGCCGGGAGCGCTGAGCCGTGCCATTGTTCGCGCGCGACAAAACCGGCCGCAGCGCGAGACCGCGATGAAACCCGTTGTCATTCGCAAAACCAGCTTCGACCAAATCGTCGCACAGGCCGAGCGCGAATTCCCTTTCGAGTGCTGCGGCTTCATCATCGGCGACGACGCCGTCGAGGAAGTGCGTCCCATAACCAACATTCAGAACCGGATGCACGACGAGGACCCGATTGCCTTCGCGCGCGACGCGCGCACGGCCTTCCTGATGGAGCCGCGGGAGCATCTGGCGGTGATGAACGAGATCGACCGCCGTCGCCTGAAGCTCGGCGTCGTTTACCATTCGCATCCCGACCACGACGCCTACTTCTCGGCAACCGATCGCGCGCAGGCCTGCTCGTTCGATCCCGCCGAGCCCGACTATCCCGAGACCGTCTATATCGTGATTTCCGTGCGCAACCGGAAATTCGCGCGCGCGGCGGCCTTCCGCTGGGATCCCGGGAGCAAGGATTTCGTCGAGACCGAGCTTGAGACCGCTTAAGGCGGCGGCAAATCCTCGCCTGAGGCCGCTTCAAGAGTCATCCCGCGCGTCTCGTCGATAAAAATCGCGTACAGAATCGCCCCCGGCACTCCGATGATCGCCAGGTAGCCGACCACCGTCGAGAGCCCGCCGAGCGGGACCGCGAGCAGCGCCACCGAAATATGCGCGGCGAGCGCGCCGAGCGAGGTGACGATCGCGATCCAGCCAAAGAACGTGCCGCGCAGCGCCGTGGGAAAAAGCTCGGTCGCCGCCGAATTCTGCGCGACCATCACTCCGTTGCCCATCACGCTACGCCAGGCGAATCCGGCGCCGAGCCATAGCGCCGGCCGCGCAAAGTGCGCGGGCGGGCCCCAGTAGTACCAGAGCGCGCCCATCGCGGCGAGCGGCCACATGACGGCGATCGTCCGCACCCGCCCGAAGCGCTCGCTCGACCACGCGCCGCACCCGAAACCCAAAAGCCCAACGCCGCCGCCGGCCAGGATGAGCGTGGTGACGATTGCGGGCGGCAGATGCACCACCGTGACGGCGTGGAAGTAGCACCAGCTGTCGGCGGCGGTCGCCGCGGTGGCGCCGAAGAGCGTGGAGAGCAGTATCACCACCGCGCGGCGCCGATAGGCGGGACGGAAGATTGCGTAAAAGCTGGTAGCGCCGGGCGCCCCGGCCGCCGCCGCGCGCGCCCATCGCCGGCTCTCGGGTACCAGACGCGCCATCGCCGGCCACAGCGCAATCCCGCACGCCGAGATTCCGAACAGCAGGCGCCAGCTATAAACGCTGAGCGCGAGCAGCGGCATTATCAGGATGCAGAGTCCGGCGCCGAGCGAGCCCGCGAGCGCGGCGTAGCTCTGCCCCCGCGCGCGATCGGCGACCGCCAGTTCCTCGGCCGTCATCACGATCGCGCTCGCGATCGTCGCGCCCATGAACGCGAACAGGAAAATCGACGACACGGCGAGCATCGCCACGCGCGGCGAAAGCGCCGCGCACAGCGCGCTCAGCGGAGTTCCGGCCATCGACCACAGCACCACGCGCCGGCGCCCGACTCGGTCGGCCATCCGCGAGAGCGCGAGCGCGCCAAACGCGCTCAGGCAGATCCAGGCGAAGGTGCGGGCGATGCCGGATTGGTCGAGGCCGAAGCTCCGGGCGATCCACGGCGAGCTGGTTCCCAAAATCGAGAGATTGAAGCCCTGATAGAACATCAGCGCGACGACGCATCGGATCACCTGGCGGCTGCGCGCGCCGGTTTCGGCGCCGTCCGGCGACGGCTCAGCGGGCGGCCCTTGAAGCGGCTGCTCCGGGTCGTCAAGCGGCGCCGCGAGCTCAGACATCCGCGCGCGCGCCGCCGGCCAGTAAAAGTTCGAATACCGGGTAACGCTCGGCGAGCGGCGCGAAATCGGAGACGGGGGATTCGCGGGTAACCGGAAAGTAGCGCTGCACCGTCAGCGCATAGCGGTCGAGATAGGCCTTGAGCAGCTCCGGGCGGCGCGCGGAACCGACCTCGCGCACCGCATACTCCATGCCCTTTCGTCCCTTGCGCAGCGTCACGCGTCCGGCCGCGCGCGCGTTGCGCACCCATTGGGTCTCGCCGCGGGGCGCCACCAGATAGCGCCGCCCCTCGAATTCGAGCAGGTCAACCGGAGCCGAATATATCCTGCCGCTTTTGCGCCCTCTCACTTCGAGCACATAGTTGTGCGCGAGCCCCATCCCGAAACCGATCGCGACGGCGAAGCAGCGGTTGAAAATCCGCTCGGTCAGGGACGGCTTGAGAAAGTGCGGCGCCGGCGCCATCGGGACAGCCCCTCCAATGCTTAGAGAGCCAGCCTACAAGCGTCCATTGGTTATCAGCGGCAAGCAGGCCATGCAAGAAACCGCGCGCGCAAGCCGCCCGACGCAATGTTGCGGCGAGGTTAAGCCGCCTTTCCGATGGTCTGCGACCCCGGCACTGTAGCGATTTCCGCACCGGCTCGGCCGGCGCGCCAGGACTTCTGCGGCAGCAGGCGCGCCGAGTTGAGCATGAAGGCAAGTTCGGAAGCGACGTGAACGAACGCCGCAAGCGGTGGATGGATCAGCCCGGCCGCCGCCAACGCGATACCGACGGTGTCGATCGCGATCGTTCCCGCGAAATTCTGAAAAATGATTCTGCGCGTCCAACGCGCGATCGCGAGCGTTTCGGCGAACTTCTTAAGATCGTTGCCGAGCAGCACCACGTCTGCGCTCTCGCGCGCAACCTCGGTGCCTGAACCCATCGCCACGCCCACGCTCGCCTCCGCGAGCGCAGGCGCGTCGTTGACTCCGTCGCCGACCATCGCAACCGCCGATCCGTCGGCGACGAGCCGCTTGATCCGGTCGAGCTTGGCTTCGGGTAAAAGTTCGCCCTCGACTTCGCCGATCCCGAGCGCACCCGCCACGGCTTCGGCCACAGAATCAGCGTCGCCGGTGAGCAGAATCGTCCGGATTCCCATGGCGCCAAAGGCCTCGATCGCGCGGCGCGCTTCGGGACGAATCGTGTCGGCGACGAAAATCGTCCCCATGAATTGCCCGGCGCGGGCGACGAAGACCTGTGCCAGGCCGTCCGCCTCGGCCGGCGCGGTGCACGGAAACTCGACCCCATGCTCGTTCAGCAGCGCGCGGTTGCCCACGAGAATCGCCGCTCCGTCGGCCACGGCCCTGACGCCGCGCCCCGGGCGATAATCGAAACGCTCCGGCTCGCGGATCGAGCGGCGCTCGGACAGCGCGCGCGCGACGATCGCCTTGCCGATCGGATGCTCGGAGCGCATCTCGGCCGACGCCGCCGCGACTATCAGGTCGGTCTCGGAGACGCCGGCGGCGGGAACGACGGCCTGCACCTCGGGACGGCCGAAAGTGAGGGTGCCGGTCTTGTCGAGGACCACGGTTTTCACACGGCCGAGCGTCTCGAGATACAGTCCGCCCTTGACGATCGCGCCCAGACGCGCCGCGCGCCCGATACCGCCGAGGATCGCCAGGGGCGTACCCGCGGCGATGCCGCACGCGCCGGCGACGATCACCACCGAGATGGTCGAGCGGAAGTCGCCCGTGACGAGGAGCGTGAGCGCGGCCGCGCCGAGCGCGAAATATACGAGATAGCCGGCCAGGCGATCGGCCAGTTGCTGGACCGGCGCGCGCGAGCGCTCGGCCTGCTCCACCGCCTCGATGATCTTGCCGTAGCTGGTGTCGCGGCCGATCCGTTCGGCGCGGATTTCCAGCGCCCCTGATTGATTGATCGTGCCGGCGAACACGGCCGCGCCGGGAAGCTTCTCAACCGGCATCGACTCGCCCGTGATTCGCGCCTGATCGACGAATGAATGGCCGCTCAGGACCACGCCGTCCACCGGCACCGCGCCGCCGGGATTGACCAGCACCGAATCGCCGGCCCGCAGTTCGTCCGCCGGCGCCTCGCGCATCGCGCCCGCGCGGCGCACGATGACCGTGCGCGGCAGGCAATCCAGCAGATCCCGGATCGCCCACCGTCCGCGCGAGACCGTCATGCCCTCCAGCACCTCGGCGACGAGCACGAACAACGTGATGACGAGGGCGGTTGCGTACTCGGAGATCGCGGCGGCGGCGACGATCGCGATCGCCATCGAGAGTTCCATCGTCATCCGCCGCGCCGCGAGGTTTTCACCGGCCTCCTTGAAGATCGGCCAGCCGCCGACCGCGACGCCGGCTACGCCTATCAGGCTGATCCCAGGAAACGGTTCCCACAGACGGAGCCAGACCGCGGCGGCGCTGAGCGCCACGATCGCGATTCGCGCCGCTTCGATCCAGCCGAGCGGATGGCCGGCCGGGCTCTCGCGGGCGTCGTCGGCCATGAGGGCGTCGAGCGATTCGCCTGCGGCGGCATCGACGGTCGGTCCGGACGGTTCCATTGCGCCAACCCTTCGCGGCTACTTGAGGTAAGCCTGCACCACGTCGATCAGTTCCTGCGCGCCCTGGGCGCGGGCGGAGCCGCGTTCGCGCGTCGGATCGACGACGTGCATCCGGACGTGATCGGCGATGATCTCGGCCATCAGGCTGTTCATCGCACCGCGCGCCGCGACCACCAGGTGGAGCACGTCGGTGCAGCCTTTTTCGTCTTCGAGCGCGCGCTCGACCGCCTCGATCTGTCCGCGCACGCGGCGGACTCTGGCGAGCAGCTTGTTTTTTTCCCTGATCGTGTGGCCCACGCGAAAATTACCTCGCCTCTGATATCATAGGGGGTATGGTATATGCGGATCAGGGGTGCTGTCCACATCGCCGCGCGAACGCTGCCGGCGCCTGATGCGGCGATTGTCGATTATCGATGCTCGCGGCCGAATTGGGCCGGTTCAGACGGGTCTGATCGTCATGCCGAACGGCGCCGCCGCATGGCGGGCGTGCGCGCTTAGCCTGGAAGATGGCCGGGAACGGAGCGGGCCAGGCCCGGCGCGGCTAGTTTACGAAATTCGCGCGCATCCGGCCGAGCACACGCAGCACGGGCCGCGGCCGCGCCGCAGATGCGGGAATGGAGAAGGGCGTCATGCGGCCGGCTTCACCCGACCCGTTCCTGGGCGCCACGCGTGAAGCCTGGCCGGTGGCCAATGTCGCCGACATGAAGGCCTCGAGTACCGGGCATGGGCCTTGGCCAAGGGAATTGAATCGCTTGAGACTTTCCTCGCCGACGATCGGCTTCTGATGCTCGTCGAGGACCACGACCTTGCTTCCGCCCACCAGGAAGCTCCATTTACAACGAACGCAGTGGTAAAGCCGCGCCGGCCGCCGGAACAGCTCGCTGTAACGCTGCGGTCCGATCACGAAGTCGTGCTTGAGCGAAATCGTTTCCCGACCTAGCGATTTCTCACCTTTGCGCCATAGCTTCATGACCCTTCGTCAGGGGCAAATTCCATACCGTAAAAATGCTCCGGGAAACGCAAGCAAATCAGCGGCCGAAGCGGCGCTGGGCAACGCGTCGAACGCGCCCGCCTTGCTGCAAAACGCCCGACCGATTGCATTTTGAATTGCGGATAAGAACGGCCCGCCTGCCGTCTTGAAGCAGGATACGGCGCGCACGCCTTTCGCCTCTATAATACCTGGCGGATCGCGCTGTTCACGCGTGCGACGTGGCCGCGCAATGACGGCCGCTTATGCCGCGCCCTGCTGACTGTCATCCTGAGCGAGCGTTGCGCGAGTCGAAGGATCTCGATCTTTCATAACCGCCATCGCGGGTGGCTCGGGACAAAAAGAGCCCGGGATCCCTCGACTCCCGCAGCCGTCGCTCGGGATGACTGAAGAATAGAGCCCGGTTCCGTCGCTAGCGGCGCTGCTCAAGAAGCGGCCGGCGCCGGTGCGCGCGCCGGTGAAGGCTGGTCCTGAGCGGGGGCAACGTCGTTGACAAATGAACGTTCATTCATTAGCTCTCAACCGTGGGAGCATCGCCCATCGAAGCCGCCTCGGGACGCGCCCGCCGCGGCATCGCGCCCGGGCCGGCCCCCGGCAATCTTCTTCCGGGCCTCCGCTCCCGATAGAGGCATCGCGAACCATGCCCGAGCCGCTCAAAACCCAGACCCAGCTCAGAGCGCAGAATCAGGATGAGGCGCTGGTCCTCGCGCGCCGCCGGCAGATCTTCGCCGCCGCCTGCCGCGTGCTTCGGCACAAGTCGTTTCACGAGGCCACGGTCAAGGAGATTGCGCTCGAAGCCGGATTGGCCGCCGGCTCCATCTACGTTTATCTGCAGAGCAAGGACGACATCCTGCTGCTGCTCGCCGAATCGATGGTCGCCGAGCTGGCCGAGATGCTGCCGCAGATTCGCGGCAAGAGCCGCGGCGAGCCGCGCCGCGAGCTGCTCGAGCTGATGCGCGCCGCGATCGACGTGATCGACCGCTACCGTGAGGCGTTCTGCGTGCTGAATCAGGAGGTGCGCTACCTTGCGCGGCGCCCCGACTATCGCGCGGCGCTCAAGCAGATCGTCGGCCGCTACACTTCCACAATCGAGAACGTGCTCGAGCGCGGACGCCGAATGGGCGTGATCGTTTACGACGACCTGCGGAGCGTCGTCCAGGCGGTGCACATGCTGTGCTCCGGATGGGCGATGGGCGCGGACTACCTGGGAAAAACCGGCAAGGAAACCTACTGGCGGCAGATCGCGGCGCTGGTCGAGGGTCGCTTCTTCAACTCCGCCGCGCCCGGCGCGGAAATCTGAAAGGCGGAAACACGGGTCTATGGAACTCTACGATCGGCGCACGCTCGAGGGCGTGTACAGCGTGAAGCAGAGCGCCGGCTTCATCATGAACTACCGCTACGCGGAGGAGCGCATGATGCGCATGATGGCGGGCTGGATCGCGCTTACGCCGGAAATCCCGGTCAAGCTCGAGATGGCGCGCCAGGTTTACGAATGCGCGCTCCACGCCGACGCGCTCGGCAAGCGGCTTGGCGAATTGCGCTCGCAGGCCCAGGTCTCGCGCTCACCCAACGAATCCTTCGTCACCTTCATGGACGCAATCGAGGACAAGGAGCAGTGGGAGGATACGATCGAGCGCGCGACCGGAATCTACCGCGTACTCAAGCCGCATCTGGTGACCCATTACAGCGCGCACGTCACCGCCGCCAACCCGGTCTACGAACCGCCGACGCTCAGAATTCTCGCGCACCTGCTCGACGGCGAGAAGCGCCATATCGAGCGCGGCCTCGTCCTGCTCGGCCATCTGCTCGACACGCCCGAGAAGCATCGCCGCGCTGCGAACTGGCAGGCGCGGCTGGAGGAATTGCTCGCCGCCTCGGGCGGCGTCACCGGGATGGAACGGAATCGCGAAGATCCGCCGCGGGCCCTCGGACGCAGCCGATGAGGGCGCAGGAAAAAGTACCGGAGTTGCGCGAGGCAATCGCGGCGCACGCGCGCGCGGTGGTCGCGGGCGATGTCGGCGCGGCGGAAGGTTGTGTCAGGCCGGCGGCTCTGGAAGCCTATCGCGCCGCGATCGGCGCCGCCGCGAGCCTGGGGCCGTTCGACGGCTACGCGGCGCCGGCGCTCGCGCGGCTCGGCACGCAGTACATCTCGAAAGTGCGTTTCACCGGCGCGCGGGGCAGCGCGCTGATGCAAATCCGATGGGCGCGCGAGAGCGACGGCCGCTGGCAGATCGCCGAGGCCGAGTATTTTCCGCCCGGATATACGCCGTGGAGCGGAGTCAAACGTCCGCGGCCGGCCGCGTGGAGCTGCGCCGGGCCGGCCGGGGAAAATCGATGAGCCGCTGTCGAGGAGGATTTCGATGCCGGATCTCCGAAATCGAGCGCGCGCGATAGGGCCCCAGCCGATCG
>DASXMQ010000117.1:0-7030 GCA_036495625.1 Binataceae bacterium (SeqCode) | reverse complement strand
ATGCTTGAGTTTTGGCTTCGACCTCTCCCGCTCGCCGATTCCCGTCGTTCCGGCGGCGCATTACATGTGCGGCGGAGTGATGACGGACCTGACCGCGCGCACCTCGATCGCGCAGCTATACGCGGCGGGCGAGACTGCGATGACGGGGCTGCACGGCG
Source organism: Binataceae bacterium (SeqCode) (assembly GCA_036495625.1). Lineage (GTDB taxonomy): Bacteria > Desulfobacterota > Binatia > Binatales > Binataceae > JAKAVN01. The sequence continues at coordinate 6,872 of DASXMQ010000117.1, read as the reverse complement.
CGAACCGGCTCGCCTCGAACTCGCTGCTCGAGGCCGCGGTGATGGGCCGGCGGGCGGCGACGGCAGCGCGTGAAGATATCGCCGAAGCGGGCGAGCGGCGGGCGCCGGAGTTTCCCGGATGGGACCCCGGACGCGCGATCCGCAGCGAGGAGCGCGTGCTGATAACCCAGAGCTGGGACGAGGTTCGCCGCTTGATGTGGAACTACGTCGGAATCGTGCGTAGCGACGCGCGGCTCGAGCGCGCGATGCGCCGGATCGAGCTAGTCAAACAGGAAGTCCAGGGTTACTACTGGGAGCATCTTATCGACTCCGACCTGGTCGAGTTGCGCAACCTGGTCAAGATCGCCGAGCTGGTCGTGCGCGCGGCCGCGCTGCGCAAGGAGTCGCGCGGCCTGCATTACACGATCGATTATCCCGACCGCGACGACGCCAATTGGCTGCACGACACGGTGATCGCGAAGGGTGCGTGATTGGGGCGCGCAGCGAGTCGGGCATGATGCCGCGCTTCGTGCGGCGTTAGCTGACCGACTCTACGGGCGCGGCCGCTTTGGGAGCGGTCGCCTCGAAGCTGTAGGCGAGCTTGTCGCCGGCGACGTCAACCTTCGCCACGCCGCCCTTGGTGAGCGCGCCGAACAGTACCTGGTCGGCCAGCGCGCGCGCAATCTCGGCCTCAATTAGCCGCCCGAGCGGACGCGCACCGAAGCGCGGATCGTAGCCCTTCTCCGCCAGCCATTTTCTCGCCGCTTCCGAGACTTCGAGCTTCACCTTCTGTGCGGCCAGCCGCTCGGCGAGTTCGCCGATGAACTTGTCCACCACACGAGCGATTATCTCGGGGCCGAGTCCTGCGAACTCGATTATCGCGGAGAGGCGGTTGCGGAACTCCGGACTGAACATCCGGTCGATCGCGTTTCGCGAATTGCCGGTTGCGACGCCGGTACCGAACCCGATCATCGTGCGCGCGAGCTCCTGCGCGCCGGCGTTGGTGGTCATCACGATAATCACGTTGCGGAAATCGGCCTTGCGCCCGTTGTTGTCGGTGAGCGTCGCATGATCCATCACCTGCAGCAGGATGCTGAACAGGTCGGGATGGGCCTTCTCGATCTCGTCGAGCAGCAGCACGCAATGCGGATTCTTGTTGATCGCATCGGTCAAAAGCCCGCCCTGGTCGAAGCCGACGTACCCGGTGGGCGCGCCGATCAGGCGCGAGACCGTGTGGCGCTCCATGTACTCGCTCATGTCGAAGCGCAGAAACTCGACGCCCATCACCTTGGCCAGCTGGCGCGCGACCTCGGTCTTGCCGACGCCGGTCGGGCCGGCGAACAGAAACGCGCCGACCGGACGGTCCGGATGCGCCAGGCCCGAGCGCGCGAGCTTGATTGCACGCGCGACCGCCTCGATCGCCGGGTCCTGCCCGAAGACCGCCTGTTTCAGCTCGGCGTCGAGATTCTGCAGGCGCGAGCGGTCGCTCGAGGAGACGGTGCGCTCCGGGATTCGCGCCATCCGCGCCACCGTCCGCTCCGAGTCGCGCGCGCCCACGGTCACCGTCTCGGGGCCGGACGCGCGCAGGCGCGCCGCCACTCCGGCCTCGTCCATCACGTCGATCGCCTTGTCGGGCAGGTAGCGGTCGTTGATATAGCGCGCCGACAGATCGACCGCGGCGCGGATCGCCGGCGCCGTGTAGCGGACCTTGTGATGCTTTTCGTAGTAGCTCTTGAGCCCGTTGAGAATCTGCACCGCCTCTTCCACGGTCGGCTCGGATACCTCGATCCGCTGAAAGCGCCGCCCGAGCGCCTTGTCGCGATCGAACGAGCGCTTGTACTCCTGGTGAGTGGTCGAACCGATACAGCGCAGGTCGCCCGAGGCGAGCGCCGGTTTCAGCAGGTTGGAGGCGTCCATCGTCGAGCCCGACGCGGAGCCGGCGCCCACGATGGTGTGGATCTCGTCGATGAAGAGCACGATTTTCGGATTGCCCGACGCGGCCTTGATCACGGCCTTGAGCCGCTGCTCGAAATCGCCGCGAAAGCGCGTGCCGGCGAGCAGCGCGCCCATGTCGAGCGCGTAAATTTCGACGCCCTTGAGCGCCTCGGGCACGCGGCCGTCGTGAATCGCGAGCGCCAGGCCTTCGGCGAGCGCGGTCTTGCCGACGCCGGCCTCGCCGACGAACACCGGGTTGTTCTTGCGCCGGCGGAGCAGGATATGCACCGCGCGCTCGATTTCGTTCTTGCGTCCGATCAGCGGATCGATCTTGCCCTTGGCCGCGCGCTCGGCCAGGTTTATCGCATACTGCTTGAGCGCGCGCGCCGGCGAGACTTTCGGCGCACCCTCCTCGTCCTCTTCGCTCTCGGCCTCCTCGTGCTCGTCGTCGCCGTCGGCTTCCGCCTCGTTGGCGCTGCGCACCTGCCGGTCCTCGTCCGCGCCGACCTTGGAGACGCCGTGGGATACGAAATTGATCACATCGAAGCGGGTAACGCCTTCTTCCTGCAGGAAGTAGAGCGCGTAGGACTCGGCCTCCTGGAACATCGCGATCAGCACCGCGGGGCCGTTTATCTCGCGCCGCCCGGCCGATTGCGCGTGCAGCGCCGCACGCTGCAGCGCCCGCTGCACGCCGGTCGCGTAGCGCGGCGTGACCTCGGCCTCGCGGCCCATCCGCTCGACTCCGTCGTCGAGGTAGCCCTGGAGCTTGCGGCGGAGCGAATCGATATTCGCGCCGCACTGCTTGAGCACGTTGCTGGTGGTGAAATCATGGAGCATCGCGTAGAGCACGTGCTCGAGGCAGACGTATTCATGGCGCCGGCTTTGCGCCTCGGTCATTGCCAACTGCAGTGTGACCTGCAATTCGCGGCTAAGCATCACGCTCGGCGAGGCCATTCAACGACTCCTCTTTGCGCCCGCTGCGTCTCGAATCCTTGCTACTCGGCATACTCTGCAAGTTAACCATCAATTCAAAATAATCATCAAAGCCGAAAAGCGACAAAATTGATCGCGCCGGCTCAAGCCTTCTCCATCACGCATTTCAGCGGAAATTCGCTCTGGCGCGAGAGTTCGTCCACCGTCCGCACCTTGGTCTCGGCGACCTCGAAGGGGAATACGCCCGCCACACCCATCCCGTTCTGATGCACGTGCAGCATGATCCGGGTCGCCTCGGCGTGCTCCTTGTGAAAAACCACCTTCAGAATTTCGACCACGAACTCCATCGGCGTGTAGTCGTCGTTAAGCAGGATGACCTTGTACATCTGCGGCTTTTTGGTGCGCGTCTCAGGCCGCGTGCGCCGCTCGACGACCGTGTCGCCGTCGGACGGACGCTGGCCGCGGGCGCCGTCGTCGTCGCGCTTGCGCGCTTGTGCATCCTGCCGCAAAAGTTCGCCGCTCATCCTTCCACTAGACTAGCAAATCGGCGCATGGTCATCGAACATTGCCGGAGCAGAGCCGGAGCGTTGCCGTGAGCGTCTCCTCAAAGCCCCCTATGCGGCGGCGTCCGGCACGGCTAAGCTCGCCCATAGCTGCGATGGCACGGCACGACAACAAGGACGCGGCGGCGCGCGACGCGGATGGGAAGACCACGACGATCGAAGTCTCCGTCATCGAAGGAATCGATCGCATTGCGCGCGAGGACTGGAACGCGCTGCTCGCGGACGACGACAGCCCCTTCGTCGATTGGGACTGGCTCTTCGCGATGGAGAACTCCGGGAGCGCGGCGCGGGCCAGCGGATGGGCGCCGTGCCATCTTGCGATCCATCGCGGCAAAAAACTGATCGCGGCCTGCCCGCTCTATCTCAAGAGCCACAGCATGGGCGAGTTCGTGTTCGACCAGGGATGGGCCGACGCGGCCGAGCGCAGCGGTATCCGCTATTATCCCAAGCTGCTGGCGGGCGTGCCGTTCACCCCGCACGGCGGGCGACGCTTTCTGACCGCGCCCGGCGCGGCGCGGGCGCCGATGGTCGCGGCGCTGGGGCGCGCGCTCAGCCAGCTTTGCGCGGACAACAAGCTCTCCTCGGCGCACGTCAACTTCTGCCTCGCCGACGAGGCGGCGGCGCTCCGCGAACTCGGATTCCTCGAGCGCCTCGGCTACCAGTACCACTGGCGCAACGCCGGCTTCGGGACCTTCGACGACTACCTCGGTGCGCTCAAGAGCAAACGCCGCTACGCCGTGCGCCATGAGCGCGCGGCGCTGGTCGCCCAGGGTGTAACGATCAAAGTGCACGCGGGCGGCGATATCCCCGACACGATTTTCGGTCCGATGTTCGACCTCTACCTTTCGACGATCGAAAAGCTCTACTGGGGGCGGCGCTACCTGACGCGCGAGTTTTTCACCGAGATGCGCGAGCGCTTCAAGCGCCACGTCTGCCTGGTCTGCGCCTATCGCGGGCGCAAACTCGTCGCCGGCACCTTCAACCTGCAAAAGGCGGGCGTGCTTTATGGGCGCTACTGGGGATGCTTCGAGGACCTGAAGTACCTGCACTTCAACGTCTGCTATTACGCGGCCATCGAACACTGCATCGCGAGCGGCCTCGCGCGCTTCGAACCGGGCGCGGGCGGCGAATACAAATGGCTTCGCGGCTTCAATCCCGCGCTCACGCACAGCGCACACTACGTCGCGCACGAAGGATTGCGCCGCGCGATCGCCAACTTCCTCGCGCGCGAACGGCGCGAGGTCGAGGCCTGGATCGCCGAAGGTCAGGAGCGAAGCCAGCTCAAGGCGCCGTCGCCGTCAAACGTCGAGCAGCCGTAAGGCGGCGATACGACCCGCAGCGCCATCCCCTGCTACTTCGGCGGGGCTGCCTCCATCAGATCGTCGGCGGAAAGCGCGGCTTCGCGCGGCGCGAGGTCGATCTTGTCGATCTCGCCCAACTCCTTTTTTCCGACCACGCCAAGGTCGCGGAAGCGCCGCGCAAGCGGCATCACCCGGCCCTCGAAAGACCCGACGGCGTCGTTGAATGCGCCGACCGACGACTTCAACGCGGCGCCGACGCGACGCAGATGATCGACCATGGTGGCAAACCGATCCGCGAGCTCCCGCGCCATCTCGTTTATCCGCTGTGCGTTTTCCGCGAGCTGCTCCTGGCGCCAGCCGTAGGACACGGCGCGCAGCAGCGAAATCAGCGTGGTCGGCGTCGCGAGAATCACCCGCTGGGCGACGCCCTGCTCGATCAGCGTGGGGTCCTGCTCCAGCGCCGCGCTGAAGAACGGCTCGCCGGGCAGAAACAGGATCACGAATTCGGGCGCCGGCTGAAACTGGTCCCAGTAGTTCTTGGACCCGAGCGCGCCGATATGCGCGCGCAGTTGCTGCGCGTGTTGTTTGAGCTTTTCCTGGCGCGCGGCCTCCGTCGGCGTCTCCAGCGATTCGAGATACGCCTGCAGCGGCACCTTGGCGTCCACGATGACGTTCTTGCCGCCGGGCAGCTGCACGCGCAGGTCGGGGCGCAGCCTGCCGTCGTCGTTGACGGCGCTCGCCTGCTGAAAGAAATCGCAGCGCTCGAGCATCCCGGCCATCTCGACCACGCGCTTCAGCTGGATTTCGCCCCAGCGGCCGCGCACCGACGGCGCGCGCAGCGCGCGCGACAGGTTGGAGGCCTCCGAGCGCAATTCCTTTTGCGCCGCGATGAGCGAGCTTATCTGCTCGCCGAGCGCGCCGTAGGCCTGGCGGCGCGCTCCCTCGATCGCGCGGATTTCCTGGTCGAGCCGGCCGAGCGATTCGTTGACCGGGCCGACCACTGAGCCGAGTCTCTGATCGGCGAGAGTGAGGAACCTCGAATTTGCGGCTTCGAGCGCGTCGGCCGCGAGCGATTTGAACGTGTCGGCGAGCTTGCGCTCCGAACTTTCCAGCAGCGTCTTCTGCTCAAGGAAGCTGCGCTCGCGCTCCTCCATCCGGACCGCGGCTTCGCGCACCTTGCCCTCCCAGCGCCGGGCGGCGGCAAGCCAGGCGACCGTCGCGCCCAGCGCGAACGCCACGATCACAGCCGCCAGCAGTTCCATCATGCAACCTCCCCGCCGCCCACTCTCGAAGAAATCGGCGCGCCCGTCAGATAGTATGCGCCGCGTCTCGCCTGCGTCCAATTATCCCGGGCGAGCCCGTCCACAGGTTTGTGCGCGCTTTGACCGCGGGTTCTGCTATTTTGGCCCGTGAGGTCCGCAGCTCTTCGCAGAGGCGCTGTAACCGCGCTAAACCCGTCGTGCAACCTGTCGTGCAAGACCTCTCATGAAACACCCCTCATGAAGGGCTACTCATGAAAGACCTGCTCGAGCCGCGCTCCGTCCTCGTCGTCCTGGGCTCCGGCGGCGTCGGCAAAACCACCATCGCGGCGGCGCTCGGCGTCGCCGCGGCAAAAAACCACCTGCGCACGGCGGTCATCACGGTCGATCCCGCGCGCCGTCTGCGCCAGGCGCTCGGTCTTCCGCGCCTGTGCGGCAAGCCGACGCGAATCGACGCGCGCCGCCTGCGCGCCGCCAACCTCGATCCGGCGCTCAAACTGAGCGCGATGGTGCTCGACGTAAAGGGCGAATGGGACGCGATGGTGGCCGAGCACGTCGCGGACCCGGTTCTCCGCAGGCGGATTCTGGACAACGCCTTTTACCAGAGTCTCAGCACCCGGTTCGCAGGTTCGGACGCCTATGCGGCCCTGGAAGCGCTGCACGACCTTCACACGGCCGGCCGCTTCGACTTCGAAGTGGTGGATACGCCGCCCGCCGCGCACGCATTGGAGTTCGTGCAGGCGCCGGCGAGCCTGATGCGGCTGCTCGATTCGCAGGCCGCGCGATGGCTCCTGGGGCCCGGCGGACGACCCGCTTCGCTCGCGCTGAGGCTCGCCGGGCGCATCACCGGCTACGTCGCGCGCGAGTTGGAGCGCTTCGCCGGCGGCCAGACGCTGTCCTCG
>DASXMQ010000116.1:0-11692 GCA_036495625.1 Binataceae bacterium (SeqCode) | reverse complement strand
CGTCGATCCCGTCGGTCCCCGCGAACAGCGCGACGATGCGTCGCGCGCCGCCGAGCCGCTCCAATTCGAGCGCCATCGACAGCGCAGCCTGCTGCGCACGCCCGCCCTTGCCGCGCCCGCGCATCGTGACCACGGGCTCGCCGCCCGCAATCACGCAGGTGCGCGCACCCGCGCCGGCGGCGATCGCCGAGAGATGCGCGGCGAGCGCGTGACCCAGATCGTCGGCCTCGCCGTAAAGCTCGCGCCATCGATCGACCACGCAGCCGGCGGCTGCGGCGGCCTCGGCCGCGGACTCGAGCGCCAATGCGTTGTCGCCGATCACCAGGTTGTCGACGCGCTCGAGCAGCGGATCTCCTGGCTTTAAGGTCTCCGCGATCTCACCGGCGGCGCCGCGCTCGAGCCGGTCGCGGATTGCTTCGGGCGCGCGGCCCCACAGCCCGCGGCGTTTGAGCACGCCGACCGCCTCGGCAAAAGTTGTCGGATCGGCGGCGGCCGGCCCCGAACCGATCGTCACAATATCGTTATGCGCAACGTCGGAGAGGATGAAGCTCAACACGCGGGCGCCGCCGCATGCGCGCAACAACCCACCGCCCTTAACCGCCGACAGATGGCGCCGCACGATATTGAGCTCGCGGATGGACGCGCCCGAGCCGAACAGCGCGGCGTTGATCGCTATTTTGTCCGCGAGCGTCACCGGATGGGCGGGCGCGGCCATCAGCGCCGACGCGCCCCCGCTGAGCGCAAAAAGCAGCAGATCGCCGGGACCGGCACGCCCTGCGAATTCGAGCGCGGCGGCGCCGGCGCGCTCCGATGACGCGTCGGGCAGCGGATGAGCCGCCGCGAGTATCCGTAGCGTGCAGCGAGCGGCATCGGAGGCGTCGGCAGGCGCAGCCTCGGAGACGAATTCATTTTTGGGCGCAGGAGCGGGAACAATCGCCAGCGCGTCGTGGAGCCTCGGGCCAAGGCGCGCCGCCACTTCGGCCGCCATCCCCATCGCGGCCTTTCCCGCCGCCAACAGAAAAATCCGCGAGGCATCGGCGAGCAGCGCCGGAACCTTCGCCCCGCCCGCGGCCTCGCCGGCGAGCGCGCGCGCCATCAGACGATCCGGCGCCACCGCCGAAACGGCGGCAGCGTAGATCCGCGTCAAATCACGCCGCGCGGCCGAAGTGCCGGTGCCTGTCGGATCCGCGGCCATCCGATTCGTCCTCCAATCAGCGGCGGCGCTCGAGCGTGGAGATCGAACCGTCGCCGTTAGCGACCAGCACGAGGTTGGCGATTCCGATAAAGAGACCGGTGCCGACGACGCCGGGAATCGCGAGCAAGTCGCGCTCCAGGCGCACGGGGGCCTCAAAAACGCCGGCCCCGCAATCGATAACCAGGTTGCCGTTGTCGCTCAGAAATTCGCCGCCGCCCTCGCCGATCCGCACCGCCGGCTTGAGCCCCAACTCGCGCATCCGGCGCATCGCGTAGCACGCGGCGAAGGGCACGACCTCCACGGGCAGGCGGCGGCGCTGGCCGAGACGGGCCACGCGCTTTTCTTCGCCGACCAGAATCACCACCTTGCGCGAAGCGCAGGCGACGACCTTCTCGCGCACCATCGCGCCGCCGTAACCCTTGACCAGGTTGAGGCGCGCATCGACTTCGTCGGCGCCGTCGATATCGACGTCCAGGCGCGCCTTGCCGTCGAGTGCGACGACCTCGATTCCGAGCGAACGCGCAAGCTCCGCGCTGGTCTCGGAGGTCGGCACGCCGCGCACTCTGATGCGGCGCGCGCCGAGGGCGCGGATGAACGCCGAAGCGGCGCGACCGGTGCCGAGCCCGATACTCTGGCCGGGTTTGACGTAGCGGAGCGCATACGCGCCCAGTTCATCGAGCAGATCGGGCGAGACGGGTTCGGTCATCGCTTCGCCGCTTAGACGCCTTTGCCGCGCTCTTTGCGCGCGGCCGTTACTGCTTGCGGAGCAGGTTCATGAACTCCTGCCGGGTCTCGAAATTGGTCCGGAACACTCCCAGCATCGCCGAAGTGGTGACGTATGAATTCTGTTTTTCGACCCCGCGCATCCGCATGCACAGATGCTCGGCCTCGAGCACCACGGCGACGCCCAGCGGTTCGATCTCTTCCATCAGGGTGTTCGCGATCTGCGTGGTCAGCCGCTCCTGGACCTGCAGGCGGCGCGCGTAGATCTCGACCAGCCGGGCGAGCTTCGAAAGCCCGATGATGCGGCGGTTGGGCAGGTAGGCGAGATGCGCCTTGCCGAAAAAGGGCAGCAAATGATGCTCGCACAGGGAGTAGAAGTCGAGGTCCTTGCACAGGATGATCTCCTGGTACTCTTCCTCCGAGAAGACCGCGCCGTTAATCGCGACCTTGGGATCTTCCTTGTAGCCGCGGGTGAGAAACTCGAGCGCGTGGAGCACGCGGGTTGGCGTGCGCTTGAGCCCCTCGCGCTCGGTATCCTCGCCGATGTGGCGCAAGACGAGCCGTACCGCATCCTCGACCGCGGCGGCGCTCGAGTTTGTGGCCGGCGTGCTCGCGGCTTGCTCTCGCGGCGAGCGACGCGCGGCCTCGAGTCTCATTTTTCTAGCGCGCACCGGAATCCTCCAGCGAGCGGCTGAACTCGAGCGCAAGCTCGATCGCGAGCGAAGGTCCGCCGCCGCTCATTATGTTAAAGCCGGCGACCTCGTCCGCCAATGTGCGCATCAGCGCGATACTCGAGGCGATCGACATGCGCCGCGCTTCCTCTTCGCTCGTGCCCGCGTAGCGGTCGAGATGTTCATGGGCGCCGGCGAGGTCAGGGATGCGGTCTTTCAGGTAGCTCGCCATCGATTCGCGCTTGACCGGCAGGATGCCGAGCACGACGCGCAGCTTGTGCCGGCGCGCCTGCGCGAGGAAGGCGCGCGCCACCGCCGGGTCGAAGACCGGTTGGGTTATGACGAACTCGGCGCCGGCCTCGGCCTTGCGCGCGAGCAGCTCGAACTCGCGCTCGATGGTCTTGCGGTTGGGATTCGCGACCGCCCCGATCGCAAACTCCGGCAGCGTTTTCAACAACCGGCGCCCTTCGCCGGTATCGCCGCGCCGCAGATCGTGCATCGCGCGCAGCAGGCTCAAAGGATCGAGGTCGTGCACCGCCCGCGCGCCGCTCGAATCGTCGGCGAGCTTGTCGCCCGCAAGCGCGACCACGCCCTCGATACCGAGCGCGCCCGCGCCGAGCAGGTCGGCTTTGAGCGCGTAGCGGTTACGGTCGCGGCAGGAAAAATTGATCACCGCCGGGAGGTTCAGGCGCGACTTGATCATCGAGCCGAACACGAGCGGCGCGAGCTTTACCCGGCCAAGCGCGTTGTCGGCGAGGTTGATTGCGTCTACGTGGCCGCGGAGCGCCGCCAGCCTCGTCAGCATTGAATCGACGGCGATTCCGCGCGGCGGAGCGACCTCCAGCCAGAGCGCGGGCTTGTGCGCGTCGAGGCGCCTGAGGAGCGCGGACATCGTTGGATACTCGGGATACTCGCGGGTAACTGCTCGGGGTTAGGTTGCGATACGACGGCTTAGGCGCGGCGGCGCGAGGGATATGCATTCATCGCGGGGTCAGGAACGACGCTTGCCGCGGGTCAGGCTTTCAACCGCTCGTTCGCTTTTACCTTCTGGTACTTGCGGTAATCGTACCCGGTCGCCATCGCCATCAACAACGCCTCCATCCCGCCTTCGCGCTCGCGGCGCAGGATGCGCAGGCGCTCGAAGAACTCGCGGAAGTCTTTGTGCACGCGGCGGTTGTTGTCGAGCGGATGGAGAAAGAAGTCGTGCAGGCGCGTCACCGTGAAGCGCAGCGAGGAGTACCGCAGCTCATTGGGGAAGGCGTCCCATTCGGCCAGCGACAGCGTGCGCACCGACTCGTACCCGTGCAGCAGGTAGCGAAAGCGATCGAGCGAATATTGGCTGTCAACGAAGCATAGCGCGTTGACCGCGGTCGCCAGGTCGAAGATGAATTTGCCGCGGCAGGCGGCTTCGAAATCGAGCACCGCGGTCAACTTCTCGCCGCGGAAGAGCACGTTGTCGGCGAACAGGTCGCCGTGGATCACACCCTTGGGCAGCTTGCCCTCGAGGTAGCGCGTCAGATAATCGACCTCGTCCTCGAGTGTGCGGCTGATCTTGCGGAAATAGTTCGGCAGCCGCCCGCGCACGCTGAGATAGAGGTCGGCGATACGCTCGAAGCTGAAACGGTTGTCGATGCCCTTCTTGTAGCCCTTGCCGATGACGTGCAGCTCGCCGAGCGCACGCCCGATGGTTTCGAGCTGGCTCGGGCGCAGCCGCTCGGGCGCGACGATTCGCCCCTCGTGGTAGCGGTAGAGCGAAGCGCACTTGCCCTCGCATTCGCGCCAGTAACGACCCGTCCGATCCTGAAGCGGATGCGGGCACGGGAACGAATGCTTGCGCAGGAAGGTCAGCAGGTCGATCTCGCGCTTGACCTCGCTCTCGGTCTTGACCTCGTCGACCCGCAGCATGAAGCGGCCCTTGGCGGTCTCGATCAGGTAGTTGCTGTTGACCGAGCCCTGCGGAATCCCGACGGCGCCGAGGATGCGCCCGAGATTGTAGTCCTCCCCGAGCTGCTCGAGGAACGATTTATGAAGCTCAGTATATGATGCCATGAAGATGATGTTATTTGGTCGGACGCTCGCTCGCCGCAAGCATAGAGGCTACCCGGGAGTCCGTCAACTATGATTCGGCCAAAACCATTGCGGCACAAGTGTTTTTTATCGCGTAATGGAGCGTTGAGAGCTTTACCCGCGATGCAAATGATGGAATCGTGAATTCCACCGAGGAGCGGGATGACCAATACGCGCAATACCGGGACTCCGAAAGCGGCCGCCAAGGGCGCGGCGCACGCGATGGAGGGGCGCAAAGCCCCGCCCTTCGAGCTTCCCGACGCCGGCGGCGCGACGGTCTCGCTCGAGAAACTGCTCGGCCGCGGCAATCTCGTGCTTTACTTTTATCCCAAGGACATGACGCCCGGATGCACGACCGAGGCGTGCGATTTTCGCGACACCGCGGCGCGGCTTAAGGCGGCCGGCGCGCAGGTGGTCGGCGTCAGCGCCGACGCGCCCGAATCGCATCGCAAGTTCATCGACAAGCACGAGCTTAACTTTCCGCTGCTGAGCGACCCCGGCAATCGGGTCACCCGGCTTTACGGGGTCTATAAGAAAAAGTCGCTCTACGGACGCGAGTTCATGGGAATCGAGCGCACCACTTTCGTCATCGATCGCGACGGCGTGATTCGCAAGGTCTTCCCCAAGGTCAAGGTCGCGGGCCATACCGACGCCGTCGTCCAGGCGGTCAAGGCGCTCGGCTGAGTACACCGGCCCGCCTCTCTAAACTAAAGAGCCACTTGCCGCCTGGTCTCAGGACGGCGCGTGTGCGCGCGGCCCGGCGGCGATGAGGTTTTCGCGGAGGAATTCCTTGAGCGGTCCGTCCACCTTCCCCCCAAGATCGTGGCCGTCGTCGAAAAAGCGGGTCTCGACCTTGGCGCCGCGGTTTTGCAGCTCCTGCGCCAGCCGCCTGGCCTGCTGCACGGGCATCTTCTTGTCATGCTCGCCGTGCATGATCAGCACGCTGCAATCGAGCTTGGGCGGCAGATGGGCGATCACGCTACGCTCGGCGAGCACGCGATGGCTCGGAAAGACCTGGCGCAGGATGGTGACCTTCTCGCGCAGCGGCGCCTCGGGCCACATCTTGAGCGTGTCGTAAAATCCCGATTGCAGAATCACCGCGCGCAGCCGCGGGTCACTGTCCATCAACAGGCCCGCCGCCACCGCGCCGTCCGACAGCCCCCACACCGCGATACGGTCGGGATCGACGTCCGGCCGCACCGCCATCAGGTCAACGGCGCGATGCGCCGCCTCAACCGCCTGCGGTCCGACGAAGCGGCTCGGCCCAGAGGACTTGCCGTAGCCGGGGATGCTGATGCAGGCCTCCAGCATGCCCATCGCGACCAGACCGGCGCTTTGCTCGATACAGCGGCGCGCGTTGCCCTCGCCCGCCGTTAGCACGAGCAGCGCGGGCAGGCGTCCCGGGCCGGGCGGGTGCGCGATAAAGCCCTCGATGTTGTAGTGGTCAGCGCCGACCTCGATTTGAAAGTTAAAAGGCGCGAAGGCGGATTTTGGCCGCGGCTCGGTTCTGGCGGCGCGCCTGCACGCGCCCGTCGCCGCAAGAAGCACGATCAGCGTCGCGGCCAGCGCGCCCCTTAACGCCCGGGGCGGATTCATTTTCGACTATGGCTCATCGGCTAACAGCGCCTTGACTTAACCGGGCAGGCCGATGCCGATCCGGTTCTTCCCCCAGGATGCTCCAAGGCGAATTTATACATGCGCGGTTCGATTTTGGAACTACGTGCGGATGAAGTTAACCGCCAAGCAAGACCTGGCCAGCGTGCGGGCGGCATTGAAACGGCCCGAACTTTAATCGATACTTTCGTGTTCACTAAAGGAGTTTGCCGGCGTACGAGGCCGGCGCACGCAGATGGAAACCCAGAGCGTATCGCAAGCGGCGGCCGCACAAATCGATTTCGAAAAGAGCGGCGGCGTCGTTCCGGTCATCGCCCAGGATTATCAAAGCGGACGGCTTCTGATGCTCGCCTATATGAACCGCGAGGCGTTCGAAGAGACCGTCAAAACCGGCCACGCCTGCTACTTCTCGCGCTCGCGCAACCGCCTGTGGCGCAAGGGCGAGGAGTCGGGCAACTACCAGACCGTGCATGAAATCCGCATCGATTGCGACAACGACACCATCGTGCTCGCGGTCGAGCAGCATGGCGACCGCGCCGCGTGCCACGAGGGCTTCGAGTCGTGCTTCTTTCGCGTCCTGCGCGACGGCGCCTGGCAGACCGCGGACACGCGCCGCGTCGACCCGGCCAAGTACGGCCCCGGCTACGGCCATCAGCCCAAGCCCGCGCATTGAGCCGCGCGCGGCGCTTCCACTTTTCACCCAAGCGTAATAGCGATACGACGCGAGCGATTATGGCGGGAGACAACGTACTTAAATTCGGACTTCCCAAGGGCAGCCTCGAAGCCCAGACCATCGAGCTGATGCGCAAGTCGGGATGGCGCGTGTCGGTCGGGTCGCGCTCCTACATGCCGAGCGTGGACGATCCGACGCTCAGCTGCCGGCTCCTGCGTCCGCAGGAGATGCCGCGTTATATCGCCGACGGCGCGCTCGACGCCGGCATCACCGGCAGCGACTGGATCGTCGAGAACGCGGTCGCGCTGCACGAGGTCGAGAGCTTCATCTATTCCAAGGTCTCACTCGTGCCGACGCGATGGGTGCTGGCGGTGCCCGATGCATCACCGGTGCGCCGGCTGGAGGACCTCGACGGCAAGCGCGTGGCGACCGAGATGGTCGCGTTCACGCGGCGCATCTTCGCCGAACGTAAAGTTAAGGTTGAAGTTGAGTTTTCATGGGGCGCCACCGAGGCCAAGGCGGCCGATGGACTAGTCGATGCAGTCGTCGAGGTCACCGAGACCGGCTCGTCGCTGCGCGCCAACGGCCTTCGCATCGTCGAGCAGCTTTTGACTTCGACGCCGGTGCTGGTGGCCAACCCGAGCGCGTGGACGGTCGGATGGAAGCAGGCCAAGATTCGGCAGATCGGGATGCTGCTGCGCGGCGCACTCGACGCGGAGAACAGGGTCGGGATTAAAATGAACGTCGCGCGGGAAAATCTCGAAAAGGTGATCGCGCTTTTGCCGTCGATAACCGCACCGACCGTCTCTTCGCTCTATCCCTCGCCCAATCTCAAGGGCAAGGAATGGACCGCGGTCGAGACCGTGATCGCCGAGCACACGGTGCGCGAGCTTTTCCCCAAACTGCTCGAAGCGGGCGCGGTCGGGATTATCGAATTTCCTCTCAACAAGATCATCTAATAACCGGCAAGTACACGACAAGACGGCCGGAAAGGAGCCTTCGGAAAGATCCTGTGAAGAGAAAATCCTCGCTCGCGCTTTCCGTCTGCGCCGCCCTGCTGGCCGGCCTCGCTCCCGCGCTCATGTCGTGCAAATCTTCGGCCTCCACAACGGCCACAGCGCCGGCAGCCAACCTGCCCCCCATCACGGGCAAGCAATGGCGTCTCGAGAAGGAATGGATCGCGGCCGACAACAAGGAAGACTATGCGGCGGGCTCCGCGGCGCTTCGCGAGTTCGACGCCTTCGGCGCGATGGAAGTGAGCAAGCTCTTTTACCATCATAACCTGGTGATCGTGCCGGCCGGCACGCTGGTCGGAGAAACCGGCCCGAGCGAAAACGGCGGGCACCAGGTCCGCGCGCTCGACGGCCCGCTATTGGGTCAGACGCTCTGGCTCTATCCCGAATCGGCCGACAGAATGGGATTTCCCGCGGCGTCGCCCACCCCTTGAAAGATCCCGTCGCTTGCTGGCGGGCGAGGCGCAACAAGCCGCGCGGTGAGGACATATGACGGCAACAAACCCCGCAATCAGGATGTATGACCTCGCGGGCGCAGAGCCCGAGCGCAGGTTCAGTCCCTACTGCTGGCGCATCAGGATGGCCCTCGCGCACAAGGGCATTGGCGTCGAGACGATCCCGTGGCGCTTCAGCGACAAGGCGGCGATCACTCATTCGGGACAGGATCGCGTCCCGGTCATCGAAGACCGCGGCCGCGTGATCGCTGATTCATGGGCGATCGCCAACTACCTCGAAGACACCTATCCCGACCGCCCCTCGCTCTTCGGCGGCGCCGCCGGACGGGCCGCCGCACGCTTCATCAATAACTGGGCCGACGTGGTGCAAAACCGCGTTATCTCGACGTTCGTCGCACTCGACATTGTCCGCCATCTCGACCCGCGCGACCAGGAATATTTCCGCCGCTCCCGCGCGGAACGCTTCGGCATGACGCTCGAGCAACTGTGCGCGAATCGCGACGCGCGCATCGGCGGCTTTCGCCAGACGGTTGAACCGCTGCGGATGACGCTCGCTTCGCAACCGTTCATGGGCGGCGCAGCCCCGCTCTATCCCGACTACATCGTGTTCGGCGGTTTTCAATGGGCGCGCACGATAAGCGACTACGTTCTGCTCGAAGCGGATGACCCGATCGCGACGTGGCGCGAGCGGATGCTCGATTTGTTCGACGGCCTCGCGCGGCGCAACCCGGGTTACTAAAGAGGCGGGCCGGCGGCCGAAGCGGTCGCGATACGCCAGGCCCGCGCTGCCATCGCAGGGCTTTCCTTTTCCAGATCGCCCTTCTTAAATCCAGCCAGCAGCGATAGTCTGGGCCGGGTTGCGCTTTTGGCCGGCGCGCCCGCAAGCCTCGAGGAGGACCGCGCGTGATCCATCTCAACGCTTTCACTCAATGCTCGGTTTGTCCGCAATCCAAGGGCCAGTGGAAGCATCCACTGGACCGCTCTTCGGCCGGCTACCGCGATCTCGACTACTACGCCGAAATCGCGCGCACGCTCGAGCGCGGATGCTTCGACGCGTTTTTCTTCGCCGATATCCACGGCACCTACGACGCCTTCCACGGCACCCGCGACGCGGCCGTGCGCCACGCCGTGCAGTTTCCATGCAACGACCCGACCGTGCTCATCCCGGCGCTCGCGATGGTGACGCGCCATCTCGGTTTCGCCACCACCTACAGCACGACCTACCATCCGCCGTACCAGGCGGCGAAGCTCTTCTCCACGCTCGACCATCTGACCCGGGGACGCGTGGGATGGAACGTCGTGACCTCGTATCTGCCCGACGCCGAAAGGAACGGGCTCGGTAAGATCCTGCCGCACGACGAACGCTACGATCGCGCCGACGAATACATGGAAGTCGTGTACAAGCTCTGGGAGCAGAGCTGGGAGGAGGACGCGGTCGTGCGCGACGCCGAGCGCGACATCCATACCGACCCCACCAAGGTTCACGAGATTCGCCATCGCGGAAAATACTTTGACGTGCTCGGGCCGCATCTGTGCGAACCTTCGCCGCAGCGCACGCCGGTGGTTTACCAGGCGGGCCTTTCGGGCCGCGGGATGCGCTTCGCGGCGACTCACGCCGAGGCGGTGTTCGTGGTCTTTCCTAACACGACCGTGTGCCGCGCCTACTGCGATCGGATCCGCTAGCTTGCCGCGGAGGGCGGCCGCGACCCTAAGCACATGAAAATTCTGCTCGCGATTGCACCGGTGGTCGGCACTACCGACGCCGAGGCGCGCCGCAAACACGAGGAGATGCATCAGTACGCGAGCCCCGAGGGCGCGTTCGCGCTGTTCAGCGGATGGACCGGGATCGATCTTTCCAAGTACGGCCCGGACGACAAAATCGGCAACGTGAATTCCGACGGGATGCAATTCCTCGCGCAATACTTCTCCTCGGTCGATTCGACCCGCGAGTGGACGATGCGCGAGATCGCCGAGTTCGTATCGATCGCGAGCGTGATGCCCGTGCCGGTGGGAAACTATCGGCGCATCGCCGATGAACTCGAGCGATGGATCGTCGAGGGCGGGGTGGACGGTTTCAACTATTTTTCGGTGGATACGCCCGTCGATTACGAAAGCTTCGTCGACCTGGTCGTGCCCGAACTGCAGCGCCGCGGGCTCTTGCGCAAGGAGTACGAGGCCAGCACGCTGCGCGAACACTACTTCGGCAAGGGCCAAAAGCGCCTGGCCGACGACCATCCCGGCGCCGCCTACAGCAGCTACCGCAGCCGGACGAAATCCGATGCTCCGGCGGCCGCGCGACTTTCCGCCTGATCGCGCCCGCCCGTCGATGACACCGCCCGCGCGCAGCGCGGCTTCGCCAACCCGGCGCGCGCAGACCGCGGCCGCCCTTGTCCTCTATGCGATCGCATCGGTCGGCTTTTTCGGGATTCCGCTTTGCGGCGGGTTTTCCCATCTCCGCCTCGGTTTCGAGGCTGCCGGCGACGCGCAAATTCCGATGTGGGGACTCGCCTGGTATCCGTACGCGTTCGCGCATCGCCTGGATCCGCTTTTTACCCGCGCCGCCTGGGCGCCGGCTGGATGCACCCTCGCGTGGTCGACGACGTTCCCGGGCGCCGCGCTCGCGATGTGGCCCGTCACGCGCGTCGCCGGGATCGTTGCCACATACAATCTGCTTTGCCTGATAACCCCGCCGCTAAGCGCGTTCACTGCATTTGCGCTCTGCCGATATCTCACCGGCGACTTCCGCGCCTCGCTGGCCGGCGGCTTCGTGTTCGGCTTCTCAACCTACATCAGCTGGGAGTTACTAGACCATCTGACCCTCGCGATGGTCTTTCTGCTGCCGCTCTTCGCGTACCTGGCTCTTGCCTTTATGGGCCGCGAAATCACCCGTGGATTCGACCGCGCTAAATACGTTGCGGCTTTGACCGCGCTTGTGATCGGCCAGTTTCTGCTCTCGCCCGAGGTACTCGCTACCGCAACCCTGTTCGGCGTCATCGCGATTGTCCTGGCGATATGGACGTTCGGCGAAGACCAGCGCGCGCAGCTGAAAGACCTGATCGGAGTCGCGGCAATCTCCTACGGCCTCGCCACGCTGGTGCTCGCGCCCTATCTCTTGCGCTTCCTTCCTTCGCCCTTCGGGATTGCGCCGATTTACAATCCCGCGCATTGCTCGACCGATCTGCTGAACTTCGTGTTCCCGACCGACCCGAGCATGTTCTCGCGCGTGCAGCCAATGCGCTGGCTGAGAGGGCGCGTGACCTGGGGATGCGAACCCACCGCGT